>NZ_JBKFAV010000032.1:0-70954 GCF_053345825.1 Methylobacterium sp. C33D
GCTCCGGCCGCTCGCGCTCGGCCGGCGCGCCGGGACGCTCCTGCGGCGGCCGCTCGGGGCGCGGCCCGCCGTGCGGGGGCTCGCCGCCGCGCGGGCCGCGCTCGTCCGGTCCGCCCTGCGCCACCTGGATCCGGCCCGGCGCGGCATCGGCGAGCGGCACGAGCGTGAGAGCCGGCAGCACCGTGCCGGTGAGAAGGATCAGGCGGAGCAGGCGCATCGCGGTCTCGTCTCGGTTCAGGCCGAGCCGAACACCGGACGCCGCGATTGGTTCCGCGTCCCGGGACGCGGAGCCGGCCTCAGGGCGTGAGGCGCTGGGGCACCGCGATCACGTCGGGCGCGATGATGCGCACGGCAACGTGATCCGGCTTCGCCTCCGCGACCTTCGCGCCGTCGGCCGCGGCGGGATCGGCCTTCGCGTCGTCGCGCCCGGAGCTGGCGCCGCCCTTCGCGTCGACGCCCGCACGGCTCGCAGCGTCGGCGGCGAGCTCCGCCGCGGTCCGGTCGGCCCGGCCGACCAGGGTCAGGCGCACCTTCGGCCGGGACAGCGCCTCGGCCTGCATCGGCGTCACGAAGATGTCGCCCTTGTGCCGGACCAGCATGCTCTCGGCCTTCACGAGGGACTGCGCCCAGGACTTGCCCTCCGGCTTGCAGGAGCAGTTCGGAACGAATTCCTTGCGGAATTTGAAGGCGTTGGCGAGGTTCGCGTAGGCCCGGCTGCCCTTCACCGAGGCGGCGTGCTTCAGGGCATCGTCGCCGTACGGCATGGAATAGGCCTGCGCCTCGGTCCCGGGGCAGAGGGCCTGACACATCTCGTCGGCGCCGCCGCGGCCCTCGGGCAGGTTCTTCATCGGGAAGAAGCCGCCGTCGCAGGTCCGCACGCAGACCATCTGCGGGCCGCCCCGTCCGTAGGCCTCGCCGGAGCCGGCATAAGCCTCGCGTGGCGGACACGTGGAGGCGACCAAGCCCTGGAGCTCGCGCTTCCGGGCGCCGCTGTCGTCGATCACGGCGCCGCCGTAGGTGGCCTTGAGGGCGCGGATGCGCTGCTCCACGGCGCCGCACTGGGGCGGCCGCGTGTCGAAGAACAGGAACTTGCCGCCCTCGCAGTTGAGGCCGCGGAAGTAGGCTTCGAGGCGCCCGATCTCGTCGTTCAGGGCGCGAGTCGTGCTGGCGCCGCTCTGGAGCGAGGCCAGCTCCGCCCGGTAGCGCCGGCACTGCGGCGACGGCAGCTGCGGCGCCGGCCGCGCCTCGGCGGGCGGCGGGCCGGACGCGGCCTCCTGCGCGCTGGCAGAGGTGGCGAGCGGGTAGGACAATCCGAGGGCTATGGCCGCGCTCAGGACGAGGCGGCCGAGCGTACGGACGATCGGGCGGTGAGGCATAGGATGCATCGCGTTGATCGGGTGCGCGGCGATCCGGAGTATCCGGGCCCGCGCGCATCCGCGCTTCGGAACGGAAGCGCGGGCATTCTACGCCCCCTCGAAAGACCGCGACACCCCTCCTACATCCGGCCGGCAAGCGTGAGGGGGAATTGACCGGCGATGTTGTTTCGGAGTCTCACCTATGTTGGGCTTCTCGCACTGGGCCTGGCGGCGGCCAGCACGGCCTCGGCGCAGGAGCCGGACCGGATCTTCGACAAGTCGACGGTCTGGCGCCCGCTGACGCCCAACGACAAGCTCGTGGTCTACGGTGTCGACGATCCGGCTGTCTCGGGCGTGGCCTGCTGGTACACCCAGCCGGAGAAGGGCGGGATCAAGGGTACGCTGGGCCTGGCCGAGGATGTCTCGGACATCTCGCTGGCCTGCAGGCAGACCGGGCCGATCGCCTTCAAGGGCAAGCTCAGCCAGGGCGAGGTGGTCTTCAGCGAGCGCCGGTCGCTGATCTTCAAGTCGATGCAGATCGTCCGCGGCTGCGACGCCAAGCGCAACACGCTGATCTACATGGTCTACTCGGACAAGGTCATCCAGGGATCGCCGAAGAACTCGACCTCGGCGGTGCCGCTGGCGCCGTGGGGCACCGAACCGGCGCAGAAATGCGCCGACTTCATGAAGTGAGCGGCGCCCGCCGGGACGAGCGCACCGCGCGGCGTCCCGGCCACGGGCCGTCCGCGGCGGGCTCAGTCCTGACAGGTGATCCGGATCGGGCGCTCGGACGGCGCCGGGACCGGCTGGCTGATCGCGCCGGTGTACTCGTCGGCGGCGGCGACCCCGTAGGAGTTCGCGACGGCGTAGCCCTGCGCCTCGCACCACGCGTTGGCGACCACCTGGCCGCAGGCGCTGCCCGGCGTCGTCAGGCACTCGCCGACGCCGTAGCCGTCGCTCGACGGGATCAGGAACGTCTTCTCGACATGGGCCGGCGCCTTCGCGGGCGTCTCGCCGTCGGTGCCGGCCAGCGCGACGTGGGTCAGGCCCGCGCAGGCGAGAACGGTGGCGAGGGCGAGGGAACCGGCGGCCGAGCGTCGCATGGATTGTCCTTGGGCACAGGATCTGTGGCGTGAGGATCGTGGCCGGGACGGTCCGACGACGCGGTTAAGGAAGCCTTACCCGCATGGCGCGCAGGCCATCTCGAATTCCTCACGCTTTTGGGTTAGCCCCATCGTGCGGGCCGCGCCGTCGCCGCAATGCAACAGGGTGCTGTGCCGGGGCTGGCGGATCCGCCACGTTTCAGCCGCTCTTCGCCGCGCGGGGCCCTCAGGTCGTTGAAGGCAGGGCCGGATTTCCGGCCACGGCTCCGGGCCGGACGTCATCCCCGGCGTCGGAAAAGGAATGGGTTTCATGGCGCCGATGTTGCGGCTCTACAACACGCTGACCGGCGCCAAGGAAGCCTTCGCGCCGATCGACCCGCAGCACGTCCGCGTCTACGCCTGCGGCCCGACGGTCTACGACGCCGCCCATATCGGCAACGCCCGGCCGATCATCGTCTTCGACCTGCTGTTCCGCCTGCTGCGCCACCTCTACGGGCCGGATCACGTCACCTACGCCCGCAACGTCACGGACGTGGACGACAAGATCAACGCCCGGGCGGCCGAGCGCGGCATCAGCATCCGCGAACTGACCGACGGCACGCTGACGCAGTTCCACCGCGACGTGCGCGACCTCGGCGTGCTGATGCCGGAGGACGTGAACGTGGCGGGCGCGCGGCCCCGCTTCGTCGAACCCCGCGCCACCGACCACATCGCCGAGATGGCGACGATGATCGAGACGCTGGTCCGGGCCGGCCACGCCTACGTGGCGGCGGACCACGTGCTGTTCGACGTCCCCTCGATGCCGGATTACGGCGGCCTGTCGAAGCGGCCCCTCGACGAGATGGAGGCGGGCGC
The DNA here is from genome assembly GCF_053345825.1 of Methylobacterium sp. C33D. NCBI lineage: Bacteria > Pseudomonadati > Pseudomonadota > Alphaproteobacteria > Hyphomicrobiales > Methylobacteriaceae > Methylobacterium > Methylobacterium sp. C33D. The sequence goes on from NZ_JBKFAV010000032.1 coordinate 3,314, forward strand.
CCGGGTCGAGGTCGCCCCCTACAAGCGCTCGCCCCTCGACTTCGTCCTGTGGAAGCCCGCCAAGCCCGGCGAGCCGTCCTGGCCGTCGCCCGCCGGTATCGCCGTCGCCGGCCGCCCGGGCTGGCACATCGAGTGCTCGGCCATGTCGGCCAAGCATCTGGGCCGGACCTTCGACATCCACGCGGGCGGCATCGACCTGATCTTCCCGCACCACGAGAACGAGGTGGCGCAGTCCCGCTGCTGCTTCGGCACGCCGGTGATGGCCAACGTCTGGCTGCACAACGGCTTCCTCCAGGTCGAGGGGGAGAAGATGTCGAAGTCGCTCGGCAACTTCATCACCATCCGGGACGTGCTGAACGACTGGCCGGGCGAGGTCGTGCGCCTCACCATGCTCAAGACCCAGTACCGGCAGCCGATCGACTGGACCCTGCGCGGCCTGGAGGAGTCGGCCCGCGTGCTCGACCGCTGGTACAACGCCGCCGGCGACGACCCTGCCGCGCCCGACCTCCCCACCGGGGTCGTCGAGGCGCTCTGCGACGACCTCAACACGCCGGCGGCGATCAACGAGCTGCACCGGCTGAGCGGCGGGCCGGAGGCGCAGCCCGGGGCTCTGCGCGCCGGCGCGAACCTGCTGGGCTTCCTCGCGCGCACCCGCAGCGACCGCGAGCGGGATCAGGTCGCGGCGTCCGGGATCGACGTGGCGGCGGTCGAGGCGCTGATCGCCGAGCGCCGGGCGGCGCGGGCCGCCAAGGACTGGGCCGCCTCCGATCGGGCACGCGACGCCCTCGCGGCGATGGGCGTGACCGTGAAGGACAACAAGGACGGCACCACGACCTGGACGGTGGCGCGCTGATTGCTGAGCGGGCCGCCGACGGCAGGGACATGACGGCGGCCGCGTCCTCGCGCCCGCTTGCGCGGCACGGCGCGGGCGGCATCTGTGGTCCGGGGGCTCGCGGCGGAGATGAGCAGCACGTGACCAGCTTCGGGACTACCTTCGCGACCACCGGGGCGCGACGCGTCGCCGCCGCGTCGGCGCTCACCCTCGGTCTGGGCCTGTCGGGCCCGGCCGCCGCGATCGACGGCGGGTCGGCTGCCGGCCGGGACGCCCTGGCGCAGGCGACCGTGGCGATCGGCACGATCACCCGGCCCGAGGAGGCGCTGAACCTGACCCGCTGCACCGGCGTGCTGATCGCGCCGGATCTCGTGCTCACGGCAGCCCATTGCGTCAACGGTGATCCGCTGGGCGCGCTCGTGGTGTTCTTCAGGGGCAGCGAGCCGGCGCGGCCGGTCTACGGAGCGCGGGTCGCCGCCCGCTACAGTCCGGATCCGGGGGAGATGCTGCCGAACGAGGCCTCGGGCGTCAGCCTCTCCGATCTCTCCCTCGACCTGGCGGTCCTGCGCCTGACCGAGGCGGTGCGCGACCGGCGACCGGTCCCGCTGGCGGCGGATCCGGGCCGCGTCCCCAAGAGCCTGCGCATCGCCGGAGCCGGCCTCTCCGGCCGGACGGTCGGGCGCCTGCGCACCGCCACACTGACGCCGGTCGCTGCGAGCAGCACCGGGCTGACCATCGCCCGGGCCAACGGCGCCCGCGTCTGCTTCGGCGATTCCGGCGGCCCGGTCGTCGCCCAGGATCGCCGCGGCACCTACATCTGGGGCGTGGCCAGCGCGGTGATCAGCCGGGCCGCGCCCTGCGGCGGCTACGTGGTGATCGCGCCGGCCGCGCAGGTCTTCGCCGCCACCCGGACGCGGTGAGGGCTGGCGACACGCCTGGAACGCGAAAGCCCCGCGCGGCCGGACCGCGCGGGGCTTTTCACGAGTCGGCGCGACCGGCGGATCAGACCGCCATGCGCTCCTCGCCGTCCATCGGCTCGCGCAGCACGTAGCCGCGGCCCCAGACGGTCTCGATGTAGTTCTTGCCCTGGCTGGCGTTGGCGAGCTTCTTGCGCAGCTTGCAGATGAACACGTCGATGATCTTCAGCTCCGGCTCGTCCATGCCGCCGTAGAGATGGTTCAGGAACATCTCCTTGGTGAGCGTCGTGCCCTTCCGCAGCGAGAGGAGTTCCAGCATCTGGTACTCCTTGCCGGTGAGGTGCACCCGGGCGCCGCCGACCTCGACGGTCTTCTGGTCGAGGTTCACGATCAGGTCGCCGGTGGTGATGACCGACTGGGCGTGACCCTTCGAGCGGCGCACGATGGCGTGGATGCGCGCCACCAGCTCGTCCTTGTGGAACGGCTTGGTGAGGTAGTCGTCCGCGCCGAAGCCGAGGCCCTTCACCTTGTCCTCGATGCCGGCCATGCCGGACAGGATCAGGATCGGCGTCTTCACCTTCGCCACGCGCAGGGAGCGGAGCACCTCGTAGCCCGACATGTCGGGCAGATTCAGATCGAGGAGGATGATGTCGTAATCGTACAGCTTACCGAGATCGACACCCTCTTCCCCGAGGTCGGTGGTGTAGGTGTTGAAGTTCTCGGACTTGAGCATCAGCTCGATGCTCTGCGCGGTCGCGCTGTCGTCCTCGATCAAAAGTACCCGCATCGTCGGTCCCCAGCCCCGCCGGCCGCATCAGCGCGCAGACACGTCCCAGCCTTCGCCCGCCACCGGCCTGTGGACGGGCGCTCCGTCGCTCTTGACGTGGAACGCTATGGATTAATCGTTAACAAAACCTGATTCCTGCCCGCAAGCGTCTCGTACGAAGTTCCGCGAGCTTGACAGGAGAAACACCGTTCCCCCGGCCTCGCCCTCGGTCCCGATTCCGATCCGCTCCCGTCCAGGCCGCTCGCCCCCTTCGGCGTAAGTACTTCCTCCGTAACGATTCGATCCCCGGTGTTGTCCGTCGGACACACCGGTACGACTTCGTCGGGCGCGATTGTGGTCGCGACCCGGATCGAGCCGCTACGAGCCCGTGACCCGCAGTGTTAAGGAGGCCGGTAAACGAAGCGTTGAGAGCTAGGCCGATGACACAGGATCCGGCAAGATCCGTTGCTTCGCTCGCGTCGGCGCAGGCCGCGCTGGAGCGGATCGAGGTGCTGGAGACGTTCGGGCGGGTCGTGGCGATCCGCGGCCTGCTGGTCGAGGTCGCCGGACCTGTGGCCGCGATGCGACTCGGCGGCCGGGTCGACGTGGAGGGCGCCAATGGCCACGGGCTCGTCCCCTGCGAGGTCATCGGCTTCCAGGGTGATCGGGCCCTGGCGATGCCGTTCGGCTCGCTCGAGGGCGTGCGGCGCGGCTGCCCCGCCTATGTGCGCGACGAGTCGGCCGGCGCGATCCGGCCCTCCGGCGCGTGGCTCGGCCGGGTGATCGACGCCCTCGGGCGGCCGGTCGACGGGCTCGGACCCCTGGCGCAGGGCGGTGACGTCTATCCCCTGCGCGCGGATCCGCCCCCCGCCCATGCCCGCACCCGGGTCGGCGGCCCGCTGGATCTGGGTGTCCGGTGCATCAACACCTTCCTGACCATGTGCGCCGGCCAGCGGATGGGCATCTTCGCCGGGTCCGGCGTCGGCAAGTCGGTGCTGCTGTCGATGTTGGCCCGCTACACCGCCGCCGACGTGGCTGTGATCGGCCTCGTGGGCGAGCGCGGCCGCGAGGTGCAGGAATTTCTCCAGGACGATCTCGGCGCCGCCGGCCTCGCGCGCTCGGTTGTCGTGGTGGCGACCTCAGACGAGCCGGCCCTGATGCGCCGGAACGCGGCCTACGTGACCCTGTCGGTCGCCGAGCACTTCCGCGATCAGGGTGCCAAGGTCCTGTGCATGATCGACTCGATCACGCGCTTCGCCATGGCCCAGCGCGATATCGGTCTCGCCGCCGGCGAGCCGCCGACCGCCAAGGGTTACACGCCGACGGTCTTCTCGGAACTGCCCCGCCTGCTCGAGCGCGCCGGTCCCGGGGTGGGGCAGGGCACGATCTCGGCGCTGTTCACCGTCCTGGTCGAGGGCGACGACCACAACGAGCCCGTCGCCGACGCGGTGCGGGGCATCCTCGACGGGCACATCGTCATGGAGCGCGCGATCGCGGAGCGCGGCCGCTACCCGGCGATCAACGTGCTGCGCTCGGTCTCGCGCACCATGCCGCGCTCCTGCGATCCGGCCTTTCTCCCGGTGGTCCGGCGGGCACGGCGTATTCTGTCGACCTTCGCCGACATGGAGGAACTGATCCGGCTCGGCGCCTACCGGGCCGGCTCCTCGCAGGAAGTCGACGAGGCGGTCGCGCTCATGCCCGATCTTGAGGCTTTTCTGGGGCAGGGTAAGGAAGAAGCAACGTCCATCGGCGATGGTTACGCACGGCTCTCCCAGATCATCGGCGGGGCCTGAGCATCATGGGCCGGGGCGTTAACGCTTCGGCGCGATCATGGTGCACGTGGGGGATCCGGGCGGGTCTGCCTTGGGCAGGCTCGCACACAGGCTCGGTCCGGGCACGATCCCGGGCGCGGCCTCAAGCGTTGCGTGGAGTGAGCGTCCTGATGAAATCGCGTGACACGCTGATCCGCCTGCGCCGCTTCCAGGTCGACGAGAAGCGTCGGCGCGTGACCCAGATCGAGATGATGATGGCCGACTTCCAGCGCATGGCGGTGGAGCTCGATCGCGAGGTCGCCGTCGAGGAGGCCCGGGCCGGAATCACCGACGTCGGTCACTTCGCCTACCCGACCTACGCCCGTGCGGCGGCGACGCGCCGGGACAACATGATCCAGTCCGCCCAGGCGCTCGAGGGCCAGCTCGCCGAGGCGAAGGCCGAGCTGGGCGAGGCGTTCGAGGAGCTCAAGAAGGTCGAGATCCTGAACGACCGCGAGCGGACTGCCGAGCGCGCGGCCGAATCGGCCCGCGACCAGGCCGCCATGGACGGGATCGGCCTCAACCGCGCCCGGGGCTGACCCGGTCCGTCGGACCGCTCGGCCGGCTCCCGCGGCACGAAACCGTCACGATCACCTGACAAGGGGGATCGCGGCGGCGCGATGCCGCTTGCAGCGCGTCGCGTGCCGGCGCATCAGGGGCTCTCCCCAGGGCGTCGGTGTTCATGAAGAAGATCAGCGAGTTCATCTGGCCCTTGATCGGCCTCGCGGCCGTCGTGATATCGGGCTATTTCCTCTATCAGGAATTGAAGACGACCTCGCTCTCGGCGATCTGGGCTGCGATCCTCGCGATCCCACCGCACCGGATCCTGCTGGCGGCCCTCTCGACGCTCGTCGCCTACGCAGCGCTCGCCTGGTACGACCGGATCGCGCTGCTGCACCTGGGCGTGCGCCACATCTCGTGGCTCTTCGTCTCGCTCTGCTCGTTCACGACCTACGCGCTCTCGCACAACATCGGCGCCTCGGTCTTCTCGGGCGCGCTGGTCCGCTACCGCGCCTACACGGCCAAGGGCCTGACGGCGGCGCAGGTCGCCGTGCTGGTGGCGCTCTGCTCGTTCACGTTCTTCCTCGGGACCGTCCTCCTCGGCGGCTTCACGCTGGTGGTCGACCCACACCTGCTGACGCGGCTCGAGGGCAAGCTGCCGGGCTTCCTCACTGATCCCAAGACCGCGCTGGTCGTCGGCATCGGCATGCTGGGCTTCGTCGGCCTGTACGTGATCGGCTCGATCCTGCACCTGCGCCCGCTGCACATCCGGTCGTTCAAGCTGGAGTATCCCCGGCCCGGCATCATGGGGCGCCAGCTGCTGGCTGCGCCGCTGGAACTGCTGGGCGCGGCGGGCATCATCTACTTCGCCCTGCCGGAGGCGATGAACCCGGGCTTCATCCCGGTCCTGGCGATCTTCCTGGCCTCGTTCTCGGTGGCTCTGGCCTCGCACGCGCCCGGGGGTCTCGGCGTGTTCGAGATCGTTTTCATCACCGCGATGCACATCACCGACGAGGCGCAGAAGGACGCGATCATCGCAGCGGTGATCATCTTCCGGATCTTCTACTTCTGGCTCCCGGCCCTGGTCTCGGTGATCGTCGTGATCGCCTTCGAGCGCTCGCGGCTGGCCGCGGCGATCGGCTCAGCCGCGCACGGGCATAAGGCGGCCGCGGTGCCGGAACCGCCCGTCGTCGTTCCCGGCCTCGACGCCCACGAGATGGAGCGGGAGCTCAAGCAGAAGGCGATCTGAGAGGGCTGAAGGCATCCTCGACGATCGGCGCGACACCGTCGCGCCGGTCCCCCGACGCCGTACCGCACGCGCCCGGGATCGCGCCGCCGACCTTACGACGCGTGGGCGCCTGGATCGTCGGACGGGCCGCGTGGAGGGTGCGGCGGCGCGGGCGACGCCGTCCGTCGATCGTCAGATCGAGTTCACCGTCCGCAGCCGCGCCCGCGGGTGGATCTCGGCCTGGCTCATCACCGGCGTCTCGCGGCGGAATCGCTCGATGATCGAGCGCACGAACGGCCGCGTCTGGGCCGAGGTTACGAGCACCGGCATCTCGCCCTGGCGCGCCGCCGTCTCGAAGCGGTCGCGCACGGTGTTGACGAACTCGCTGAGCTTCGAGGGCTGCATCGCGAGGTAGCGCTCCTCCCGCTCGCCCACGATGGACTCCATGAACGCCTGCTCCCAGGCCGGCGACAGGGTGATGATCGGCAGCATGCCGTTCGGATCCTGGTACTGCGCGCAGATCTGTCGGCCGAGGCGCGCCCGGACGTGCTCGACCACGTCGCGGGGGTTCTTCACGGCACCCGCCACCTCGGCGACCGCCTCCACGATCGCCCCGAGATCGCGAATCGAGACCCGCTCGGCGAGCAGGAACTGCAGCACGCGCTGTATGCCGGTGGTGGAGATCTGTGACGGCACGATCTCCTTGAGCAGCTCGGCGTGCTCCTTGGGCAGCTCGCGGAGCAGCTTCGAGACCTCGACGTGGTTGAGGAGCTCGGAGACGTGGGCCTTGATGACCTCGGTGAGATGCGTCGAAACGACGGTAGCGGCATCGACCACCGTGTAGCCCTTGAGCTGAGCCTGGTCGCGCAGGGCCGCGTCGATCCAGGTCGCCGGCAGGCCGAAGGTCGGCTCCAGCATGTGCTGTCCGGGCAGCTGAACCTGACCGCCCATCGGGTCCATCGCCATGAACTGGCCCGGGAAGATCCGTCCGGTGCCCGCCTCGATCTCCTTGACCCGGACCACGTAGGCGTTGGCGTCGAGCTGGACGTTGTCGAGGATGCGCACCGACGGCATCACGAAGCCCAGCTCCGCGGCGAGCTGGCGGCGCAGGGCCTTGATCTGGTCGGTGAGCCGGTCCTGGCCCTCGCCGTTGACGAGGGCGAGGAGCGCGTAGCCCATCTCGAGCTTGAGGTCGTCGAGCTTCAGCAGGTCGGTGACCGTCTCCTCCTTGGCGGCGCCGGCCGCGGCGACCGCGGCGGCGTCCATCGGGGCGCCCTGGGCGTCGAGGGGCGGCGCCAGTTTGGCGTTCTTGTTGATGCGCCACGCCGCGTAGCCGGCCCCGCCGCCCAGCAGGACGAAGGGCAGCATCGGCATGCCCGGCAGGAGGGCGATCAGCAGCATCACCGCCGCCGACATGCCCAGCGCCTTGGGGTAGTGCGCGAGCTGCTTGCCGAGCGCCTTGTCGGCGGCGCCGCGCACGCCGGCCTTCGAGACCAGCAGGCCCGCCGCCGTCGACACGATCAGCGCCGGGACCTGACTCGCGAGGCCGTCGCCGATGGTCAGCAGGGTGTAGCTCTTGGCGGCCTCGCCGAAGCTCAGACCCTGCTGCGCCACACCGATGATGATGCCGCCGACCACGTTGATGAACGTGATCAGCAGGGCCGCCACCGCGTCGCCGCGCACGAATTTCGAGGCACCGTCCATGGCGCCGAAGAAGGAGGATTCCTCCTCGAGCGCCGCGCGCCGGGCCTTCGCGGCCTTCTCGTCGATCAGGCCGGCCGACAGGTCGGCGTCGATCGCCATCTGCTTGCCGGGCATCGCGTCGAGGGTGAAGCGGGCCGCCACCTCCGCGATGCGGCCCGAGCCCTTCGTGATCACCACGAAGTTCACGATGATCAGGATCGCGAACACGATGATCCCGATGACGAAGTTGCCGCCCATCACGAAGTGGCCGAAGGCCTCGATCACGTGCCCGGCCGCCGCTGTCCCCTCGTGGCCGTGCCCGAGGATCAGGCGCGTCGAGGCGAGGTTCAGGGCGAGCCGCAGCATCGTGGCGATGAGCAGCAGCGTCGGGAAGACGGTGAATTCCAGCGGGTTGTCGATCGACAGGCCGGTCATCATGATCAGCACCGACAGGATGATCGACACGGCGAGCAGCAGGTCGAGCAGGATCGCCGGCAGCGGGAAGATCAGGACCGCCAGGATCCCCAGTACGCCGGTGGCGAACAGCAGGTCGGACCGCTTCGACAGCGCCTGGAGGTCGCCGCGCGTCGGCAGGGTCAGCTGGCCGAGGACCGCCGCCGCCGCTCCCGTCTGTGCCGGCGCGCTCGCCGTCTCTGCCATCGATGCCATCCGCTGCCGTTCGCCCGGCGCCGACCCGGGACGTACCCGGCAAGATCTGCCGAGCGGATGGTTAGCGCGGCGTTAAGATGGGGCTGGCGGTGACGGGAACCCGGGCCGCCGCGATCGCTTGATCGGACGGTGAGAGCGTCGACCCGACCGAGCCCGCGTCCGGGCCGCCCGCCCCGTCGTCACGTCGCCGGGCCCAGGCCCGCCAATCCCGGGAGAGTTCGATGGCCCTGCGCGCCCTGACCGCCCTGTTCGACGATTACGATGCCGCCGCGGGTGCGGTGGACCGGCTGGAGGCCGCCGGTATCCCCCACGCCGACATCAGCATCATCGCGAATCGCGACGACCCCGGGGCCCCGCCGCCATCGGCCGGGACCGCCGTTTCCCGTCCAGTGGACGCCGCCGATTCCGCCGGCACCGGCGCCACGGTGGGGACGGTGCTGGGCGGCGGCGCCGGCCTGCTCGCGGGCCTGGGTCTCCTGGCGATACCGGGGCTCGGTCCGGTGGTGGCGGCGGGCTGGCTCGTCGCCACCGTGACGGGGGCCGGGGTGGGCGCCGCAGCGGGCGGCCTGATCGGCGGCCTGACGGCGGCGGGCCTCAGCGCCGACGAGGCCGAGACCTACGCCGAGGGCGTACGCCGGGGCGGCACTCTGGTGACGGTGCGCGCCGACGAATCCCGGGCCGAGCGCGTCCTGTCCATCCTCGACCACGCGGGGTCGATCGATCTCGACGAGCGCGCCGAGGGCTGGCGGGCGCAGGGCTGGACCGGCGGCACGATCGGCCCGGCGGCCGGAGAGCGGAGTGCCGGGCCCGGCCGCTGAGGATCGCGAGTCGTCCCGGGTGAGTCCCGGCTGCGGTCGTCAGGCCATCATCTTCCGGGCGAACATCGCGGCGCCGAACAGGACGCCCGCCCCCGCGGTGATGAGCCCGATCATCAGGAGCCGCCGCGGCTCGGTGGAGGATTCCGCCTTCACCGGCTCGACGATCGGGCTGAAGAACTCGATCTGCCGGGCCGCGATGATGCGCGCGCGCTCGTGGGCGGTCAGCACCTGCTGATAGTATTTCTCGGCGTTCTTGCGGTCGTTCTCCAGGACCTCGAATTTGGTCAACGCGTCCGAGAGCAGGCGCTTCTGCTCCGGATCCTGGCTGGCGGATTGCCGCTCGATCCGGGCGATGTTGTCGTCGAGGTCCTTGATCTGCTGCTTGATGTCGATGATCCGGCGCGCGTCGGGCCCGAGGTCACGCTGCCCGATCGCGAGCTGGAGCGCGAGGTTGATCCGCGAGGCCCGCATCTCGGCGATCATCTTGACGTTGATGTCGTTGGTCTTCTGCGCGTCGAGCACACCCTCGCGGTTGCGCAGGTCGCGGGTCGCGAGGCGGATCTTGGTCATGCGCTCCTCGGCGAGCCGCAGCTCCCGGGTGCTCTCGGCGACTGCATCCTCGCGCGATTTGACGCTGAGGTCGTTCACCTTGCGCTCGGCCTCCTTCATGACGGCCCTGCCGATGGCGAGGGATTCCTGGGGATCGAAGGCCTCGACCTCCACCGACAGGATGCCGGATCCGGCCTCGACCTCGATGTCGACGCGCCGCTTCCAGTAGCGGACGAACTTCTCGATCGGCTTCTCCGGATCGAATCGCGAGAAGTAATCGATGGACTCGTTGCTGAACCACTGGCGCAGCGGCAACTGCGCCTCGAGGAGCTCCAGCATCGGCCGGCTCAGGATGAACTCGCGCGTGATCAGCGTGTCCTGCGCCACCATCTGGCTCGCCATGCCGGAATTCGACCCGCCGGTGTCCGAGGACGTCTTATCGGCCGAGCCGATGGCGGGCCGGATCGCGAACCGCGCCTCGGTGACGTAGCGGTCCGACGCGATCAGGCCGTAATAGACCGCTCCGGCGAGCGTCGGCAGCAGGAAGCAGACGACGAACAGGATGGGAATCCAGGGATCGTTCTTGGCGTCGGCCTGGTAGGACCGGATGCCCTTCTTGCGATCGGCGAAGCGCGACATGCGCGCGATCTGCCGCAGCGACTCGCTGACAGCCTGCTGGCGGTCCGCGGGCGTGACCGGCTGCCCCTCGGCCTTCCGGATCTCCATGTTCATGGTCTGATTCCCGGCCTCCCCGGCCTCGAAGGTCGATCCGTCACCGGGATCCCGACCGCGCCGCACGCGGCGCCGCGATCGTCTCTCGCACGGCGAGGCGGCAAAAGCATGTCGTCGCGGTCCGGCCGCTGCCGGGCCGGTCAGGCGTTGAGGCGCCTGTACACCTCGATGGCGTCGTTCACGTCCTCGTAGATGATCGCACGACCGTTCAGCAGGACCAGCCCCTGCGTGCACCACTGGCGGATCGTCTCCATGGAGTGCGAGACCATGATGATGTCGGCGTTCTTCCGGCGCTGCGAGAACACCTCGTCGCAGCGTTTCGAGAACCGCGCGTCGCCGACCGAGGTGATCTCGTCGATCAGGTAGCAGTCGAACGGGATCGCCATACTCATGCCGAAGGCGAGTCGCGCGCCCATGCCCGACGAGTACGTGTAGATCGGAACGTCGAGGTAGCTTCCGAGCTCCGAGAAGTCCTCGACGAAGTCGAGCACCTTGCGCGGATCCTCGCCGTAGATGCGCGCCACGAACGTGACGTTGTCGCGCCCGGTCATCTTGGGGTGGAAGCCGCCGGCGAAGCCGAGGGGCCAGGAGACCCGGAGGCCGCGGTGGATCCGGCCGCGCGTCGCGTCCTCGGTGCCGGCGATCAGCCGCATCGTGGTCGACTTTCCTGCGCCGTTGATGCCGAGGATGCCGTAGGACACGCCCGGCTTCAGGGTGAACGACACCTGCTCCAGGATAGTCCGCCGGTGACCTTCCGTGCGGTAGACCTTGCTGACTTTCTCGAAACGGATCACCGAGATGGTCTCCAGGGCGGTGTGCCGAACCGCCGGTCCGAGCTGTCTGACGACGACCTCCTGCTCGCCGAAAGCGGCAAATCTGAGAAGGACATGGCCGCCTCGCTGGGCTGCCCGGCCACGGACGGGCGGCGCTCGCTCGGAGTCCGGTCCGATCCGGATCGGGATCGCGGGCTTGAAGAAAAGTTCCACCTGTCACCCCGCCGGTTGACGCCATTCTCCATTTGGCATACCAAATACCAACCGAAGAGGGCGGGTGACGGCCCTTCAAGGATGCGGGACAGGAATTTTAACGCCGCTCCCGCGCGTGACGTTCAGGAAGGGCCGCCCCATGACAAGGCGCCGGACTGCCGCGACCCGACACTCATCCGCGCCGCAGGCCGGGTGGCGCCCATGACCGAGACCGGGCCGACGCTGGCCGCGCCCGGTTCCTCCGCAACCCACGGACTGGCCGAGGCGATCGGCGACGCCGTGGTGGTGTCCGATCCGGAGGGCGCCATCACGGTCTGGAACCCGGCCGCGGAGCGCATCTTCGGCTTCACCGCCGCCGAGGCGCTCGGCCAGACGCTCGATCTGATCACGCCCGAGCGGCACCGTCGGCGCCACTGGGACGGCTACGCCAAGACCATGCGCACCGGCGTCACCCGCTACGGGGCGGAGACCCTGAGGGTGCCGGCGCTCCACAAGGACGGCCGCCAGCTCTCCATCGCCTTCACGGTGGGGATGGTGCGGGACGCCTCAGACCACGTGACCGGGATCGTCGCCGTGATCCGTGACGAGACCGAGCGCTGGGCCGAGGAGAAGCGCCTGCGCCAGCGCGTCGCCGAACTCGAAGCTTCCTCGGATCCGACCCGCCGGGCGCCTTGAGCCCGCCGGACGATCCGAAGGTTCCGATCACCAAACCGCACAGGGAGAACGCCCAATGAGCAAGCCGCTGGAAGGCATCAAGATCATCGACTTCACGCACGTCCAGGCCGGCCCGGCCTGCACGCAGCTGCTCGCTTGGTTCGGCGCCGACGTGATCAAGGTCGAGCGTCCGGGCGCCGGCGACGTCACGCGCACCCAGCTGCGCCACGTCGAGGACGCGGACGCGCTCTACTTCACGATGCTGAACTCCAACAAGCGCTCGCTCACCCTCGACACCAAGACTCAGGCCGGCAAGGAAGTCCTCGAGAAGCTCATCCAGGATTCCGACGTCATGGTCGAGAATTTCGGTCCCGGCGCCCTCGACCGGATGGGCTTCTCCTGGGCCCGCATCCAGGAGCTGAACCCGGGCATGATCCTCGCCTCGGTGAAGGGCTTCTCGGACGGTCACCACTACGAGGACCTGAAGGTCTACGAGAACGTCGCCCAGTGCGCGGGCGGTGCCGCCTCGACCACGGGCTTCTGGGACGGGCCGCCCACCGTCAGCGCCGCCGCGCTCGGCGATTCCAACACCGGCATGCACCTCGCCATCGGCATCCTCACGGCGCTTCACCAGAAGAACAAGACCGGCAAGGGCCAGAAGGTCGCCGTGTCGATGCAGGACTCGGTGATCAACCTCTGCCGCGTGAAACTGCGCGACCAGCAGCGCCTCGACGCCCTCGGCTACCTCGAGGAGTACCCGCAGTATCCCCACGGCGAGTTCTCGGACGTGGTGCCGCGGGGCGGCAACGCGGGCGGCGGCGGCCAGCCGGGCTGGGTGCTGAAGTGCAAGGGCTGGGAGACCGACCCGAACGCCTACATCTACTTCACGATCCAGGGCCATGCCTGGGCGCCGATCTGCAAGGCGCTCGGCAAGGAGGAGTGGATCAGCGATCCGGGCTACAACACCCCCCGCGCCCGCCAGGACAAGATCTTCGACATCTTCAAGACGATCGAGGAGTGGCTCGCCGACAAGACCAAGTTCGAGGCGGTCGACATCCTGCGCACCTACGACATCCCCTGCGCGCCGGTTCTGTCAATGAAGGAGATCGCCGAGGACAAGTCCCTGCGCGAGAGCGGCACCGTCGTCGAGGTGGCGCACCCGAAGCTCGGCAAGTACCTGACCGTCGGCAGCCCGATCAAGTTCTCCGACATGCAGGTCGAGGTGAAGGCGTCGCCGCTGCTGGGCGAGCACACCGATGAGGTGCTCGCAGACCTGGGCTACACCCAGGAGCAGATCCGGGCGATGCACGAGGCCCGCGCGGTCTGATAGAGACCGCCCCACCTCAGCGTTCCTGAGACAGGACGGCGCTCCCGGGCGCCGTCCTTTTCATGTGTGAGCCCCGGACCCGATGCGCGCGTTCCTCAGCCGGTTCCTGCCGGAGCTGACCCCGGTCAGCAAGCGCGAGCGCCTGCGCTCCGCCGCCGGTGCCCTCGTGGGCATCCTCGCGACCGGCTTCGTCTGCCGTGCCTCCGTCCCGGCCGAGGCGCTGCCGGTGCTGATCGCCCCGATGGGCGCCTCGGCGGTGCTCCTCTTCGCCGTGCCGGCGAGCCCCCTGGCGCAGCCCTGGTCGATCCTCGGCGGCAACATCGTGGCGGCGCTCGTGGGCGTCACGGCGGCGGCCTGGATCGGCGACCCGTTCGTGGCGGCGTCCTGCGCCATCGGGGTGGCGATCGCTCTGATGATGGCCCTGCGCTGCCTGCACCCGCCGAGCGGGGCCGTGGCGCTGACGGCGGTCCTCGGCGGCCCGGCGATCCGGGAGCTGGGCTACGGCTTCGTGCTCTGGCCGGTAGCCGCCAACTCGCTGCTGCTGCTGACCACCGCCCTGCTGTTCAACAACCTCACCGGGCGCACCTATCCGCACCTGCGCCCGGCCGGGCCCCGGACGGCCGATCCGCCCTCGGAAGCCCGCGTCGGCTTCCGGGCCTCGGACCTCGACGCCGCGCTGGAGGATTTCGACCAGCTGCTCGACGTCGACCGGAGCGACCTGGAGCAGATCCTGCGGCGCGTGCAGATGCGGGTCTACGGGCGCCGCTCGGGCCCGATCACCTGCGCGGCGATCATGTCGCGCGACGTGATCGCCGTGGCGCCGGACGCGCCGCTCGCCGAGGCCATGCGGCTGCTGCGCCGTCACCGGATCAAGGCGCTTCCGGTCACCGACGAGGGCGCCCGCATCCTCGGAATCGTGACGCAGACCGATCTCCTCGACAAGGCCGCCTGGGACCGGAGCGGGCCGCGCCTCGGCCTCGGCCGCCGCCTGCGCCTCACCGCCGAGCGCGGGCGTGCCCCCCACGGTTGCGCGGCCGACATCATGAGCGCGGTCGAGCCGGTCGGTCCCGACACGCCCGTGGCCGCGCTGGTGCCGCGGATGTCGGAGGCGGGCCTTCACCACCTTCCGGTGGTCGACGCCGACGGCCGCCTGGTCGGGATCGTCTCGCAGACCGACCTGATCCCGGCGCTCCTGTCCGAGGCCGACGCGCCCGAGGCGCCGATCCGCGCCCGCGCGCCGTCCCGGGCCGCCCTGGCCTGAGCCTCAGGTGCCGTCGGGCGGATCCGTCAGGAAGAACGCGACCGCCTGCGCCACCACGTCCGGCTGGTGGGCGTGCGGGCCGTCATACTCGACGTAGGTGACCGGATAGCCGGCCTCGCGCAGGGCCGGCACGTGGACCCGGGCGCTCCGGTCGATCGGGATCTGCTCGTCCTGCGTCCCGTGCGACAGGAAGATGCGCGGCGCGCCGACCTGCATGTGTACCGACAGGAACCCGGCCGACGAGACGATCAGGTGGCGCGCCACGTCGCCGTTCGCGAGCCCCAGGGAGAGGGTGTAGCTGCCGCCGTCCGAGTGGCCCGCGAAGCAGAGGCGCTGCGGATCGAGCAGGAACCGGTCGGCGACGTGCGCCAGCGCCGCTGCGACGCGTTCCCGGTCGGGCCCGTGGCCGGCGATGACGACGTCCCAGGTCGGGAACAGGGATTGCGGTGCGAGGAGCAGGAAGCGCTCGGACCGGGCGTGCGCCTCCAGCATCGGCAGGATGCGCTCGGCGCTGCCGCCGCCGCCGTGGAACAGCACCACGAGCGGGCAGGGGCGGCGCGGATCGAGCCCGTCGGGGACGACCAGCACCGCGTCGCGCTCGGCGAAGAGGCCGAGGTCGTGCCGGCCCGGGGGGAGGGGCTCCTCGGTCGGGAGCCGGTGGCGGAAGTGCAGGCGGCCGGCGAGGTCGGGGTCGATCATGGATGCACCGTCACCGAACGGATGACGGATGCGGCGCCGTCACGGCGAGCGCGGCGAAGCCGTCCACGCGCTCGGCGCGGAACTGGACCGCGCCGCCGTTCTCGCTAAGGCAGAGCGTCGGGCTCGACACGCGAGCCCGGCTTCGATGGTGTGGTGTCAGAGATCCCGCGAGGGACTCGGCCTCACTTCTTCTTCTTGATCCCGCTCTGCGGGTTCAGGCTGCCGATGTTGCCGCTCTCGCTGCCGGCGGCCGGGTCGATGACGGCGTTGACCAGGGCCGGGCGGCCCGAGTTCATCGCCTCGTTGACCGCGCGGGTCAGCTCGTCCGGCGTGGTGACGTGGTAGCCGACGCCGCCGAAGGCCTCCATCATCTTGTCGTAGCGGGAATCCGGCACAAACACTGTGGTGGCGGGGTCGCGGCCGGTCGGGTCCGTGTCGGTGCCGCGGTAGATGCCGTTGTTGTTGAACACCACGATGCAGACCGGCAGGCCGTACCGGCAGATCGTCTCGACCTCCATGCCGGAGAAGCCGAAGGCGCTGTCACCCTCCACGCAGAGCACCGGCTTGCCGGTCTCGACGGCGGCCGCGACGGCGAAGCCCATGCCGATGCCCATGATGCCCCAGGTGCCGACGTCCAGGCGCTTGCGCGGCTGGTACATGTCGATGATGCCCCGGGCGAGGTCGAGGGTGTTGGCGCCCTCGTTGACCAGGATCGCGTCCGGCCGCTCCTTGACGATGGTGCGCAGCGCGCCGAGCGCGGCGTGGAAGTTCATGGGCGCGGCGTTGCTCATGAGCTTGGGCGCCATCTTGGCGACGTTCGCCTCGCGCTTGCTCTTGAGCGTCTCGATCCAGTCGGACGGGGGCTGCTGCCAGCCCTTGCCCATGCCGTCGAGCAGCGCCTGCACGCAGGAGGCGATATCGCCGACCACCGGGGCGACGATCTCGACGTTCGAGTCCATCTCGCGGGGCTCGATGTCGATCTGGATGAACTTGGTCGAGCCCGGCTCGCCCCAGCTCTTGCCTTTGCCGTGCGACAGCAGCCAGTTCAGCCGGGCGCCGACCAGCAGCACCACGTCCGAGTCCTTCAGCGCCGTGGAGCGCGCCGCGCCGGCCGAGAGCGGGTGGGTGTCGGGCAGGAGGCCCTTGGCCATGCTCATCGGCACGTAGGGGATGCCGCTGGTCTCGACCAGCGAACGGATGGCGGCGTCGGCCTGGGCGTAGGCGGCGCCCTTGCCGAGCACGATCAGCGGCCGCTTGGCGGATTTCAGGACCTCCAGCGCCCGGGCGATCGCCTCGGGGGCGGGGTGCTGGGCCGGCGCCGGATCGATCACCTTGACCAGCGACTTCTGGCCGGCCTCGGCGTCCATCACTTGGGAGAACAGCTTGGCGGGCAGGTCGAGGTAGACGCCGCCCGGCCGGCCCGAGCAGGCGGCGCGGATGGCGCGGGCGACGCCGATGCCGATATCGGCGGCGTGCAGGACGCGGAAGGCCGCCTTGCACAGGGGCTTGGCGATGGCGAGCTGGTCCATCTCCTCGTAGTCGCCCTGCTGCAGGTCGACGATCTCGCGCTCGGAGGAGCCCGAGATCAGGATCATCGGGAAGCAGTTGGTGGTGGCGTTGGCGAGCGCCGTCAGGCCGTTCAGGAAGCCCGGGGCCGAGACGGTGAGGCAGATGCCCGGCTTCTGGGTGAGGAAGCCCGCGATCGCCGCGGCGTTGCCGGCGTGCTGCTCGTGGCGGAACGAGATCACCCGCATCCCCTCGGCCTGGGCCATGCGGCCGAGGTCGGTGATCGGGATCCCCGGGACACCGTAGATCGTCTCGATGCCGTTGAGCTTGAGCGCGTCGATGACGAGGTGGAAGCCGTCGGTCAGCTCGGGCTCTGCCTCGACCTCGGGGGCGGTGTGGACGATCTTGGCGACTGCGGTCATCACGGTTTCTCCCGGAGGATCGGTGTGTACGGGCGGCTCTCGGCGCCGGCTGGCTGGGGGATCCCCCGCGCTCCCGAACAGGGGGCGGGCGGGGGATCCGTGACGGTCGGACGTCGCTCGCGCGACGTCGTGGGGCGGGGGCCGGTCAGGCCGCCCGGATCGGCTGGGCGCCGAGCGCCGCGGGCTGCTCCTCCGTGGCGAGGTAGCGGGCCCGCATCGGGCGCAGGACGAACATCGCCATCGCCGCCGCCGTCACGTTGAGGATGATGATCAGCGTGAACACCGCTGACCAGCCGTAGGCCGCCGACAGGATGCTGGCGAAGGGGACGAGGAAGGCCGCGGTGCCCTTGGCGGTGTAGAGCAGGCCGGCGTTGCTGGCCGCGTACTTGGAGCCGAACGTATCGCCGCAGGTCGCCGGGAACAGCGAGTAGATCTCGCCGAAGACCCCGAAATACACCGCGGTGGCCAGCACGAAGACCATAGGGGTGTGCCCGTAGGTCAGCAGCACGATCACCGCCAGAGCCGCCGTCGAGAAGGCGATGAACATCGTGTTCTCGCGGCCGATGTTGTCGGAGACGTAGCCGAAGAACGGTCGCCCGAACCCGTCGAAGATCCGGTCGAGCGAGATCGCCAGCGTCAGGGCCGCCATCTGGAGGCCGAACAGGCTCACCGGCACGCCGGCTACCTGGAAGTCGTGGGCGATCGGGGCGATCTGCGCCGCCGCCATCAGGCCGCCGGAGGCGACCATCACGAACATGGCGTACATCACCCAGAAGACCGGGGTGCGCACCGCCTCGCGGGGGCTGCGGTCGACCTTGGTCTGCGGCAGGCGGGTGCTCTTGCGCTGGACCGGCGTGTTGGTCGACGGCTTGCGCAGCAGGAAGGCGAGCGCGAGGACCACGACACCCTGACCGATGCCGAAGTACAGGAAGGCGTCCTGGTAGCCGCTCGACGCGATCATGCGGGCGATCGGCACCACCGTGATGGCGGCACCCGCGCCGAAGCCGGCCGCGGTGGCACCGGCGGCGAGGCCGCGGCGGTGCGGGAACCACTTGAGCGCGTTGCCCACGCAGGTGCCGTAGACCGAGCCCGCCCCGATGCCGGCGATGACGGCGCCGAGATAGAGCATCGCCAAGCTGTCGGCGTAGGCGTTGATCGTCCAGGCGAGGGCGATCATCACGCCGCCGAAGGCGACCACGATCTTCGGACCGTAGCGGTCGACGAACCACGCCTCGACCGGGACCAGCCAGGTCTCGGTGGCGACGAACAGCGTGAAGGCGAGCTGGATCGCCGCGCGACCCCAATGATAGCGCTGGTCGATGGGGTCGACGAACAATGTCCAACCGTATTGAAGGTTGGCGATCATGGCCATGCAGATCACGCCGAAGGCGAGCTGCCACCATTTCGCCGACGGCGAATCCTGGCGTTCCATCCCTGAGCCTCTCTCTTGGGCGGCGCGGCCTTGCTATGGCGGCGTCTCTCATGCACCGACGATCATGCACATCCGTTCTAGGTATGCAATATACCAGCGTGAGACGGACGGGATGAACTGTCAGGGCGGCGATATTATTCCGTTTGCCCCGCTGCAGGAATCGGGCCCCACGCGCCGAGCGTCGGCGCGTCCGCCGGGTGCAGGGTCTCCTCCAGGATGGGGATCGGGCCCGGATCGCTCGGGAAGCCGATGACCGCGCAGGCGGCCTCCCAGTCCGGGCCCGCCTTCACCGCCGCGAGGGTGTCCGGATCCAGCGCGATGATGCGTCCGCGGTCGAGTCGCAGGATCGCGCGTCCGGTCTCGGCCTGAACAAATCGGACGGTGGTCATCCGGCGCAGGCAGTCCCGCAGGAAGGTGGTGTTGGCGGCTGCCGAGAGGTCGGCGCCCTCGAACACCGCCTCGGGGCCGCGGGCGAAGATGTCGACCTTCCGGAAGCGGTCGATGTCGATCAGCCCCTTCACGTCGAGGATGTTGAGGATGCCGTCCGCCCAGAAGGCGATCGTGCGCGGGCGCTCGCCCAGCGGCACGCTGTTGTCGAGGAACTCGCAGACCACCTGCTTGTCGCGGGCGAGCGCCCAGTTGAAGAACAGGCGCGGCATCCCGGTATAGGCCTCGACGTTGTGGGCCAGCAGGTCCTCCACGGCCTTGTAGCGGCCGAACAGTTCGCCGCGCTTCCAGGCCCGCTCCACGGTGTCGGCCGGAGGCGTGACCATGAACTGCATGTAGACCCGGTCTCCGAACCGGGTGAGCAGCTGGCCGCCGCCGTCCGAGCCGGCCTCGGCCTGGAAGCTGTCGAACCGGAACCGGTCGATCAGCAGGTTGGAGATCCGCCGCTCCGCCGCCTTGCGGGTGACGTAGCGGTCGAGCTTCATGTCGATGATCTCGACCTCGTAGCCGGTCAGCGTCCCGGCATAGCGCGAGGCCTCGCCCAGGCTGTCATAGTCGAGGAGGTACTTGCGCCAGACATCCGGGGTGATCACCGCGAAGTCCGACCACGCCATGCCCAGGCGCCTGGCGAGGCCGAGCTGGTAGGGACGTATCGTGCTCTTCCCGGACGCCGAGGCGCCCTTCACGTTCATCACCACCGGATGATCCTGCGGCGCCAGCCGCCGGTAGCGCTGCGCCTCCACGACCGCGTCGATCCAGGGCTCGATCTGCTCGCCGATGCGGCGGCTGCCGTAGCCGTTCGAGACGAGCGTCCCCGCGATCGTCCGCAGCAGGGCCGCGTCGCGGATGACGGTGTTCTGCCGGGCGATCAGGCCTGACACGACGGCGCGCAGGGCCTCGCAGGCGGCGATCTCCAGGGCGTCGCCGGCCTCGGCGGCGCGCCGCTGCCAGGTTTCGAGGTGGCGCAGGGCGCGGGTCGGAAGATCCTCGCGCGGGGCCTCGATGATCGCGGGCCGCCGCCCGAGGAGCCGGTCGAACCAGCGCGGCTCCGGCGGCGGCGGGGCCGGCCGCTCGTCCAGGATCGCGGCGACCTCGCGGGCGAGCACCGTGTCGGCCTCGGCGCGGAGGCCCGCGAGGGCGGCTTCGATCTCGCCGAGGCGGGGCTCGATTCCCTCGCGCAGGATCGTCGCGACGATGGCCCGGAAGTTCACGCCGAGATCGGCGTAGACCGCGCCGACCGGCACGGACAGGTCCGACATGACCCGGATCAGGACCTCGTGGACGACGAGGCGGCCGGCCCGGAACCGCGTGAGCTGGCGGGCAGGGAGCCCGCAGAGATCGCTCAGGTCCAGGGCGTCGCGGAGCGGCGTCTCGACGTGTTCCGGCCTGTAGACGGTGACCAGAGGCAGGAACGCGGACGGCAGATCGGACCGGACGCCCGGGTTCCAGGGACCGACGGGGATGTCGGGAGCGAGGATCGCGGCGTCCGTCACGCGGGCGTCCGCCGCGTCGCGGATCGGTCGTTCCGGTCGGATCGCCTCGCGCCGCGGGAACGCACGGCGGTGCCGGAAGCGTCCGGCGACCGCGCGGCCGGCCGCAGACCCAGGTCGAGGCCTGCGCGCTCCGGCAGATCGGGGCGGGGCCGGCACGGGCGCCTGCCGGGTCCCGGAGGCAGGCCCGGCCGTCCCGACGCCGGTCGCGCCGCCGCGGCCGGGCGAAGAGCCCTAGAAGATCTTCTGGAACCAGCCATGGGCGTCATTGGAATTGCCCCGCTGGATGTCCACCAGCAGGCTGCGCAGCCGCTGGGCCACGGGGCCGGCCTTGCCGGTCCCGATGGTGAAGCTCTCCTCCCGGCCCTTCACGGTGCCGATCGGCGTGATCACCGCGGCGGTGCCGCAGGCGAAGGCCTCGGTGAGGCGACCCTCCCGCACGTCGGCGCGCCACGCGTCGATCGTGTAGGGCTCCTCCTTCACGGTCAGGCCGGCCTCCTGGGCCAGGGTGATCACCGAGTCGCGGGTGATGCCGGGCAGGATGCTGTCCGAGAGCGGCGGCGTCACCAGCGTACCGTCCTCGAACACGAAGAACACGTTCATGCCGCCGAGCTCCTCGACGTAGCGGCGCTCGGCCGCGTCCAGGAACACCACCTGCTCGCAGCCCTGGGACGCCGCTTCCGACTGCGCCGCGAGGCTCGCCGCGTAGTTGCCGCCGCACTTGGCCGCGCCCGTGCCGCCCGGGGCGGCGCGGGTGAAGTGCTCCGAGACCCACACGGTGACGGTCCCGGTCGGGTCCTTGAAGTACGAGCCGACCGCCGAGGCGATCGTCACGAACAGGTATTCCGAGGCCGGCTTGACCCCGAGGAAGGCCTCGCTGGCGATCATGAACGGGCGCAGGTAGAGGCTGCCGTCCGGCGTGTCGGGGATCCAGGCGCGGTCGATCTCGACGAGCCTGCGCATCGCCTCCACGAAGGCGTCCTCGGGGAACGGCGCCATCGCCATGCGCTCGGCCGAGCGGCGGAAGCGGAGGGCGTTGGCCTCGGGCCGGAACAGGGCCGCGCCGCCGTCGGCGGTGCGGTAGGCCTTCAGACCCTCGAAGATCTCCTGCGCGTAGTGCAGGACCGCGGCGGCGGGATCCAGCGGGATGGCCTCGCGGGCCTGGATCCGCGCGTCGTGCCAGCCGCGGCCGGCCGTGTACCGCGCCACCACCATGTGGTCCGTGAACACCTTGCCGAAGCCTGGATTCGCCATCAGCGCGGCCCGCTCCTCGGCGGTCCGCGGCGCGGGATGACTTTGGATCTCGAACGTCAGGTCGCTCACGGTGTGGTCCTCATCGACTGAGGCCCTTATGGCGCGCTCCGGCGCGCGAATCTACGGAGCCGGCGCATGACGGCGTCGCCGCATATGCGAGTCGCCCTGCCTGCCACGTGGCGGCTCACTCGGCGGTCGCCGATTCCGACAGCTGCAACCGGTGGAGGCGCGCGTAGGGGCCGCCGGCCGCGAGCAGGTCGTCGTGCCGCCCGATCTCGATCACGCGGCCGGCGTCCAGCACGGCGATCTGATCGGCCTCGCGCACCGTCGACAGCCGGTGGGCGATCACCAGGGTCGTCCGGCCACGCATGAGCCGGGTCAGCGCCGCCTGGACCAGCCGCTCCGATTCGGAGTCGAGGGCCGAGGTCGCCTCGTCGAGGAGCAGGATCGGCGCGTCCTTGAGGAAGGCGCGGGCCAGCGCCACCCGCTGTCGCTCGCCGCCGGAGAGCCGCCCGCCGCCCGAGCCGACCCGGAACCCGTAGCCCTCCGGCAGGGCCGAGATGAAGCCGTGGGCCGCTGCGGCCTCCGCGGCCGCCTCGATCTCCGTGCGCGTCGAACCCGGCCGCCCGAAGCCGATATTGGCGGCGATCGTGTCGTCGAACAGCACGACCTCCTGCGAGACCACCGCGACCGCGGCGCGCAGCGAGGCCAGCGTCACGGTCCGGACGTCCTGGCCGTCGATGGTCACGGCGCCGCCGGTGACGTCATAGAGGCGCGGAACGAGGTTGAGCAGCGAGGACTTGCCCGAGCCGGAGCGCCCGACCAGCGCCGTCACGGAGCCGGCCGGCACCGCGAGGTCGATGCCCTCCAGCGCCGGCGCGTCCGGCCGGTAGCGGAACCGCACGTCCGCGAACTCGACGGCGCCGCCCGCGATCGCCAGCGGCGGGGCATCCGGCGCCTCGCGGATCGTGGGGGCCTCGTCCATCACGTCGAAGTAGCGCCGCAGCGCGGCGGCGGCTTCCTGCAGGATGGCGTTGAGATTGCCCAGCGCCCGGGCCGGCTGCGCGGCCAGCAGCAGCGCCGCCACGTAGCCGGTGAAGTCGCCGACCGTCTTCTCCCCGGCGAGAACCCGCTGCCCGACCAGCACCAGCACGCCCGCCACCGCGATGCCGCCGCCGATCTCCAGGAGCGGGTCGAGGCGGCCGCGGGCGTTGGCGGCCTTCATCTTGAGGCGGCGCACCTCGTCGAGGGCGGCGGCGGCACGGCCCTTGAGGTAGCTCTCCATGGCGAAGGTCTTGGCGACCCGCGCCCCCTGCAGGCTCTCGGAGATCAGGCTGGCGGTGGCCCCCATCTGCTCCTGGGTCGAGGTCGAGACCCGCCGGAGCTTCCTGCCGATCCGGCCGATCGGCCCGGCAACGAACGGGACCGTGACGCCGGCCACCAGGGTCAGCACCGGATCCATCCAGATCAGCGCCGCCACGAGCCCGATCAGCATCGCGATGTCTCGGAGCAGGACCGTCGAGATGCGGGTCAGCGCCTCCTTGATGAAGGCGAAGTCGGTGGTGAAGCGCTGGGTCAGCGCCGCCGGGCTCTCGCGGCCGAGCTGGGCGAGGTCCGAATCGATCAGGTGCCCGTAGAGCGCGGCCTGCATGTCGGCCTCGACCCGGGTCACCACGCGGTTGGTCAGCACCGTCTGTCCGTACAGGGCGAAGCCGCGCGTGGCCGTGACCACGATCACCACCAGCGGTCCGTACGCGATGGCGGCGGCATCCTTGCGGTCGAAGGCGTCGAAGGCGGCCTTGATCAGCGCCGGGTAGAGCCCGGTCGAGGCGCCCACCAGCGCGATCAGCACCAGCACCACCGCGAGGGTGGCCCGGTGCGGGTACAGCCAGGTGCGCCAGAGCCGGGCGAGGAGGGGAGCCGTGTCGCCGGGAAGGCGCGCCATGAGACCTACCGGGTCGGATCAGTGCCGCCCTTTGGCAGAATGCGCGGCGGCAGCGGTTTGCCGCCGCCGCCGCCGCGGATCAAGGCTTTTGCTCAGCGGTCGTCGCCGCGCGGCCCGCGATCGTCATGATCGTCACCGCGGTCGCGGTGCCAGCCGCCCCGCATGCCGTGGCCGCCCATCGGGCCCATCGGCCGGGCGAGGATCATGGCGCGCCGCTTCTGATCGGCGTCGAGGCTGGCGTAGAGCGGCTGCGACGCGTCCGCGAGCTTGCGCAAAGCGTCGCCCCGCGCGCTCGCCGCGTCCGCCATGGCCCGCAGCGCCGCCGGGGCGTCGTCGCTGAATTTCGGCCGGTCGCGCATCGCCTCGCGCCGCTGCTGGCGCAGCTTGGCCATGTCGCGGATCGCCGTCTCCACCGGCGGCCACAGCTTCTCCTGGTCGGCGTTGAGCTTCAGCCCGGCATGCAGGGCGGCGATGCGGGCATCCGTGAAGGCCGCGCGGTCCTCGGGCGTCAGCGCGCTCCAGCGCCCGTGCCCGCGGAAACCGTCGGCCCCGTGATCGCGCGCAACGGCCGCGCCGGCGAGCCCCAGTCCGAGGGCCCCGCTCACCAGCATGGCCGTCGTCAAACGTCGGGACATGAAATTCTCCGTCTCACGCTCGGGATGTCGCCGCGGCCCGCGACGGCACCCAACGCCGCGCATAGGGCACCCGCCGTGTATCCCGCTTGTGTATGTAACAATGTTACATTAGTGGCAGGCGCGACGGGACTTCGGGCAGGTGAGCGGTGCGGGACGTGGCGACAACTTTCCGGATCACGGCGCTCGCGATCCTGTGCCTGTGGTTCGGGTCTGCGTGGCCTGCCGCGGCCGCCCCGCCGGACGGGCCGGTGCGGGCGGTGGCGACCTTCTCGATCCTCGGCGACCTCGTCCGGCAGGTCGGCGGATCGCACGTGGCGGTGGCGACGCTGGTCGGGCCGGACTCCGATGCCCACGGCCTGAGCCCGTCCCCGGCCGACGCGCGCAAGCTCGCCGAAGCCGACATCGTGTTCGTCAACGGGCTCGGGCTGGAGGGCTGGTTCGACCGGCTGATCCGGGCCTCCGGGACGCGCGCGCCCGTCGTGGTGGCCTCCGCGGGCGTGAAGCCTCTGCCCGCCCAGGATGAGCACGCCCACGGCGACGGCGGCGACCACGGCAACGGCCACGGGGACGGAGACCACGCCGTGGACCCGCATGCCTGGCAGGACGTCGCCAACGTGCGGATCTACGTGGCGAACATTCGCGACGGCCTCGCCAAGGTCGATCCGGCCCATGCCGACGCCTATCGGGCGGCAGCGACCGCCTATCTCGCCGAGCTGGACGCGCTGGAGCGGGACGTCCGGGCGGCGATCGCCCGCATCCCGCCGGAGCGGCGGCGGATCATCACGACCCACGACGCCTTCGGCTACTTCGCGGCGGCCTACGGCCTGCGCTTCATCGCGCCGCAGGGCGTGTCGACGGACAGCGAGGCGAGCCCGCGGGACGTGGCGGCGATCATCCGCCAGATCCGGAAGGAGCGCGTGCCGGCGGTGTTCCTCGAGAACATCAGCGACCCGCGCCAGATGCAGCAGATCGCCCGTGAGAGCGGCGCCCGCGTCGGCGGCAAGGTCTATTCCGACGCGCTCTCGGCGCCGGACGGCCCGGCCGCGACCTATCTCGACCTGATGCGGTCGAACCTGACGGCGTTCGACGCCGCGCTGATGCCGGGCTAGCCGCGCCGCGCGGGCGGGTCGCCCCCGTCATTCGCCTTCACAGCGTCGGACATGACATAGCGTAAACCGCCGGTTAAGAGGCCCCCACTAGCCTTACGAAACGGGTGCCAGCCGATCCTCGTGCGCGAGGGCTCAAGGCCTTGGGGCCTTGTCAGAACGCGTAGCTCGGAGATCGCGTGGCTTGGGGGCCTGACCGCTGGCGCTTCTATCGGCTCGTCGCGCGCGAGACCGCGCGCGCGGTCCGCGCCGCCGGCGCCCGCGTCACCGCCCCGCCCGACATCCTCGCCCGGATGCGCGTGGCCGGGCTGGTGATCGCGCCGCAGGACCTGCGCACCTCCGACGCGACCTTCGCGGACGACATCTACGCCGGCCTGTTCGTCTTCGCCGGCCGGTCGCTCGCGGCGAGCGGCGGCTCGCCGTTCGACTACGCGGCGCCGTCGCCGGAATGGGCCGACGAGCTCTACGGCTTCGGCTGGCTGCGCCACCTGCGCGCCGCCGACACCGCGCTTGCGCGCGCCAATGCCCGCGCCTTCGTGGCCGATTTCATCGCCGGCCGCGGCGACGCGGCGCTCGCCCGCCAGACGCCGGTCGCGGCGCGCCGGCTGATCTCGTTCCTGTGCCAGTCGCCCCTCGTGCTGGAGGGTGCCGATCACGGCTTCTACCAGAACTTCCTCAAGGCGATCGGCCGCAACGCGCAGCAGCTCGAGCGCGATCTCCGGCGGGGCGTGCCGCCGCAATGGCGCCTGAACGCCGCGGTGGCGCTCTGCTACGCCGGTCTGTGCTGCGACGGCATCCAGCCGATCCTGCGCCGGGCGACCCGCATCCTGACGCGGGAACTCGACCGGCAGATCCTGACCGACGGCGGCCACCGCTCCCGCGACCCGCGCTACGCCATGGAGCTGCTCCTCGACCTCCTGCCGCTGCGCCAGAGCTACCTCAGCCGCAGCGTCGAGCCGCCGCTGGCGCTCCTGCGCGCCGTCGACCGGATGCTGCCGCTGCTGCGGCTCCTGCGCCACCCGGACGCCTCGCTGAGCCACTTCAACGGCATGGGCGCCACCGACGCGGACCATCTGGCGACCCTGCTGGTCTACGACGGTGCGCTCGCGCGCCCGCTGATGCACGCGCCGAATTCGGGCTACGAGCGCCTGGAGGGCGGCCGGGTCGTGATCGTGGCCGATGTCGGCGCCAGCCCGCCGCTGCCCTACGCGGTCAATGCCGGGGCGGGCTGCCTCGCCTTCGAGATGTCGAGCGGTCCGCAGCGCATCGTGGTCAATTGCGGCCTGCCGGCCAGCGGGGCCGATCTGCGCCTCCTGGCCCGCTCGACGCCGGCCCATTCCACGGCCTCGGTGGCGCACGCCTCGTCCTGCCGGTTCCTCACCCGCACCGGGTGGTGGGGCGAGCGGCTCGTGGCCGACTGGCTGATCCGCCGGCGCGGGCCGGTGGTCCTGAGCGGTCCGTCGGCGGTGGCGGCCGAGCGGGCCGAGGAGGCCGACAGCGTCGTCCTCGCGGCCCGGCACAACGGCTACGGCCCCGAATTCGGCATCGTTCATGAGCGCCGCTGGCAGCTGTTCCACGCGACGGCGCGACTCGAGGGCCGCGACGCCTTCCTGCGACAGGGCAAGGGGCTCAGCCGCGGGCGACGGCTGCGCCCGCAGGACGTGGCGATCCGCTTCCACCTCCATCCCGGCATCGCGGTGCGCAGCATCCCCGAGGGACTGGAGCTCGCCTCGGCGCTCGGGGAAATCTGGATCTTCCGCGCCGAGAACGCCGAGATCGCCATCGAGGAGAGCGTCTACTTCTCGGGCCTGACCGGGCCGCGCCGGACCGACCAGATTGTCCTCCACCTGCGGGTGTCCGACGACGTCGAGGTTCGATGGACCTTCGAGCGCCAGGCCTCCGCGCCCCTGCGCGGCGTGGCGCCCTGACAGGCGCCCGACGGGCCCGGCTGGCCCGGGTCACCGTTTCCATGCTACCGCGCCCGAAAATCTCGAACTTCGGCACGTAGCTATGGCGCACGATCAGGTGCGGGTCTCCCGCGCGCTCCTCTCGGTCTCGGACAAGACCGGCCTCGTCGACTTCGCCCGGGCGCTCCACGCCTGCGGCGTCGCGCTGGTCTCGACCGGGGGCACGCACCGCACCCTGCAGGAGGCCGGCCTGCCGGTCACCGAGGTCGCCGACCTGACGGGCTTCCCGGAGATGATGGACGGCCGGGTCAAGACGCTGCACCCGGCGGTGCACGGCGGCCTGCTCGCCATCCGCGACAACCCCGAACATCAGGCCGCGCTCGCCGCCCACGGGATCGGCGCCATCGATCTCCTCGTGGTCAACCTGTACCCGTTCGAGGCGACCATCGCGGCGGACCGGTCGGACGCCGACTGCATCGAGAACATCGATATCGGCGGCCCGGCGATGATCCGCGCGGCGGCCAAGAACCACGCGGACGTCGCCGTCGTCACCGATGTCTCGGACTATGCCGGCGTGCTCGCCGCCCTGGAGGCCCAGGACGGGGCGCTGGGCGCGGATCTGCGCCGGAGTCTGGCGCAGAAGGCCTTCGCCCGCACCGCGTCATACGACGCCGCCATCGCCAACTGGATGGCCGGCCGCTTCGGCGCCGAGGCGCCGGCTCGCTTCCGGGCCTTCGGGGGCGCCCTCGGCCAGGAGCTCCGCTACGGCGAGAACCCTCACCAGTCGGCCGCCTTCTACCGCGCCCCCGGCAAGGTCCGGGCGGGCGTGGCCACCGCCCGCCAGCTCCAGGGCAAGGAGCTGTCCTACAACAACTTCAACGACACGGACGCCGCCTACGAGTGCGTGGCCGAGTTCGACCCGGCCCGGACCGCCGCCGTGGCGATCATCAAGCACGCCAACCCCTGCGGCGTCGCCGAGGGGACGAGCCTGATCGAGGCCTACGAGCGGGCTCTGAGCTGCGATCCGACCTCGGCCTTCGGCGGCATCGTCGCGCTGAACCGGACCCTCGACGCCGAGGCGGCCCGCCGGATCGTCGAGATCTTCACCGAGGTGATCATCGCCCCCGACGCCACGCCCGAGGCGGCCGCCATCGTGGCCGGCAAGAAGAACCTGCGCCTGCTGCTGGCCGGCGGCGTGCCCGACCCGCGGGCCGGCGGTGAGACCGTGCGGACTCTCGCGGGCGGTCTGCTGGTCCAGAGCCGGGACGCGGCGGTCGTCGACGACATGCCGCTCAAGGTCGTGACGAAGCGCGCGCCGAGCGAGGCCGAACTGGCCGATCTCCGGTTCGCCTACAGGGTGGCCAAGCACGTGAAGTCGAACGCCATCGTGTACGCGAAGGCCGGCGCCACGGTCGGCATCGGCGCGGGCCAGATGTCCCGGGTCGATTCCTCGCGCATCGCCGCCTGGAAGGCCGCCGAGGGAGCGAAGCGTCTCGGGCTGGCCGAGAGCCTCGCTGTCGGTTCAGTGGTGGCGTCGGACGCGTTCTTCCCGTTCGCGGACGGCCTCATGGCGGCCGCCGAAGCGGGCGCCACCGCGGTGATCCAGCCCGGCGGCTCGATGCGCGACGCGGACGTGATCGCGGCGGCCGACGAGGCCGGTCTCGCGATGGTCCTGACCGGGTACCGCCACTTCCGGCACTGAGCCGCGTGGCCGTTCTCCGGGGCGTTCGTGATCTCGACGGCCGGACCGGGCGCCGCGGAGGTCGTGCCGTGGCACCGGCGCGGCGTTAACGATCCGGCGCGATCGGTTCGGTCGCGCCGATTTCCGGCCGGTTGCGCGGGTCGGCCGAGCATTGCCGCGAAAAGGTCCCTGTCCAGCCGAAGCTCGGCAATGGATAGATGGCGTCCAGAAACGCAATTTTTGAAGCATTATTGCGGGTGTAATATTCCCATCTTGGCGAATATGTACGGCATCTGCTGCGCGGGTTGAAATTTTTTCTGCCGCACGCCACAATCACGGAGATGTGCGCCGGAAGCTCGTGTGAAGGACTTCCTGGAACAAGTCCGGCTCGGGTGACGAGATGGTGGTCGCAGCGCTGTTGTTTGTCGTGGGATGGCTGATCGGCCGGTCCTACTCGGTGATCGTCGTCGCGCTGACCTCGTCGGTGATCCTGGTCACGGCCGCGACGATCTTCGTGTCCGTCTACGGGATCGACCTGCTGCGTGTGCTGATCGTGATGGGGTACCTGACCGCGCACCAGGCGGGATATCTCGTCGGTGCCTATTCCACCGGCTATCCCGAGAATGACCGGGGGCGGTGAGGCGGATCACCACAACCAGACCAGATGTCCGGCGCACCTGTTGATCAGGATCCAGAGCCCCGCAGCAACGACGGACCAGACGATCACCAGGAGAAGGGGGGGCTTCGTGCCGGGCTGACGGCGCAGATGTGTCAGGACGGTGTTCACGTTCGATATCCCAGGAACCCGGAGCGGAGGGTGACCTGATACGGACTCGTACCGCACAGGGTTCCACCGGGCGTATTGTCGGCAGGTTAAATTGTAGACAGGTTCAGGTGACCGGCACGGCCATCGGTAAGTCCGGGGATGGCCGATATTTTACTTGCAGTTGCAATAATTAGCCTCTTACAACGCGTGAAATCAAAACCAAGACAATTGGCGCGACGGCTCCATCCGAGGAGGGCCGTTTTCGCCGGGTCTCGATACTTGTCACCTCCGTACAGGATCAGACGAAACGCAATCCGTGACGTACCGCACGGATCGCTAATTCGCGCCGTCGTTGCAGGCTCGACACAAGCGGGGCGGCCGCGAGGCGCCGCCCCGAACGAGAACGCCCAGGCAGCGGGTGCTGCCTGGGCGCCGTTGACGCGGGCCGGACCGGGATCCGGTCGGCTCGCGCCGATCAGGTGTCGGCGAAGATGTCGCGATCCTTGGTCTCCGGCACGAACAGCACGCCGATGATCACCGTCGCCACCGCGATGACGATCGGGTACCAGAGGCCGAAATAGATGTCGCCGGTCTGTGCCACCATGGCGAAGGCCGTCGCCGGCAAGAGTCCGCCGAACCAGCCGTTGCCGATGTGGTAGGGCAGCGACATCGAGGTGTAGCGGATCCGGGTCGGGAACAGCTCCACCAGCATGGCGGCGATCGGGCCGTAGACCATCGTGACGAACAGCACGAGGATGAACAGCAGGCCGATCACCTGCGCGACCTGCGGCCGGAAGATGTCGAACGGGTTCGCCATCTTGACGATCTCGGGGTCGCCGGCCTTCGGGTAGCCCGCGGCCTGGAGCGCGGTGGCCGTGGCCTTGTTGGCCTCGGCGTTGCCGCCCTGCGGGTACGGGATCTCCGTGTCGTTGATCCGGATCGTGGTGGGCTGGCCGGCCGCGCCGGGCACGGTCGTGTAGCGGACCGACGACTTCGACAGGAAGTCGCGGGCGAGGTCGCAGGGCTGGGTGAACACCCGGGTCCCGACCGGGTTGAACAGGGTCCCGCAGGCGGCCGGATCGGCCGTCACCGTCACCTTCACGTTCTCGATCGCCGCCTCGAGCTTCGGGTTGGCCGTCGAGGTGATCCCCTTGAAGATCGGGAAGAACGTCGCCGCAGCGATCGCGCAGCCCGCCAGGATGATGACCTTGCGGCCGATCTTGTCGGACAGCCAGCCGAAGACGACGAAGAAGCCGGTCCCGAGGAGCAGCGACCAGGCGATCAGCAGGTTGGCCGTGTACCCGTCGACCTTCAGGATCGATTGCAGGAAGAACAGCGCGTAGAACTGACCCGTGTACCAGACGACGCCCTGGCCGGCGACGAGCCCGAACAGGGCGATGAGCGCGAACTTCGCGTTCCGCCACTCGCCGAACGCCTCCGTGAGCGGCGCCTTCGAGGTCTTGCCCTCCTCCTTCATCTTCTGGAACGCCGGGGATTCGGAGAGCTGGAGGCGGATCCAGACCGAGATGCCGAGCAGCAGCACCGACACCAGGAACGGGATGCGCCAGCCCCACTCGGCGAAGGCGGCCTCCCCCGTGAAGGTCCGGGTGGCCAGGATCACCAGCAGCGACAGGAACAGGCCGAGCGTCGCGGTCGTCTGGATCCAGCTCGTGTAGAAGCCGCGCCGGCCGTTCGGCGCGTGCTCGGCCACGTAGGTCGCCGCGCCGCCGTACTCGCCGCCGAGCGCCAACCCTTGCGCGAGGCGCAACACGATCAGGATGATCGGGGCCGCGATGCCGATGGTCGCCGCGTTGGGCAGGATGCCGACGATGAAGGTCGACAGACCCATGATCAGGATCGTGACGAGGAAGGTGTACTTGCGCCCGACGAGGTCGCCGACGCGGCCGAACACGAGGGCGCCGAACGGCCGCACGATGAAGCCGGCCGCGAAGGCCAGCAGCGCGAAGATGTCGCGCGTGGCCGGCGGGTAGGCCGAGAAGAACTGCGCGCCGATGATCGCCGCGAGCGAGCCGTAGAGATAGAAATCGTACCACTCGAACACGGTGCCGAGCGAGGATGCGAAGATCACCCGCTTCTCGGCCGACGTCATCGGCCGCGCGGCGTCTCCCGCTCGCGGGATCGCGGTTGCCACAGGCATAAGACAGGTCCTCCCAGACGCACATGGGCGGCCCGAGACCCGGATCGCCCGCTCACCGGCCCGCTTCCCGGGCGGTTCTGCGCATGGCGCAGATCACCTATGCGTTATCGCACGGGCTGGGGCGGTCAACCGGTAAAGCGATTGTGAACTCCCTCATCAACATGGGCGCGTGCGGTGTTGTCACCGGAACGACGAGGGGCGCGGCTCGCGCCGCGCCCCCCGCCTGTCCGATCGGTCCGAGTGCCGTCAGTGCGCGTGCGCGCCGGCCGCCCCGATGCCCGTCTCGGAGCGCACGTACTGCGCCTCGAAGGCCGCGCGCTCGCGCTGGGCCCGGCGGCTCTTGTCCATGAGGGACACGACCCAGATCGTCGCGAAGGCCAGCGGCATCGAGAACAGAGCCGGGTTGTCGTAGGGGAAGAGCGCGGCGGGATGGCCGAACGTCGTCACCCAGACGGCCTTCGACAGCACCACCATGGTGACCGCCGAGAGCAGGCCCACGAGGCCGCCGGCGAGCGCGCCCCAGGTCGTTGTGCCGCGCCACAGGATCGACATGGCCAGCACCGGGAAGTTGCAGCTCGCCGCCACCGCGAAAGCGAGGCCGACCATGAAGGCGACGTTCTGGTTCTCGAACACGTAGCCGAGGTAGATCGCCACGATGCCGATCACCACGGCCGAGATCTTCGACAGGTTGACCTCGTGCTTCTCGGTGGTGCGCCCGCGGGCGATCACCTGGGCGTAGAGGTCGTGGCTGATCGCCGAGGCGCCGGCGAGCGTCAGGCCGGCGACGACCGCGAGGATCGTCGCGAAGGCCACGGCGGAGATGAAGCCCAGGAAGTACGGGCCGCCCACCGCGTTCGCGAGGTTCACCGCCACCATGTTGGTGCCGCCGATCATGTCCTTCAGCTTGTCGAACGCGCCGGCCGGCCCGAGCTTGAAGTAGACCGGATCCGACATCAGCAGGGCTATGCCGCCGAAGCCGATGATGAAGGTCAGGATGTAGAAGTAGCCGATCAGGCCGGTGGCGTAGAACACCGACTTGCGCGCGGCCTGGGCGTCCGAGACCGTGAAGAACCGCATCAGGATGTGTGGCAGTCCGGCGGTGCCGAACATCAGGCCGACGCCGAGCGAGATCGCCTCGACCGGGTTCGACACGAGGCCTCCCGGGGCCATGATGGCGTCGCCCTTCGGGTGAACCTGCACGGCGTTGGCGAACAGCAACTCCGGGTTGAAGCCGTACTTGTACAGCACCGCGCCGGCCATGAAGGTCGCGCCGCCGAGCAGCAGGCAGGCCTTGATCACCTGTACCCAGGTGGTCGCCTTCATGCCGCCGAAGGCCACGTAGACGATCATCAGCACGCCGACGATGATCACCGCGTAGAGGTAGGGCAGGCCGAACAGGAGCTGGATCAGCTTCCCCGCGCCGACCATCTGGGCGATCAGGTAGAAGGCCACCACCACCAGGGTACCCACCGCCGAGATGATGCGGATCGCGGTCTGGTCGAGGCGGAAGCTCGCCACGTCGGCGAAGGTGAACTTGCCGAGATTGCGCAGGCGCTCGGCGATCAGGAACAGCACGATCGGCCAGCCGACCAGGAAGCCCGTCGAGTAGATCAGCCCGTCGAAGCCCGAGGTGTAGACGAGGCCCGAGATCCCGAGGAACGAGGCCGCCGACATGTAGTCGCCGGCGATCGCCAGCGAGTTCGTGCCCGCCGAGATGCCGCCGCCCGCCGCGTAGAAGTCGGCGGCCGACTTGGTGCCCTTCGCGGCCCGGTAGGTGATGCCGAGCGTCAGCAGCACGAAGAACAGGAACATCAGGATGGCCGGCCAGTTCGTGGCCGATTGCGACACGGCACCGAGATCCGGGCCGGCCGCGTGGGCGGCGCTCGCGACGATCGTGGCCAGCGTCAGGCCGAGGAGGAGGCGGTTCATCGGGCGACACTCCGCTTCAGGGCGTCGCTCAGCGCGTCGAAGCGCGTGTTGGCCCGGGCGACGTAGACGCCCGTGAGCGCGAAGGCGAACAGGATCACGAACACGCCCGCGAACAGGCCGAGGGAGGCGGTGCCGCCGACCTTCACGGCGAGGAGCGACTTGTCGAAGGCGATCAGGCCGATGAAGCCGAAATAGACGACCAGCATCAGGATCGTCAGGATCCAGGCGAAGCGTGTGCGCTCACCGACGAGCTGCTGGAACTCGGGGGTCCGGGCGATCCGCTCGACCTGCGGGTCGACGCCGGTCCCGAGTGTGCGTGTTCCCGGGGGCGCCGTGCGCCCTCGGGTGTCGAGTGTCGTGCCGCTCATGGCTGTTCCTCCCGCGAGGGCATGCTCTCGGCCCCCCGGTTCGTCGCGTTGAAATTCGTGGTTCTTGTTGGGGGCGGGCGCCGTCCCGGCACCCGCCCCGGTCCGGACCCGCGCCGCCGCGGCGGCGCGGATGCGATCAGGCCCGGTTCTGCCGGTTCTCGATCAGGTCGTCGACGACGGCCGGCTCGGCCAGAGTCGAGGTGTCGCCGAGTGAGCTGAAATCGTCCTCGGCGATCTTGCGCAGGATCCGGCGCATGATCTTGCCCGAGCGGGTCTTGGGCAGGCCGGGTGCGAACTGGATCAGGTCCGGCGAGGCGATCGGCCCGATATCCTTGCGCACCCAGGTCACGAGCTCCTTGCGCAGCGCGTCGTCGCCCTCCTCGCCGTCGTTGAGGGTCACGTAGGCGTAGATGCCCTGGCCCTTCACGTTGTGCGGGTAGCCGACCACCGCCGCCTCGGCGACCTTCGGGTGCGCGACGAGCGACGACTCGACCTCGGCGGTGCCCATGCGGTGGCCCGAGACGTTGATGACGTCGTCCACCCGGCCGGTGATCCAGTAGTAGCCGTCGGCGTCCCGCCGGGCGCCGTCGCCGGTGAAGTACTTGCCCGGGTAGGTCGAGAAATAGGTCTGCTCGAAGCGCTCATGGTCGCCGTAGACCGTTCGCATCTGGCCCGGCCAGGAATCGGCGATGCAGAGATTGCCTTCGCAAGGCCCCTCCAGCACCTTGCCCTCGGCGTCGACCATCTCGGGCTTCACGCCGAAGAACGGGCGGGTGGCCGAGCCCGGCTTGAGGGCGGTGGCGCCCGGCAGCGGCGTGATCAGGATGCCGCCGGTCTCGGTCTGCCACCACGTGTCGACGATCGAGCAGCGCTTGTCGCCGACGACGTTGTAGTACCATTCCCAGGCTTCCGGGTTGATCGGCTCGCCGACGGAGCCCAGCACCCGCAGCGATTGCCGCGAGGTCTTCTTCACCGGGCCCTCGCCGCCGCCCATCAGCGAGCGGATCGCGGTCGGCGCCGTGTAGAAGATGTTGACCCTGTGCTTGTCGACCACTTCCCAGAACCGGGAGGTCGATGGGTAGGTCGGGATGCCCTCGAACATCAGCGTCGTGGCACCGTTCGCGAGCGGCCCGTACACGATGTAGCTGTGGCCGGTGACCCAGCCGACATCGGCCGTGCACCAGTACACGTCGCCCTCGCGGTAATCGAAGACGTATTCGTGCGTCATCGACGCGTAGACGAGGTAGCCGCCGGTGGTGTGCACCACGCCCTTCGGCTGACCGGTCGAGCCCGACGTGTACAGGATGAAGAGCGGGTGCTCGGCCTCCACCGCGACGGCGGGGCACTCGTCGGTCACCTGCTCGGCGGCCTCGTCGTAGTAGACGTCGCGGCCCGCCTCCATGGCGACGCTGCCGCCGGTGCGGCGCACGACGATCACGTGGTCGACGAGGTCGGTGTTGAGGCGCTTGATCGCCTCGTCGACATTGGCCTTCAGCGGCACCTTGCGGCCGCCGCGCAGGCCCTCGTCGGCGGTGATCACCACCTTCGAGCCGCAGCCCTGGATGCGCGAGGCGAGGGAGTCCGGCGAGAACCCGCCGAACACGATGGCGTGGATCGCACCCAGCCGCGCGCAGGCGAGCATCGCGTAGGCGGCTTCCGGGATCATCGGCATGTAGAGCGTGACGCGGTCGCCCTTGCCGACGCCGCGGTTGCGCAGGACGTTGGCCATCCGGCAGACCTGCGCGTGCAGCTCGCGGTAGCTGATGTGCTTGGACTCGTCCGGGTTGTCGCCTTCCCAGACGATCGCGGTCTGATCGCCCCGGGTCTCGAGATGACGATCGATGCAGTTGTGGGCGACGTTGGTCGTGCCGTCCTCGAACCACTTGATCGAGACTTTCCCGGGCTCGAAGCTGGTGTTCTTCACCGTCGAGAACGGTTTCATCCAGTCGATGCGCTTGCCGTGCTCGGCCCAGAACGCGTCGGGATCGGCGACCGAGGCCGCGTACATCTCCCGGTACTTGGCATCATCGACGTGCGCGCCCTCGCGCCACGCGGATTGAACCTCGACCACCTTGCCTTCCATGGCGTCCCATCCCTGTTTTGGTGCCCGATCGTATCGCGGTCTCCGCCGCGCAGCCAGGACTTCCAAAGTAACGTAGCCGACAATCTACGATGACGATATCATCGCGGTTTCGCGCTCAGCTGCGCAGCTCAATTCCCGTGAATAGATTGGGCACAATGTAAGAGCTGCTTGAGGCTTCGATGCTGCGCTGTCAAGCGCGCCCGCGCGGGGCGGCTGTCACCGGCAGCCCTCTGTTTCCGCCTCGATCGCCGCGCGGTCGCGATCGATCCTAGCCGTTCGCCGCGCGGCGCGCGGGCATGATGATCTCCACGAGCGTGCCGTCTTCCGGCCGGGCGGAGAGCTGCAGCCGCCCGCCATTGGCCTCCACCAGCGCCCGCGGCAGCGCCAGCCCGTCCTCGACATCGCCCCGAGGATCGTTCGGCCGCGGAGCGTGGCCGGTCCCGATGTCGCGCACCCGAACGGCGATCCCCGCCCGCTCGTCGGAAGCGGTGGACACGATGATCTGGCTGCCGGCCGTCGACCGCCGGATGGCGTTCTCGATCACCAGGCTGGCCGCGCGGCTGACCGAGCGCTCGTCGGCCTCTAGGTCGCCGATATCGGTGGAGAAGCTCGTCCGCATGACGATGCGGCCCCGCGCGGCCTCGCCCTGGAGGCGGGCGACGCAGCTCGCGACGACGTCGTTGAGGTCGAGGGCGCGCGGTTCCAGGTGCAGCGACCCGGCCTCGACCGCGGCGAGGTCCAGGAGCTTCCCGACGCGCTCCAGCATCGCCTCCCCCGAGGCCTTGATCTCGGCGAGACAGCCCCTGTAGCGCGCGTCCCCGAGGGGGCCGAACGGTTCCTTCAGCATCGCTCCGGTGAGGTCGATGATGCCGGTCACGGGCTCGCGGACGGCGCCGCCGAGCCGGTGGAGGGCATCGATGCGGCCCGGCACGGGATCCGGGCTGCCGTCCGCCTTGGGCGCGAAGGTCTCGCGCTCGGCCCGCGCGATCTGGGCGACGCGCCGGCCCGGCACCGCCGCCACGGTGAGCGACACGGGCGCGCCGTCGAGGTGCACGATGCGCCGCTCGGGGCCGGTACCCCTCAGGGCATCGGCGACCGTCAGGACGCTCTCCCGGTCGAACAGGGCGACGAAACTGCTGCCGACGATCTCGCGCGGATCGCAGCCGAACAGGCCGGCTGCGGCGCGGTTCAGCGCGACGACGCGCCCGGCCCCGTCGACCGTGACGACGCCGGTCTCGATCGCGTCCAGGGTCGCCTCGGCGCTGACCGTCCGCTCGGTCTGGGCCGCGCGGGCGAGGCGCTCGGCCGTGAGCGCGTCGGCGACGTCGGCGTCCGCGACGGGGCGCACGACCAAGCACGTGGCGGTCGCGCCCGACCAGGGGAGGGCACCCGCCAGCAATTCCACGGGCCGGGCACCGCCGTCGGCCGTCGTGACGGTCGTCCGGCGCGCGGTCGGTTCGGGCGTATCCCCGAGGGACAGGCCGGGCAGCAATCCCGAGAGACCGATGCGCGCGAGGGTGGGCAGGTCGGGATGGCCGGTGAGGTCCAGGAAGGCGCCGTTCGCCGCGACGATCGCGCCGCCGCGATGGACCAGCACCGGCAGCGGCAATCCGCCGAGAAGATCCGATTCCGCCGGCGCCGCCGCGGCCGGTTCGGCGACCGCGATGCCGGCCTCCGGTCCGACCTCCTCCGAGGCCGCGCCGGTCTCCACCGGCCCGGCCTGCGGAGCCGGGAACGGCATCACCGCCCCGCTCTCGGTCTTGGGGAGCTCGGTCTCGACCTCGTCGCCGGCGTAGCGGGCGCCCAGTGCGCGGGCGATCTCGCGGAACGCCGCGTGCTCGTCATTCGTCAGCGGCGCCGCGACCGGTCCCACCTCGGCGGCGGCGGGGATCGCGAGCTCGCCGGTCGCGGCCCCGACGGCGGCCGGATCGGCATCCGCGCAAGCTGCCGGCCCGGGCCGCGGCGTCGCGGTCGGCTCCGGCAAGCCGACCGGCTCCGGCAAGTCGACCGGCTCCGGGACTGCGGCCGGGACGCTGCGGATCAGGCCGAAGCCGCCGAAGCCCGAGAAGGCCGCGTCGCTCCGTCCCAGCGGGGCGCCCGACAGGTCGACCCGGAACGCCCCTGTGCCGGCATCGAGCACCGCCGGTTCGCCGCGGAAGGTGCGCCGGTCGCGCAGGGCCGCCAGCACGGCGTCGGCGCCGGAAAGGCGCCCGGTCGCGGCGAGATCCTGCCAGCGCTGCCCGACCAACCCCGCGAGGGCCTCCGGGCCGGTGAGGGTCGTGAGCACGCCCATGGCGTCGAGGCGCCACAGGAAGCGGTCGTCGCGACGGGCCGGCGCCGGCGATTGCGGCGGACCGGCCGGCGCCGGCTCCGCCTCGGGAGGTGCGGCGCGCGAGTCGATCGGATTCGCCGCCGGGCGGATTGGCCGAGCCCGGCCCGACACCACCGGTGCGGTCGCGACGACGAGGATCGCGGGACGGCCGTCGGCCGCAGCGCCGCGCGCCAGCCAGCACAGGACCGGCGGCGCGATCCGGCGGGCGTCGAGGCGCAGGCGCGCGAGGCGCGGCGTGGCGTCGCCCGCCACCGCCGCCACGATCTGTCGGGTCAGGCCGGCGAGGGCGGGGCCGTCCAGCGCCGCGACGAGACGAGCCGCCGCGCCGGATGCCGACAGGATCCGCGCGTCCGACGGATCGACCACGAGGTGCACGGCGTCGCGCGCGGACATGGCGGCCGCCAGGGCGGGCAGCCGCTCCCAGGCCGCGAAGGCAGTCGCCAATCCGGGCGGGGCTGCGGCGGCCGTCGGTGTCACTGTCGTCTCCAAAGCCCGCGACCTCGAACCCAAACGCGATCCTGACGCTCCGCGGTCCCGCTCTGCCCGAGAAACGGCCGCGACCGAAGCCCTATTGTAAACTCCATCGCGCCGCGACGCTGGACTCTCGGCGCGACCGTCACACGTTTACGGTATGTCAACCTTAACGCCGTGAGCGCGGGTGGCATATGGCGGCGAATCAGTTATTGTGCACCGCACAAAGCGCCATCCACAGGCCAATGAAGAGAGGAGACGACGTATGAGCACCCCCCCGAACTACGAAGTTCCGGCCGAGATGCGCGACTTCGCCGAGAAGAGCGTCGAGCAGGCCCGAAAGGCATTCGATAGCTTCATCGGCGCGGCTCGCCGCACCGCCGACACCGTGCAGGGTTCGGCCGAGCTGGCGCGCTCGAACGCGCTGGACGCCTCCTCGCGCGGCTTCG
Organism: Methylobacterium sp. C33D; assembly: GCF_053345825.1. Lineage (NCBI taxonomy): Bacteria > Pseudomonadati > Pseudomonadota > Alphaproteobacteria > Hyphomicrobiales > Methylobacteriaceae > Methylobacterium > Methylobacterium sp. C33D. Next base: position 43,128 of record NZ_JBKFAV010000032.1, read on the forward strand.
AGTATGCCGAGCAGAACGTGAACGCGGCCTTCGACCTCGCCCAGAAGCTCGTCCGCTCCAAGGACATGCAGGAGGCGATGCAGCATCAGGCCGAGTTCGTCCGCAGTCAGTTCGCCGCCATCCAGGCGCAGGCCAAGGAGTTCAGCGGCCTCGCGCAGAGCGCGATGCAGCAGGGCGCCGAGCGCGCCAAGTCGGCGATGCAGCAGGGCGCCGACGAGGCCCGCAAGGCCATGGAGCAGGGTCAGGACGCCGCGAAGCAGACCGCCCAGAACGCCCAGGACGCTGCCGAGCGCGCGACGCACTGAGCCTCACGCCGTCGAACGGGGCCGCGGCCCGCTCCCGATCCCGGGGGCGGGCCGTCTCGTTTTCGCCGGTATTCCCGCCGAGAGCCGCCGGGCGGACGCGTTGGGTCCGCGCCGAGTGAAGGGTTCAGGGATGCGCCTCACTGTTTCCGGCCGATCCGGCCTGCGTGGACCTCTCCGCCTGGCGGTCGCCGCTCTGGCGCTCGCCGCCGCCGTTCCGAGCAGCGCGGCCTGGGCCCAGTACTACGATGATCCGGGCTACGACGGCGGTTACCGGCCGGTCCCGCGCCGGGCGCAGCGCGCTCCGGTCGGCTACAATTGCGACGCCGTCCAGCAGGGGATCACGGGCCCGAAGCCGTTCTCCTGCCCGCTGCCGGGGCCGCGCCCCCTCGGCGTACGCTGTTTCTGCGACATGCCGATCGCCTCGTTCAGCCCGCCGCAGACGGCCGTCGGCCGCGTCGTCCCCTGAGGACCGTCCCTGACGGCGACGGGCCGCGCCTCCCGGGTGGGATGACGCGGCCCGCGCGGCACGCAGGGTTCGGACGCGGGTGATCCCGCGCCGCGCCCTCAGTTCAGCACGACGACCTTCGCGCCGACCTTCACCCGCTCGTACAGGTCGGTGACGTCGTCGTTGGTCATCCGGATGCAGCCCGACGACACCGCTTGGCCGATCGTGTCCGGCTCGTTGGAGCCGTGGATGCGGTACTCGGTGCTGCCGATATACATGGCCCGGGCGCCGAGCGGGTTCTCGATGCCGCCCGCCATGTAGCGCGGCAGGTCGGGGCGGCGGGCGATCATGGCCTTGGGGGGCGTCCACGACGGCCACTCGCGCTTCGCGGTGATCTTGTTGGTGCCGCTCCAGCTGAAGCCCGGGCGGCCGACGCCTACGCCGTAGCGGATCGCCTCACCGTTGCCGAGCACGTAGTACAGGCGCCGCTCGGCGGTGGAGACGACGATCGTGCCGGGCGCGTAGGGCCCGTTGAACGCCACGATCTCGCGGGGGATCGGCTGGACCTGCGCCTGCGGTGCGGCCTGCACGCCCTGGCCGTAGCCCGGCGCGTAAGTGCCCTGGTAACCGTACTGTCCCTGATCGGAGTAGTACTCGTCGGCATTGTCCGTGCCGAAGGGATCGTACGACGAGGCTGCGAGGACGGGCGTCGCGGCAAGAACAGACACGCCCAGGAGCGCGGCGAGTGCGGTGACCGTGGTCTTCATGAGTGGCCTACCTGTGCAATAACCTTTGCCATTACAAGCGTGAGCATAGGCAGGCAGTTCCATACACCCGCCGGGAATTTGCTGCCCGGCGGAATACGCAGGCCCGCTCGGCCGTGCGGTGCGCGAGATCACGGGGGCGTGCGCGACTCAGGGGACCTCGTCCGTGTGGACGTCGAACCGCGCGAGGTGGGCGTAGCCGAAATTGGTCGAGATGGCGCAGTCGGTGGCGTCGCGCCCGCGGGCCATGACGATGCGGCCGATGCGGGGCCGGTTGTGCCGGGCGTCGAACGTGTACCAGCGCGGCCCCTCGGGCCCCTCGAGGAAGACCTCGAACCACGCCGAGAAGTCCATCGGGGCCGGATCCTTCGGCACGCCGATATCGCCGAGGTAGCCGGTGGCGTAGCGCGCCGGGATGTTCATGCACCGGCACAGGGTGATCGCCAGGTGCGCGAAGTCCCGGCACACGCCCTCGCGCTGCATGAAGGCGTCGTGCGCGCTCCGGGTCGCGTCGGCGCGCTGATAGTCGAAGCGGATCCGCTCGTGCGTGTAGTCGACGATCGCCTGCACGCGGGCCCAGCCCTCCGGCGTGCCGCCGAACAGGGACCAGGCGGTCTGAGACAGCTTGTCGGTGTCGCAGTAGCGCGAGCCCAGGAGGAAGATCAGGACGTCGTCGGGCAGGTCCTGAACCGGGATCTGCCGGGCCTCCGGCACGACCGGATCGGACTCACCCGTATCGTGGACCGTGAAGTCGGCCGCGATCGTCAGCTGCCCCGGCGGCGCGATGATCCGGTGGCAGATGTTGTCGAACCCGTCCCGGTACGTTCGCGCCTCCAGCGGCGGATCGAACACGATCGCGTGCGGGGTCAGCACGTCGTCGATCCGCGAAGGGTGGACGCTCAGCATCAGGATCATCGGCGTCGGCTGCGACAGCGTGAAGGCGATATCGAAACCGGTCCTGATCTTCATCGCGGCCACCTTGCTCTGTCGCCTTCCGCGCGGGGTCGCCACGCTCGTTCCGGGTCCGGGTGCTCGAGGAAGCTCAACGCGCCAGGGACGTCTCCGGCCCCTGCACGGTTCGGGCCGCCGGCCCCTCCGCGGGCAGCTCCACCACGTCCACGTCGACGCGCATGCCGAGATCGTCGCTCGCGAGGCCGAAGAAGGAGCCGTGCAGCGGCACCGCCTGGGCGGGGTCGCGGGTCACCGCCACGCGGATCAGGTCGCGGTTGCCCACGATGCCGTTGGTCGGGTCGAACTCGACCCAGCCGGCGCCCGGCAGGTAGACCTGCAGCCACGCGTGGGTGGAGCCGCCGCCGACGTGGCGCGCCCGGTCGTTGCGCGGGTTGTACAGGTATCCGGAGACGAAGCGGGCGGCCATGCCGAGCGCCCGGACACCCTCCATCATCAGCACCGCGAAGTCCCGGCACGAGCCGAGCTTCGTGCGCAGGGTCGTCAGCGGGTCCTGCACGCCCTTCTCGGAGCGGGCGAGGTAAGTGAAGTTCGCCCGGACGCTGCGCGTCATGGCGGCCAGCAGCTCCTGCGTCGGGATGCGGCCCTGGGGTGGCAGGAAGCTGCGCGCCCAGGCATCGACCTCGTGCCGCGGGTCCGGCCATTGCCGCTCGATGGAGCGGGCGAGATCGGGCATGTCCTCGGCGCCGTAGCCGAACGGGTAGTGGGTCGCGTGGGGCGCCAGCGGGAAGACCGGCGCGTGCTCCGGGGTGTGATCGAGGGTGATGCCGCAGTCGAAGGTCAGGGTCTCGGCGCGGGTGTCGAAGGTCGCGACCGCCACGCAGTTGCCGAACACGTCGAAGAGCCAGCGCAGCGTGGCCGGCTCGGGCGCGATGTCGAGGGTCGCCGCGATCAGCCGCTGATCGTAGCTGTCGCGCGGCCGGAACATGATCCGGTGCTCGCCGAAGGCGACCGGACGCCGGTAGCGGTAGACCGTGCGGTGGCGGACGGAGAGGATCGGCAAGGTCGCAGGCTCCGGGCTCGCGCCGACGCGATCACCGGCGATGCAAGGGCCGGGCCCGGCTGCGCGGAGTCCTTCAGACCACCGGCGGGGCCGGGTCGGCGGCGGCGCGCTCGGCCTCGACGAGCACGTCGAGGGCACGCCACGGCTTGGCGATGAACACGGCCTCGGCCGGGAGTTCAGGACGGGGGATGCCCTGGCCGGAGGTGATGACCAGCCGCGCCCGGGGCCACAGGGTCGCGACCGCGCGGGCCAGCTGCAGACCGTCCATCTCGCCGGCCAGCCGGACGTCGGCGAAGACGAGGGCGACGTCGCCGCCGCGCGCCTGCAGGACCGACAGGGCGGCCTCGGCGCTGTCGCAGCCGACCACGTCGAGCTCGGTCTCCTCCAGCAGGGTCTCGGCCAGGGCGCGGATCTCGGGATCGTCCTCGACGACCAGCGCGAGGCGCGGCGGATCGGCCACGACCGGCACGACGCCCGGCCCGCCGCGGGCATCCTCCGGACCCTCGGTCTGCCGGACGCGTCGGACCAGGGCCGCGAGATGCTCGGGCACGCCTTCGGTGACGAGATTATCGTAGAACGACGCCAGTGTCTGACCGATCTGGTCGAGGGGAATACCCGGTGACAGCGTATCGGTGAGCGGCAGGGGTGCGCTCGTCTGGTGCTTTTTCAAGGACTCCCCCCGAAGTCGACTTCCGCGCCGCCCGAGGATGCGGTGCATGAAGGAGGAAAGTCGGCAATCCGCCGCTGGTTGCGCCGGGCGGTCGGAATCCCGCCCGGCGTCACAGAGCCGTTACTGCGTGGCGAGGCCGGCGTCGGCGTCGGCATACGCCATGATTCCAGAGACTTGGCGGACGTTCTGATAGCGCGTCCCGCGGGTGCTCATCATCGCCTCGAACTTCTCGTGAACCTGCGCGACCGACAGGCTCAGCGGCTTGCGGTGGCGGCCGCGGCCGACGAAGCGCCCGGCGGCGAAGAAGATCGAGCGGTTGGCCCGGGCCGGGCCCGGGAGCAGCGCGGCGGCGGCGGCGGCCGGCTTGTTCACGACGTTGGCGAGGAATTCCTCGGCATCGTCCGGCCCGAGGAAGTGGGCGAGGTAGACCTCGCCGAGCGTCAGCTCGCGGCCGATGCGCAGGGCGATGCGGGCCGCGTCGCGCTTCAGCATCTCCCCGGCCATCAGGGCCGAGAGGTACGGGTCGCGGCGCAGTTCCAGCACCCGGGCGCGCTCCGCCGGATCGGTGATCACCGGCCGGTCGTTGGCGTCGGCCGTGATCAGCGCGGCCTCCTTCTCCAGCCCGTACTTGGCGCCGAAGTCGCGCACGACGCCGAGCCAGGTCCGCTCGATGAACTGGTAGAGGCCTGTCGCCGAGGAGGTTTTGGCCTGGACCGCCGTGACGAAGCTGGATTCCTTGTCGGCCACCGCCATCAGCAGGACCGGATCGGTCTGGACCGCCTGGGCCGCCCGGACGATCGTCTGCACGAGGTGGCGCCGGATCTTCATCGGGCCGAACTCGAGGATGTCGTTGGGGTCGCCGACGGCACTCTCGGAGAGCAGGAAGTCGTAGGACACGCGGTCGACCGTGTTCGAGCCGAGCTCGGTGTCGAGGTCGTGCACCGGGGCGAAGCTGGCGGCGGCGCGCAGCGGCGTCTGCTCCAGCGGGGTGCTGAGGGCGACGGTGTGGATCCGCGGTCGCGGCATCGGGATCTCGGTGGCGGCCTCCGCCACCGACACGGCGGGCGACAGGCCGACCTTGGCGAGGTCCACGCCCGACCCGATCAGCGCGGCGCTGAGGCCGCCGGCGATCATCGAGACGGTGAGCAGCGAGCGGAACAGCGCGGGGCGGCTGCCATGGGCACGGCCCAGCATGGGCTGCGCGGCGATCACGTCGGCTCGGCCCGAGCCGAAATGGCCCTGCTTGCCGGTGATGGTCCTCGGCGATCCGACCGTGCGGCCCTGCATCGTTATCCCGACTCTCCACACGCCGCTGTGGCGCTACGGACTCACCATCGCTTGACAGATGTGGCGACAACACGGCCGCGCTTGTGGCCGAGTTGCGGCGTCCCGTGGAGATTTCGGGGCAGGCCGCCCGTGACTCGCGCGGCATCCCTCCTTAAGAGGGCGCCATGCGGGCGCCGGGCGGATGACGCGCGGCCGCCCTTTCCCGTCCGTACTGCCAGAGTCAGCCCCGATGAGCGGCGTCAACGAGATCCGGTCGACCTTCCTCGACTACTTCGCCAAGGCAGGCCACGAGGTCGTGCCGTCCTCGAGCCTCGTGCCGAAGAACGACCCGACGCTGATGTTCACGAACGCCGGCATGGTGCAGTTCAAGAACGTCTTCACCGGCATGGAGAAGCGCGCCTACGACCGGGCGACGACGGCGCAGAAATGCGTGCGCGCCGGCGGCAAGCACAACGACCTCGACAATGTCGGGTACACGGCGCGCCACCACACGTTCTTCGAGATGCTCGGCAACTTCTCGTTCGGCGACTACTTCAAGGACCGGGCGATCGAGCTGGCCTGGACGCTGATCACCAAGGAATTCGGCCTCAAGCCCGACAAGCTCCTCGTCACCGTCTACGCCGACGACGACGAGGCCGCCGGCCTGTGGAAGAAGATCGCCGGCTTCTCCGACGACAAGATCATCCGGATCGGGACCTCCGACAATTTCTGGCAGATGGGCGACACCGGCCCCTGCGGCCCGTGCTCGGAGATCTTCATCGACCAGGGCCCGGCGCTCCAGGGCGGCCCGCCCGGCTCCCCGGACGAGGACGGCGACCGGTTCCTCGAGTTCTGGAACCTCGTGTTCATGCAGTACGAGCAGCTGGAGCCGGGTGTCCGGAACCCGCTGCCGCGGCCGTCGATCGACACCGGCATGGGCCTGGAGCGCATGGCGGCGATCCTCCAGGGCGTGCACTCGAACTACGACACCGACCTGTTCCGCGCCCTGATCGACGCCGTGGCCCACGCGGTCTCGCGGGCGCCGGAGCCGGCCACGATGGCGTCCTACCGGGTGATCGCCGACCACCTGCGGGCGGCCTCCTTCCTGGTGGCCGACGGCGTGCTGCCGGGCAACGAGGGCCGCGGCTACGTGCTGCGCCGGATCATGCGCCGCGCCATGCGCCACGCCGAGATTCTCGGCGCCCGCGAGCCCACGATGTTCCGCCTCGTGCCGACGCTGGTCCGCGAGATGGGCCAGGCTTACCCGGAGCTCATGCGGGCCGAGAGCCTGATCGCCGAGACCCTGAAGCTGGAGGAGACCCGCTTCCGGCGCACGCTGGAGCGGGGTTTGTCGATCCTCGACGCCGAGAGCCGCGACCTCCGGGAGGGCGACAAGCTCTCCGGCGAGACCGCATTCACCCTCTACGACACCTACGGCTTCCCCCTCGACCTGACGCAGGACGCCCTCAAGGCCCGCGGCATCGGTGTGGACACCGACGCCTTCGCGGCCGCGATGCAGCGCCAGAAGCAGGCGGCCCGCGAGGCCTGGAAGGGCTCGGGCGAGGCGGCGACCGAGACGGTGTGGTTCGGCCTGCGCGAGCGCGTCGGCGCCACCGAGTTCCTGGGCTACGAGACCGAGACCGCCGAGGGCATCGTGACCGCGCTCCTGCGCGACGGCGCCGAGGTGAAGACCCTGGAGGCGGGCCAGACCGGCCTCGTCCTCGTCAACCAGACGCCGTTCTACGGCGAGTCGGGCGGCCAGGTCGGCGATACCGGCCTGATCCTGGCGCCGGGCGTGCGGGCGCGGGTGACTGACACCCAGAAGAAGCTCGGCGACGTGTTCGTCCACCACGTCACCGTGGAGGAGGGGACGGTGAGCCTCGACCAGCCGGTCGAGCTGAAGGTCGACACAGCCCGCCGCAGGGCGATCCGGGCCAACCACTCGGCCACCCACCTGCTCCACGAGGCCCTGCGGCAGGTGCTGGGCGACCACGTCGCCCAGAAGGGCTCGCTGGTCAGCCCCGACCGGCTGCGCTTCGACATCAGCCACCCGAAGCCGATCGAGGCCGACGAGCTCGGCCGCGTCGAGGACATCGCCAACGCGGTGCTGCTCCAGAACAGCCCCGTCGTCACGAAGCTGATGGCGGTGGACGACGCGATCGCGTCGGGCGCCCGGGCGCTGTTCGGCGAGAAGTACGGCGACGAGGTGCGGGTGGTCTCGATGGGGCTGCCGGTCGACGGCGACGCCGCGCAACCGCGCGCCAGGAACTTCTCCGTGGAACTCTGCGGCGGCACCCACGCCGCGCGCACCGGCGATATCGGGGCGATCACCATCGTGGCCGAGAGCGCGGTGGGCGCGGGCGTGCGCCGGATCGAGGCGCTGACCGCCGACGCGGCGCGCCGTCACCGGGCCGAGGAGGCCCGGACGCTGGCGGCGCTCGCCGGTATCCTCAAGGCGCCGGTCGCGGAGGCGCCCGACCGCCTGACCGCGCTGATGGAGGACCGGCGGCGCCTGGAGCGCGAGCTGGCCGAGACCCGTCGCAAGCTCGCCATGGGCGGCGAGGGCGGCCCGGGCTCGGGCGCGCAGCAGACCGAGATCGGCGGGGTGGCCTTCCGCCGCTCCGTCATCGAGGGGCTCGACATGCGCGACCTCAAGCCGATCGTCGACGAGGAGAAGAAGCGCCTGGGCTCCGGCATCGTGGCGGTGGTCGGCATCGGACCGGACGGCAAGGCCGGCCTGGTGGTCGGCGTCACCGACGACCTGACCGCGCGCTACGACGCGGTCGGGCTGGTCCGGGCCGGGGCCGGTGCTCTCGGCGGGAAGGGCGGCGGCGGCCGCCGCGACATGGCGCAGGCCGGCGGCCCGAACGGGGCCGGGGCCGAGGCCGCCCTCGACGCCGTCGCGCAGGCCCTCACCGAGGCCGCCTGAGACACACAGGCACATGAAGAGGCCGCATCGTCGCCGATGCGGCCCGGGGGGCGACCGATCCGGGCCGGATCGCCGCGCCGGTGATGAAACCGTTACTTGTTGCCGCCGCCAGCGCCGCCCTGCGGCGCGACCCGCGACGGCTGGTTGGCGTTGCCCGCCGCCGCCGAGTTGCTGGAGATCGTGTCGGCCGGCCGGCCGGTGGGCGAGTAGTTCACGGCGGCTTCAATCCCGGTGGCGTCGCTCTGCTGGCTGACGACGCCCGGCGCACCGGGAGCGGGCGCGACAGGCCGGGCCTCGACCTGGGCGCTGGCCGGCGCGACGGTGGCGAGGGCGAGTAGGGCGGCGAGACAGGTGCGGGTCATGAGAATCCTTGCTGGTTCCAGACCCAGGCAACCTCAGTCGCGCGCAATCGATCCTGCGTTGTTGCGACGCGGCACCGTCTCGCCCCGGTGCCGGCCGCCCGGGATCACTTCACGCGCGTCCAAGTCTGCCGCTTGCAGAACACACTCATGACGCAGCCGGACACCTCCAGCGAGTCGGGCCCGGTGAGCTTCAGCGAGCCGGAATAGGTCTTGCCGTCGTTCGGATTGTAGAGGGAGCCCGAGAAGCCGCCGCCCTCGGGCCGGCGCGCGTCGAGGATCTGGACGCCGACGACGCTGCGGCCGCGCAGGGCCGGATCCGGGTTCTTCGCGTCGAGCCCCTTCCCGGGGGCGCTGATGATCGTGCCGCAGAAGCCGCCGCCGCAGGGCGCGATGCGGACCCGGGAGCTGCCGGTCTCCGTCAGCCAGACGCCCGCCGGATCGGCCGCCAGGGCCGGTCCACAGACCGCGCCCGTGGCGAGCAGAGCCAGTATCGTGCGACGAAGACTCGAACCCATTCCTGTTCCTCCCAACCGAGAACGCGGTCGGGTTCTTACCGCGATGCCCGCGGCAGCGCACCGCCCAGATACGTCTCGACGACCTCGCAGAACGGCTGCCCGGCACCGGTCGACAGCACGGCATCGATCTCGAAGAGCGGATCGTTCGGTCCGGGCGCCGCGCTCTGGACCGGCGCGCGCACCTCGACGGTGCTGCGCACCGGCGCGAGGGGGCGCACGACCCGGCCGAACGGGGTGCGGGTGGTGTCCAGCGTCGCGTTCATCTCCGGCGTGAGCCGGGCGGGCACGTACCAGTTGTCTGCCTCGGACAGGACGCGGTCCCCGCAGGCGAGGCGGACGCGGCGGTAGCGGACCGGCTCGTCCGGGCCGATCGCGAGACGTGCGCGCTGGGCGGCCGTCAGGGGCTTGTCGGCCACGGACACGCGCTCCGCGACGAGGTGCGGGTCTCCGGCGAGCTTGTAGTCGGCGCACCAGCTCTCGAGGGCGAAGGTCGCGCTGTGCGCCGCCAGGATGCGGCTTCGCAGCGAGGCGATGAGCGCCTGCGGTCCGTCAGCGGGCGACGCCGCGTCGACCAGCTCCGCCGCCGCGGCGGGATCGCGGGCCCAGCTCGGCGACCCCATCACCGCGACCGATCCCAGGAGCGCCGCGAGGGCCAGGACCGGCAACCGTGATACCGGACCGGGCTTCGCGCGCCGCGCGCGACCGCGCGCCGATCGATCCAAGGCCCGTGACGGCAAGATGTGGACGGCATGGCGGAAAGACTTTCCGAGGTGCCACAGCATCTTGGATCATGTCCTCCCAGATGAGCCACCAGATCTTCGCCGCGTGCCGCAGCGTCGAGGCTCGGCAGAACGTCGCGGCCGGGCCGATTTCCGGCCGAGTCGGCGACGCGGACCGAGATCTATACAAGACGCGGCGATCCGTCGAGGCTCCCGGCAGCGGCGGCGATGCTCCCGCCGCGCCCCTACCGACGGGCGACCGGTGGCAGGTCGGTGCACAGGCCGAGGCCGACCTCCGCCGCGAGGCCGATCGTCTCGCCGAGGGTCGGGTGCGGATGGATCGTCCGGCCGATATCGGTGGCGTCGGCGCCCATCTCGATCGCCAGCGCGACTTCGCCGATCATGTCGCCGGCGCTCGGGCCGACGATGGCGCCGCCGACCACGCGCTTGCTCCGCGCGTCGAACAGCAGCTTTGTCAGGCCGTAATCGGCGCCGTTGGCGATGGCCCGGCCCGAGGCCGCCCAGGGGAAGCGCGCCACCTCGACGGCCCGCCCGGCCGCCTTCGCGGACGTCTCGGTGAGGCCGGCCCAGGCGATCTCCGGGTCGGTGTAGGCGACCGAGGGGATGACGGCGGCGTCGAAGCCGGCCTTGTGCCCGGCGGCCGCCTCGGCGGCGACGTGGCCCTGATGCACCGCCTTGTGGGCGAGCATCGGCTGGCCGACGCAATCACCGATGGCGAAGATGTGCGGAACATTCGTGCGCATCTGGGCGTCCACCGGCACGAAGCCGCCGTCCAGCGCCACGCCGGCCGCGTCGAGACCCAGCGTCGCGCCGTTCGGCCGGCGGCCGGCGGCCTGAAGCACGAGGTCGTAGGTTCCGGGCTCGGCGTCTCCCGAGAACGTCACGGCGATCCCGTCCGAATCCGCCTCGGCGGAGACGACCTCGACCCCCGTCAGGATCCGGTCGAAACGGTGGGCGTTGCGCTTCGTCCAGACGCTGACGAGATCCCGGTCGACGCCCTCGAGCAGGCCGGGCAGGCGCTCGACCACGTCGACCCGCGCGCCGAGCGCGCTGTAGACGGTCGCCATCTCCAGGCCGATGATGCCGCCGCCGATCACCAGGAGCCGGTGCGGCACGGCGGGTAGCTCCAGCGCCCCGGTGGAGTTCACGATCCGCGGATCGTCCGGCAGCATCGGCAGGGCCACCGGCGACGAGCCCGCCGCCACGACGGCGGCGGCGAAGGAGACGTCCCACGTGCCGCCATCGTGCAGCGTCACCGAGACCGTGTCGGGGCCGGTGAAGCGGGCTGTCCCGCGGACCACCTCGACCTTGCGCTGGCGCGCCATCTGGGCGAGCCCGTCGGTGAGACGGCGGACGGTGCCGGCCTTGAAGGTCCGCAGCTTCTCCAGATCGACCGTCGGCGCGCCGAAGCTGATCCCGTGTGCGGCGAGCCGGACGGCCTCCTCGGTCACCGCAGCGACGTGGAGCAGCGCCTTCGAGGGGATGCAGCCCACGTTGAGGCAGACGCCGCCGAGGGTCGCGTGGCGCTCGACCAGGACGACGCGCTGCCCGAGATCGGCGGCCCGGAAGGCGGCCGAGTAGCCGCCCGGTCCGCCGCCGATCACCAGGAGGTCGCAGCCTGCGCCGATTTGCGGCTTCGGCGCCGGCGCGGCGGGATCCGGCGCGGGGCCCGGGGCAGCGGCGGGCGCAGGGGCCTGTTCGCCGCGCGAGTCGGTCACGCCGACCGCGAGGCGGGCGACGAGGGTTCCGGCCGAGACGGTGTCGCCGAGGCCGACCAGCATCTCCACGAGGCGCCCCGCCGCCGGGGAGGGGATGTCCAGCGTCGCCTTGTCGGATTCGACCACCAGCAGGGTCTGGTCCTCGGCGACCGGCTGGCCGGGCGCCACCGGGATCTCGATGACGGGCACGTCGGCGTAGTCCCCGAGATCGGGGACGCGGATGTCGAGGGTCTCGGGCATGGCGGCGACGGTCACAGGAGGGCGCGGCGCAGGTCCGAAAGGACCGAGGCCACGTGGCCGAGGAAGCGGGCGGCGGCGACGCCGTCCACGACGCGGTGGTCCCAGGACAGGCTGAGCGGGAGGATCAGGCGCGGCTGGAAGGCCTCGCCGTCCCACACCGCCTCGGTGCGCGAGCGCGCCGCGCCCAGGATGGCGACCTCGGGAGCGTTGATGATCGGCGTGAAGCCGTCGCCGCCGATGCCGCCGAGCGACGAGACCGAGAAACAGCCGCCCTGCATGTCGGAGCCCGGGAGCGTGCCGGACCGGGCCTTCTCGGCCATCGCGGCCATCTCGGTGGCGATCTCGATGAGGCCCTTGCGGTCGCAGTCGCGCACCACCGGCACCATCAGGCCCTTGGGCGTGTCCACCGCGAAGCCGACATGGACATAGTCCTTCAGGACGAGGTCGCCGCCTTCCAGGGAGGAATTGAACCGCGGGTAGGCGCGCAGCGCCGAGGCCGCCGCCTTGATCAGGAAGGCCACCATGGTGACCCGAGCGGGCGGCGTGCGCGTCTCCTTGTTGAGGCCGACCCGGAACGACTCGATCTCGGTGATGTCGGCTCGGTCGAAGTTTGTCACGTGCGGGATCGTCAGCCAGTTGCGGCTGAGATTTGCCCCCGAGAGGCTCTGGATGCGCGAGAGGGGCTCGCGCCGGACCGGCCCGTACTTGGCGAAGTCGACCTCCGGCCAGGGCGGCAGGCCGGCGCCTATCCCGGACGCGGCGACGGGCGCCTGGGCCGGCGCGCTGAGCGCCGCCTTGACGAAGGCGTGGACGTCCTCGCGCAGGATCCGCCCCTTCGGCCCGGTGGCGGCGACGCGGTCGAGCCCGACGCCCAGCTCTCGGGCGAGCTGGCGAACCGACGGGCTGGCATGCACGTCGCCGCGTGTCGCGGCGATCGGGTCGGCCCGCATCGGCTCCGGCGCGGCGCGGCCGGCGCCCTCTCCCGTTCGAGAGAGGGCCGGGGTGAGGGAGATGCCATCTCCGGAGAGCCCTGATCCCTCACCCGGTCCCTCTCCCGACCGGGAGAGGGGGACCGCGCTCCGCTCGGAGGACGCCGACGGCCCGGCAGCGGGCGACGTGTCCGGCACCGGTGCGCCCCCACCGCCCTCGGCGGGCTCGACCGTCAGGATCGGCGTGCCCTCGGACACCTTCGACCCCACCGACACCAGCAACTCGCGCACGATGCCGGCGACCGGGGAGGGGACCTCCATGGTGGCCTTGTCGGACTCGATGCTGAGGATCAGGTCGTCCACCGCGAGGCGGTCGCCGGGCTTCACCAGAAGCTCGATGACCGGCACGTCCCGATAGTCGCCGATATCCGGGAGGGCGATCTGCAGCGCGGCGCTCATGCGGTCGGATTTCCGTGGGTCGGGCGTTCGGTGAAGGGGTGGGGCGGATGGCGCCCCTCGACGGGGCGCCCGGCCTCAGATCGTCCAGGGCGCGGGCGCGTCCGCCGCGATGTTGTAGCGGCGGATCGCGTCAGCCACCGCGGCGCGCGGCACCGTGCCGGCCTCGGCCAGGGCGTGCAGGGCGGCGATGACGACGTGCTGCCGGTCGACCTCGAAGAACCGGCGGAGCGCGTTGCGGGTGTCGCTGCGCCCGAACCCGTCGGTGCCGAGGGCGACGAAGCGCGCGCCCACGTAGGAGGCGATCAGCTGCGGGTAGGCCCGGACGTAGTCGCTCGCCGCCACGATGGGCGCGGAGCCCGGCAGCAGCGCCGCGACGTGGCTGACCGGCGCCTCGGCCTCCGGGTGGAGCATCGCCTGCCGCTCGGCCTCTCGGGCATCGCGGGCCAGCTCGCTGAAGCTCGTCACGCTGAACACCTCGGCCGCGACGCCGAAATCCTGCGCGAGCATCGCCGCCGCCGCGATCACCTCCGGCAGGATCGCCCCGGAGCCGAGGAGCCGCACGGCGGCACTTCCCGACTCGGGTCCCGACAGCCGGTACATGCCCTTCAGGATCCCGTTCTCCGCCCCGTGCGGCATGGAGGGCTGGGCGTAGTTCTCGTTCATCGCCGTGAGGTAGTAGAAGGCGTCCTCGTCCTCCTCCATCATCGCCCGGGCGCCCCGGTCGACGATCACCGCCATCTCGTACGCAAAGGCCGGATCGTAGGCCCGGCAGTTCGGGATCGCGGCCGCCTGCATGTGGCTCGACCCGTCCTGGTGCTGCAGGCCCTCGCCGCCCAGCGTCGTGCGGCCCGCCGTGGCGCCGATCAGGAAGCCGCGGGCGCGCTGATCCGCCGCCGCCCAGATCAGGTCGCCGACCCGCTGGAAGCCGAACATCGAGTAGTAGATGTAGAACGGCAGCATCGACAGGCCGTGGACGCTGTAGGACGTGGCCGCCGCCGTCCAGGACGAGATCGCCCCGGCCTCGGTGATGCCCTCTTCGAGCAGCTGCCCGTCCCGGGCCTCCCGGTAGTAGAGCATCGAGCCGGCATCCTCCGGCTCGTAGAGCTGCCCCTGCGGCGCGTAGATCCCGACCTGCCGGAACAGGTTGGCCATGCCGAAGGTCCGCGCCTCGTCGGCGACGATCGGCACGACGCGCGGCCCGAGATCCTTGTGCTTCAGGAGGTTGCCGAACAGGCGCACCACCGCGGTCGTGGTCGACATCTCCTTGCCACCGGCCTCGAGGGCGAAGCCCGCGTAGGTCGAGAGCGCCGGGACGGCGACGGTCGGCGCCGTGCGGCGGCGGGCCGGCAGGACGCCGCCCAGCATCTCGCGGCGCTCGCGCAGGTAGCGCATCTCGGCGCCGTCCTCGGCCGGCTTGTAGAAGGCCAGACCCTCGACCTGCGCGTCCGACAGCGGCAGGGCGAAGCGGTCGCGGAAGGCGCGCAGCGCGTCGACGTCGAGCTTCTTGGCCTGGTGGGCGGTCATGCGCGACTCGCCCGCGCCGCCCATGCCGTAGCCCTTCTTGGTCTTGGCCAGGATCACCGTCGGCCGGCCCTTGGTGGCCTTGGCGGCCGCGAAGGCCGCGTAGAGCTTGCGGAAGTCGTGGCCGCCGCGCTTCAGCCGGTCGACGTCGGCGTCCGACATGTGGGCGACGAGCTCGCGCACCTCCGGGTCCTCACCGAAGAAGTGGGCGAGGTTGTAGGCGCCGTCCTTGGCACCGAGCGTCTGGTACTTGCCGTCGACGGTCTCGGCGAAGCGGCGCAGCAGGGCGTGGTTGGTGTCGCGGGCGAAGATCCCGTCCCACTCCGAGCCCCACAAAACCTTGATGACGTTCCAGCCGGCGCCGCGGAACAGGCTCTCCAACTCCTGGATGATCTGGCCGTTGCCGCGCACCGGTCCGTCGAGCCGCTGCAGGTTGCAGTTGATGACGAAGGTCAGGTTGTCGAGATTCTCGCGCGCGGCGAGCGCCAGGCCGCCGATCGACTCGGGCTCGTCCATCTCGCCGTCGCCGAACACGCCCCAGACGTGCCGGCCGGTCGTGTCGGCGAGGCCCCGGTCGCCGAGGTAGCGCATGAACCGGGCCTGGTAGACCGCGTGGATCGGGCCGATGCCCATCGAGCCGGTGGGAACCTGCCAGAAATCCGGCATCAGCCAGGGATGCGGGTATGAGCACAGGCCGTCGCCGGCGATCTCCTGGCGGTAGTGCTTCAGCTGCTCCTCGGACAGCCGGCCCTCGAGGAAGGCCCGCGCGTAGACGCCCGGCGCCGAGTGCGGCTGGAAATAGACGAGGTCGCCGTCAGTGCCGCCCTTGAAGAAGTGGTTGAAGCCGACCTCGAACAGCTCCGCCGCCGAGGCGTAGCTCGCCACGTGGCCGCCGAGCTCGCCGTAGGCCATGTTGGCGCGCACCACCATGGCGAGGGCGTTCCAGCGCATGATCGAGGTCAGGCGCTCCTCGATGTCGAGGTCGCCGGGGTAGCGCGGCTGCTTCTCCAGCGCGATCGTGTTCCGGTAGGGCGAATAAGGCAGGGCCTCGTCGAGGATGCCGATCTCCTTCGAGCGCCGCTCCAGGCGGTCGAGGATGAAGCGGGCCCGGGCCGCGCCCTCGGTGCGGAAGACGGATTCCAGCGCGGCCAGCCAGTCCTGTGTCTCGGCCGGGTCGTGATCCACCTCGGCGGACCGCGCGATTGTGGCTTTCGGCGGTATGGCGTTCATCGGCGCGGCCTCCCTGATTGGCGCGATCATACGGGGATCGCGACGGCGGGACATGCCGGATATTTGCCGCGACGCGGGGTTCGGCGGATTGATATTCCGCCATGAGAGCGATAGGCGGCAAAACATACCGCTGAGGCGACCGGTCGGCCCGGTACACGAGGCCGCGCGATGCGGCGGGAGAGCGGAGATCGAACCATGCCCGCACGGCCGGCCACCCTCGACGCCGCGAGCCTGCGCATCCTGGAGTGCCTGCAGCAGGACAGCGAGATCAGCATCGCCGATCTCGCCGAGCGGGTGGGCCTGTCGACATCGCCCTGCTGGCGGCGCGTCAATGACCTGAAGGAGGCGGGGGTGATCCGCGGCTGCGTGGCGGTGGTCGACCCGCTGAGCCTCGGGCTCGCGGTCAACGTGTTCGTCCACGTGTCTCTGGAGAAGCAGACCCAGGCCGCGCTCCAGGCCTTCGACGCGGCGGTGCGCAGCCGTCCGGAGGTGATGGAGTGCTACCTGATGAGCGGCGAGGCCGACTACATGCTGCGGGTCGTGGTCGAGGATCTGGGCCAGTACCAGAGACTCGTCCTCGACCACCTCACGCGGATCCCCGGGGTGGCCAATATCCGCTCGAGCTTCGCCCTGGGGCAGGTGAAGTACACGACCGCGCTCCCGCTCGGGCACCTGACCCGCTGAGCCGGGTTGGTCCAGCGTGGAGCCCCGATGCGGGCCCGATCGGCAAAGACGGTTCTCGCCTGAAGCCCTCGGGCGGTATCCTCTCCGCCATAACGATCAGAGCGCAAGGACCGAGGATCGCGCGACCTCCGTCGTCGTCGCGCCGACGGGATCGCTTCGCTCCGCGCGCAGGAACCGTGCGGTGTGGATCTGCTTGACGGCGCGGAAGGCCGGGATGGCCGCGTCGCGCGAGGGTGGGATGGTGGAGCCTAACGGGATCGAACCGATGACCTCTTCCATGCCATGGAAGCGCTCTCCCAGCTGAGCTAAGGCCCCATATTTTAAACGGCGGTCCGCGTTCCCGACAGGGCCGCGTCGCGCGAGGGTGGGATGGTGGAGCCTAACGGGATCGAACCGATGACCTCTTCCATGCCATGGAAGCGCTCTCCCAGCTGAGCTAAGGCCCCACTTTTACATCCACCGCGGTTTGGGTACCGCGGGGTCTCGCCGGTCCGGGTCGCGGGCGGCGAGGCCGGTTCTATAGGCGGCTCGCATCGCGGACTCAACCCCCTTTTTCGCGGCCGCCCGGCGTTTTTGCGACCGGGGGCAGGCCGGGGAGTCGGAGGCCGCCTCAGCCCTCCTCGTCGTTCTCGATATCGCCGTCGATGAGGTCGGAGACGTCGTCGTCGCCGGTATCCTCCTCCTCCAGGAAGGTGTCGTCGTCGGAGGAATCCCCGTCCTCGACCGAGTCGTCCTCGGGCGTCGGATCCGCGTCGTCCTCGGCGGCTTCGACCTCGTCGAGGGAGACCATCTCCGGCCCCTTCTCGTCCGTCTCGTCCTCATCGTCGGTGTTGGCCGGGCTCCGCGACAGCGCCGGGGGCGCCGCACGGCTGGAGGTGGCCACCGCCTGATAGACCGCGCCGCATTTCGGGCAGACGGCGGGATCGCGGGCGAGGTCGTAGAACTTCGCGCCGCAGCTCATGCACTGGCGCTTCAAGCCAAGTTCCGGTCGGGCCACGGGCGGACACCTCGTCGTCAGTACTGTCTCGGGGGAGGGGCCCCGTTAGTCGCGGTGGCGGCCCCTGTCAATCGAGCCCGCGGCGGGCATTCCGGGCGACGCCCCGGCGGCCCGTCGCCGAGGATCGGCGCGGGTAACGGATGGATGACGCCGGGCGGTGCCCGTGTTAACCGCGCGGCGATTTCACCGTCCGATTGCAGCGCCGCGGCAGGGCCGCGCGACGCGCCGGATCCAGACCCACGTCTCAGAGCCCGAACGGACGTCCCGTGTCGCACGATTCGAGTCCCCAGCCCCTCACCGCCGCGCCGGGCGCCCCGCTGCGCGGACGCCTGCGCCCGCCCGGCGACAAGTCGATCTCGCACCGGTCCATGATCCTCGGCCTGCTCAGCCAGGGCGAGACGCGGGTCGAGGGCCTCCTGGAGGGCGACGACGTCCTGCGCACGGCCGCCGCCGCCAGGGCGCTCGGGGCAGGGGTCGAGCGCCTGGGGGCCGGAAGCTGGCGGGTCCGGGGCGTCGGCATCGGCGGCCTCGGCGACCCGGCCGAGGTTCTCGATTTCGGCAATGCCGGCACCGGCTCGCGGCTCATGATGGGCGTGGTCGGCGGGCAGCCGGTGACCGCGACCTTCGACGGGGACGCCTCGCTGCGCTCGCGGCCGATGCGCCGCATCCTCGACCCGCTCACCCGGATGGGCACGCAGGTTCTGTCCGAGGCCGAGGGCGGCCGGGTGCCCCTGACCCTGCGGGGTCCCCGGGAGGCGATCCCGATCACCTACGAGACGCCCGCGGCCTCGGCGCAGATCAAATCGGCGGTGCTGCTCGCCGGCCTGAACGCGCCCGGGGTCACCACCGTGATCGAGGCGGCCGCGACCCGCGACCACACCGAGCGGATGCTGCGCCTGTTCGGCGCCGCGGTGAGCGTCGAGCCGCACGGGCCGGGCGGGCACGGCCGCAAGGTCGCGCTCACCGGACAGCCGACCCTGCGCGGCACCGACGTGGTGGTGCCGGCCGACCCGTCCTCGGCGGCGTTCCCCCTTGTGGCGGCGCTGATCGTGCCGGGCTCCGACGTGGTGATCGAGGGCGTGATGATGAACCCGCTGCGCATCGGGCTGATCACGACGCTCCTGGAGATGGGCGCGCAGATCGAGCGCGTGGCCGAGCGGGATGAGGGCGGCGAGACCGTGGCCGACCTGCGGGTGCGCGCGAGCCGCCTGACCGGCGTCGACGTCCCGGCCGAGCGCGCACCCGCGATGATCGACGAGTACCCGGTGCTGGCGGTGGCGGCGGCCTTCGCCGAGGGCCGGACCCGGATGAACGGCCTGCACGAGCTGCGCGTGAAGGAATCGGATCGGCTCGCCGCCGTGGCGGCCGGGCTCGCCGCCAACGGCGTCCGCCACACGGTCGAGGGCGACGACCTCGTGGTCGAGGGCGACGGCAGAGCGGCGCCCGGCGGCGGGACGGTCGCGACCCAACTCGACCACCGCATCGCCATGGCGTTCCTCGTGATGGGGCTCGCGGCGCGGGATCCGGTCACCGTGGATGACGGCGCGATGATCGCCACGAGCTTCCCGAGCTTCCTGCCGACCATGCAGGCCCTCGGCGGCCGGATCGAGGCCTGACCGCCATGCCGCTCGTCATCGCGATCGACGGACCGGCCGCGTCCGGCAAGGGCACTCTCGCCAAGCGTCTGGCCGATCATTACGGCCTGCCGCATCTCGACACCGGGCTGCTCTACCGGGCGGTGGCGCTGGCGCTCGTCGATGCCGGCCTGTCGCTGGATGATGCGGCGGCCGCGGCGCGCGCCGCCCAGGCCCTCGACGCCGGCCGGCTCGACGATCCGCGCCTGCGCGAGCGGGCGATGGGCGAGGCGGCCTCCCGCGTCTCGTCGGTGCCGGAGGTTCGCGCCGGGCTGCTCGCGTGGCAGCGCCGCTTCGCCGCCGACCCGCAGGGGGCGGTGCTCGACGGGCGCGACATCGGCACGGTGGTCTGTCCGGAAGCCTCGGTGAAGCTGTTCATCACCGCCTCGTCCGAGGAGCGCGCCCGTCGCCGGCACCGGGAGCTGGCCGGACGCGGCGAGGCGGCGACCTTCGCGGCGATCCTGGCCGACATCGAGGCCCGCGACGCCCGGGACGCCTCCCGCAGCGCCGCGCCCCTGCGCATGGCCGACGACGCGGTCCGGCTCGACACCACCGAGCTCGACGCGGACGCGGCCTTCGACGAGGCCCGCGGCATCGTCGAGCGGACCCGCGGCGACGCGCCCTGAGGGTTGTCCACCTCCCTCGTGTTGACCCCCCGGGCCCGCTCACCTATTGCGGACGCGCCGTCCCCGACGGGCCGCCGCGCGGCCCGGGACGCGAGCGCGTAGCTCAGCTGGTAGAGCAACGGACTTTTAATCTGTAGGTCCTGGGTTCGAGTCCCAGCGCGCTCACCATTCTGCCAGCAAAATCAGCGCCTTACAGCGGCTTACGAATTCGGTGCTTCCCCGCGGGGAGCCCGGGTTGCACCGGGGTAGCACCCGCAGCCTTCCGATGGATGCCAGCCCGCTTCGTCCCGAAGTCTCCTTGCAGACTGACAGGGCCGGCACGCCGATCAAGGTTTGTCCTTCGGTAAGGCGGCGGCCTTGAACCGCTCCCATTCCTCGCTGCTCACACCATCGGGGCCGGGGACGATCAAGCGCTCGCCTTCGGGCCGTCCTGCATCTGCAACGCGCCGAGACGGCTTAGCCGCGAATTCCAGAACCCCACCGATCACGAGGGCAACAGCGCCGATCCAGAAGAGGCCAGGACGATAGGGGTTGGCGCCAACCATGGCCGCTAGCTCGATCACCTGCCCACAGGGGCCGTCGACCGAGTACAAGCACTGCAACGGCGGATCAGCTTGAGTGCCTAAGAATGCGGCAACCTCGGCATAGAATTTCTGCCACCATGCGACAGAGCCGCCGACGAGCAGGACCCCAACCACCGCCAAAGCGGTTCCGAGCCGGAACAGGTTCATTGCTGCCGCCTCGCTCGCCCTCTTCGGCTCAGCAGAATGCTTATCGTGGATACAGTGCGCAACTAGGACGGGCATGCCCGCAGTGGGACAGCTGGGTCTGAAGCTTCGAAACCGCTATTCAACGGATCCCAGGTACGACGGTACTGGGCCATGTTGCGTATCGGCCCACCGCTGGTGAGATCGGACGCTCCCCCACCCCGTGAGCAGATCGGGGTGGGGCCGAGCGGCCGATGCTCGGGAGGCACCTATGACGGACGAGCCCGGCCAGAAGCTATCGGACGACGAACTCGATCGGCTGGCGCGTGAGCTGTTTGCCGAGGTGCGGGGCGAGTACACGGAAGCTAAGTTGGACCGGGCCCTAACGACCGCCGGCGAGGTGGCGGGGGAAGTCCTGCCCGGGATACCCGACTGGCTGCTGGACGCCGGCGACGACGCTGGGGACGGCGACAGCGGGGATTGAGCTCCAACCTTTCGCCGGCCGATCCGCGCGGTGTCCATCCGGGTCACGTTGCCGTGCCGGTCCCGGTACGTGCGCACGTGATCCTGACTGGGGATATCCCCAGTGATGGGCGTGCGTTGCTTCGCCACGAACTTGTGGTCCACCGCGCACCGCCGGGCGATCTCGCGATCCGCCCACGCCCCCCACTCCTCGTCCTGCAGCAGCATCAGCGCGGCGCGGCGCTTGTCCGCGTTTGTGCGGCGCAGGCCATGCGCGGCGTTGGCCCCCGCGCTGTGCAGGATGGCATCGCGCAGCCCGCCCTGGCGCACGGCGCACGGCAGTTCGCCGAGGCCCGCGTGCAGGCCTGGGGAGCGCTAGGGCGTTTCGTCCTGCTGCTCTGCCGGCGGTCGCACCTCGTACGGCGCCAGGAATGCCGCCAGATCCCAGCCGATCGACGGGTAGTGCCACAGGTCGCCCCACTTCGGGGTGTGGCCGTGCCGGGCCTTTACCCAGGCGTAAAACGGATCGTGGGGCACGAGGTACCACGTCCGCGCCATCCCGGGCGCGTATGGGGCTGACGGGAACAGCATCAGCAGCTGCCGGCCACCATAGCGGCGCCAGTCCACCAGGGGGCGGCCTTTCAGCTGCACGCCGGCCAGCGTGCCGGCGGGATCGCGCACCACCAGGTCCTCGCCCTCGATGTCCGCTTCCGGCCGGTACACACGGTAGCCGCAGCGGATCAGCAGCGCTGTGGCCTCCGCGCGGTTGGCGGCTTCTGTATGGGCCTGCCAAAATCGGGCCCCGGTGTCGGTATCGTGGTCCAAGGTGGTCTCCTCCGAGCGCCTGCATCCTACACGCGCACGGCGGCCTTGGTGGGCTCCTGGCCCTCTGCAAGGCGGGCATCCAGCGTGCGCCGGATCACGCCGGGTTCGGCCGCCTCGGCGTCACGCAGTTGCCGGGCCTCGTGGATAGCCTTGCGGGTCAGGCCGAGATCAGCCGCGGCTGGCGTGTGAAAGTCGTTCTCTATTGGAACGACTTTCGGCCGGCCGGTGCGCTGACCAACCTCGCCCCGCTGCTGCGCGGCATCATACTCGTCCGCGAGCCGGCGCTTGGCCTCGATCTTAGAGGTAGCGGGCGCTCGTCTGCGAAATCGAAGCCCGTCGACGCTCGAATTTCCGCCTCAAGGCTGTGCGCAATCCTCGACCAGGAAAGGCAGAAAGGTTTGAGGCTCCATAGGCGAACTTAGAGCCCCCCCCCCGCGACTGACACGACGGATTTTTGCGTTCTTTCAGACGGTCGCCTATGGCTTCCCAACCTTGAGGCAGGATGTAGAGGAGGTGCCCTTGAGACAGAGCAAGGTCGTCTTCTTCGCGCGGCAGCCGGATGCGCGCTTGGCCGAGCGCGTCCATAGCACCGTCAGCGGGTTCAGCCTGATCGCTAGGCTTCACCAGCAGATGCTGCCCTTTCGCGACTCAGACGTGACGGTTGACCTCACCGGCGTCGACCGTATCGATGGGCATCTGACACCGTGCCTCCAAGCGGTGGTCAACCGAGCATCAATCAACGGCAATACTGTTCGTTTGGCAAATGTGGCGCCTGCCATCCATGCAACGTTCTGCAAAAACAGATTTGTTCTGGAAGAGCGTGCCGACAAGTTCAATACGGTCATGCCGGTCACAACTTTCGCAGTAGACGGCGGCAAAGAATTCGCCATCTATGCAAAGAAATATCTTTCACGCCCCGAAATGCCTAGAATGACTGTCTCCCTACGGGAAAAATTCTACGAAGGCGTTGGCGAGTTGTTTGAAAACTCAGCGATGCATTCCAGGACCAAATATCCTATCATCGTTGGGGGGCAATTTTACCCGATAAAAAATTTCATTTCAATGAGCATTGTCGATATAGGTCAAGGAATACAGCGCGCAGTGAGCGACAAGCTTGGGATCAGACTCAATCCGCAGGATGCAATCGGATGGGCAATGGAGCCATTCAACACAACTAAAGATGGCGACGTTCCGGGCGGCCTAGGTTCGAAAATTCTGCGCGAGTTCATAGAAAAAAATAAGGGAAAAATTACCGTCGTATCGAACAATGGGTACTGGTCTCAATATGGGACGCACGTCACCAAAAGAAGGCTGCCGATGGCATTCCCCGGAACCGCCGTCGTCTTGGAGATAAATTCATCTGATAGGCAATCGTACGAGCTGAAAATCTCGCCCGATCCCTACAGCATTTGGTGACGACTATGAGAGAAGTACAAGTCAGCATAGCCCGGATAGTCGGCAGCGGCATCTGCGTTTCTGCCCCAGATGGACACAAAGTTCATGAAGTAATCTATCGCCACATTGCGGAAGGCCGCAGAGTTTTTGTCTCTTTTTCCAGCGTCACACGAATGACGACAGCCTTCCTGAACGCTGCGATTGGTCAACTATATGGGGAGTTTTCCCAAGAGACACTTCGTCAACATTTGGCTCCGCCAATTGACGCCGATAAACGTCAGCTCACTCAATTGAAACTTGTCGTTGATAGAGCAAGAGCTTTCTTCAGCGATCCTGAACGCGCCAAAAATTCGTTCCGGGTTGTCACTGGAATTGAAGAAGAGGCTGAAGATGAGGAGTAAAGCTTATCGGATTGCCGCCGCCAACGTTATCTCGCGGCAGCGAATTCTGTTTGATACGAATATATGGATATTCATAAACGGCGTTAACCAGGGCGCAGATCAAAACAAAGTTAACAACTATAGCGCTGCATATAGCGATCTATTGCGTAACGACAATGAGATATTGGTGACGGATTATGTTATAAGCGAGTTTGCGAATAGATGCATTAAAATTGCTTACGATCTGCACTGTCAATCCAAGGGCATCCTCACCGACCCTCGACAATTCAAAAACGTCAGAAAGTCGGTAGATTTCGAACCCGCCATGGATGAAATCCGTCAGAACTGTCTCGATCTGACTCGCGATTGTACCTATATACCGGCGGGTGGTCATTGCGTTATCGACAATGTAATCAATGAATTTTATGAGGGAAATCTAGACTTTACCGACATCGTCCTGCGTGATTTTTGTTCTAAGGAGCAGGCATTTTTCATGACAGACGACGGTGATTTCTACGACTGCGGCCTCACGATCATAACTGGCAACCCATACATACTGAGAAACTCGGATGTATTAGCCTAACACATCGGGGACGCTGCATGAGGACCAGTGAGCCGATATGGCTTGTCCGGCCTGCCTGCGTTCGTTCGGTGGTAGATAATTGTACGCCAGCGGCCGGAAGTTGCGCCATGTAGCCTCAGGGCTGGAACCGTCCGTTCTCGCACCAGAACCGTGTCCGCGTGCCCGGCTGACCACCGAACAGCCCCGCAGCCGTGGTGCAGTACTCTCGGTTGTAGGCTTCCCCGTCAGCTGCATCAAAGGTGGCGACGTGGATGCGCGCCCAATCGCTGAGGACGGAGCTGCGGTACAGCGTGAATGTGCTGGCGTCCTGCCACTGGCAGGCAGCCAGCATGCTGCAGAGCCCTGTGATTGCCAGAAGTGCCTCGAAGCGCATGTGATCGGCGGGCCTCGCTGCGGCACTACCCACGGCGCTCGGCCTCGCGGCTACTCGCAGACGCGGACGCGCCGGATGTGCTCGACGCCGTAGGGGTCGATGAAGCCGCGGCGCTCGATGTGGCAGACCTCCTCGACGTAGACCGGCGGCGGGGCGCGATAGACAGGCCGGCCCGGATAGTAGCCGTTGTTGGCCGAGGCAATCGCGCCGCCGACAGCAAGGCCGCCGATCGCGCCCAGAGCGACCGCACCGCCGACACCGATGCCGCCGCCCGCCTGGGCCGGCGCCATTGAGCCACAGATCGTCACGGCGATTAGGGCAGCTGCGCTGCCAGTCCGAAGAAGAGAGCCACGCATCGCTGACCTCGTTCGCATAAACGGCCCCACGCACGTCGGCGTACAGGCCGTGATCCAGCGAATGCCCTCGGTGCAGCTACTCATCGGCAGCCAGGGTCAGCGTGCGACTGCGCGGTTAAGGAAGCCCTGCGTGGTGGCTTGCGCGGATGGGCTGCCTCTCACCCGCATGAGCCATCAGGCGGACAGAGAAGCGCGTTGCGACAGCGTGCACACGAACCATATGCATATGCCGGCCGCGGCCAATTATCTGGCAGCTTAAGCTGCTGAGATATCTGATGATGGGCAGCCTATCTGTCGATTAGATCATAAACACGAAGCATGTTTGCTTAATCAGACGGCACACTATCGGCATATTTATTTAAGCATTGTCTTGACTGGCACGTGAAAGATTAGCTACCAATTGGGCGCGGGCATAGATGGCCCTGTGATTTATCCGCAGTTCAGCACGGGGGGCACCATGAATATGGACCGCGATACAATGACCTGTGACCAATTGGGTGCGATATTGGATGACGCACTCCAGCAGCTTCGTGCACTCGATGGTGGAGCGGCTGCTTTCATCATCGATGAAGATCAACCCATTAACACGCTGCTGGACGTGGTTAGCTCCGTCACCAGCCGACCACTGGCGGGCGAAGGGAAGCTGCAGATCCTGCACAAGGCCATCGGCTATCTGATGATCGAAGATCCTCAGGCGCCCCGCGGCTCCATCCAAGACGCCATGGCGGCCGCGGTGGACAAGGCGGTGAGGGATGCCAGCACCCCGCTGCAGGCGGGCCTGCTCGCCCTGGTTCGTCACCAGTTGCATGGCCACCAAATCGGTCCGCTGAATGCCTGAGATCGCAGGCGCGGGCCGAGGCCTCGAGGGGCCGGCCCGCATGCCGTTCGGCTTCATCCCCGCAGGGCAAAGCCGCAGGGTCCTCTGTACGAGCCCACCGAACAGATCGTGCACGCCATCGCCGGGCTGGCCGAGGTAGTTACTGGCGATCGGCGGCGCTACTATCGGCGGGAAGCGCCCACACCGGATCTGGATCTGCCGCCTGCGAAATGGCGCATGGCGGGATAGCTGCAGCGTCAGTCAACGCTGCAATCGTCGTTCAGGATCGCCTACCACGCTCCCGCAAGTCGTCTCCGTACGATGGCGACCGGCTGACCCGAAATGGCTCCGCCGCATTGAGCATCCGAAAGCCGCGCACGCCTCGCAAACAGAAATCCGCCAAGGCCATCAAGAACAGCCGCACTCGATTACTGCGCTCGGTCTTGCGAGCGGAATCGGCCGACGTTACGCGTGGTGCTCTGCTGATGGAGCAGGAGGTGCAACCGCCGCGCGATAGACCCTGAAAAGCCAACGGGCCCCCGTCGCCAAACGGGAGCCCGTCGAGAACCTGGGCCTCAAGAGGACCGGTCCACCACCTCCTCAAGAGCCATGCGGCACCTCGGGTGTCAAGCTGGGGCGCCAACCCCGGCAACAGGATCGGCTTGCTTGGACCCTGGAGCGCGGCCCGGAAGGGACCGCGAGGATGGTGTTCGACCATATGCGTGCTGCGATCGACGCGGCGGCGCTGGACAAGCTCGCCGCTGTGGCGTCCGCGATGGCCCAGGCCTACGGCGCAGGCGGGTTGACCGATGATGAATACGAGCAGCTGGACGGCCTACTGGCCGCTCGGCGCCGAGTAGGGCAGGCGAATCCGGCGCGCGGCCGGACCCTGGCAGCCGCGTGTGCCCAGGTGCTGCCATCCATGGCACCGGCGCCTGCCATGGATGCTACGGCCCGGCGGCCGCACCACGGCACGGGATCGCGCCCGCGCAAGCCTGAGAGCATGGGCCGGCGCCGGCACTGGGCCGCGGCCGGCTTCCTGCCCCCCAAGCTCGCTGCCGGCTTCACCCTGGGCGAGCAGGCCGTGCTGGCCGTGCTGGGCAAGCACATCGCTGCTCGGGGCAGCTGCACCCTGGCCATGGGCGCGATCGCGGCCCTGGCCGGCGTCTCGATCACCACCGCCAAGCGCGCGATGCGGCAGGCCGTGCTGGTTGGCCTTATCACCATCGAGCTGCGCCGGATCACCGGGTTCCGCAACGACACCAACGTGGTCCGGATCGCCAGCGCCCAGTGGGCCAGCTGGCTGCGCCTGCGCCTGCCGCGTAGCGCCCGCACCGATCTGGTGGGTGGGGGCCAATCTGTTCCCAGCACGGATATCGGGAGAAATCTTAAGGGGGCTACCGCCCGGTTTAGGCCGGCGCAGGGGCCCGCTGCACGCGCGAATCGCACCACCCGGCCTGCGGCGCGCGGTGCAGGCGCCTAGCCCGGCCGCTGCGCTCGCGTGGACGGCGAGCGGCCGGCCCAGGCTCCTGGGGGTTGGAGCTCAATCCTGCGGCCGACGCGACAGCGGAGCAGGCGGGATGCTGCCGGGGGGCGGCGGGCCACCCCAGCCGTGCGAGCCGATGAGAATCGTGCGCGGGTCGTATATCGCCCGGGCCATGCCGTGGCATCATGTCGGCGGCCGGTATAACGAACGAGAGGAGTGATGCGCCACCCCAGCAAGGCTGAAGTAGCCCCCAAAATGACCAGACAGGGGCTCACGCTTATGGAAGTGTGTGCCTATGACCGACCGTATCGTGAGTTCTAACGACCCGCCCCGCGCCGAACGCGTCGAGGTGATCACCTCCGTCCAGCGGCGTCGGCATTGGACCACGCAGGAGAAGGTGCGCCTCGTCGAGGAGACCTATCTGCCCGGTCAGTCCG
>NZ_JBKFAV010000033.1:0-70423 GCF_053345825.1 Methylobacterium sp. C33D
ACGTCGACTTCGCCCGCCGCGCCAACGGCACGCTCAACTATGGGCTTGCCGGCACCCCGGGCTTCGCCTTCTCGGCGCCGCGCGCCTACGTGGCGACCAGCGGCAACGGCCTGGATTACTTCGGCACGGCCCGCGGCCGCCTCGGCTACGCCTTCGACCGCACCCTCGTGTACGGCACCGGCGGCTACGCCTACGG
Source organism: Methylobacterium sp. C33D (assembly GCF_053345825.1). NCBI lineage: Bacteria > Pseudomonadati > Pseudomonadota > Alphaproteobacteria > Hyphomicrobiales > Methylobacteriaceae > Methylobacterium > Methylobacterium sp. C33D. The sequence continues at coordinate 197 of NZ_JBKFAV010000033.1, forward strand.
CTCCGGTCAGGACGACCAGAACTTCGCCGGCCGCAACTTCCGCAGCAGCTTCCGCAACGGCTACGCGGTCGGCGGCGGCGTCGAGTACGCCCTGCCCACCGACTCGTTCCTGAACTTCTTCCGCTCCTCGGCCGTCACCCTGAAGGTCGAAGGCCTGTACGTGAACCTCGATCGCCAGAAGAACACCGCCAGCGGCGTCTTCATCCCGAACCTGCTGCCGCCGCGCGGTGTCGCCTACCTCAACGGTGCGGCCGCCAACACCGAGTTCGCCGTCGTCCGCGCCGGCCTGAACTACAAGTTCGGCTCGTACTGAGCCGAACCCGCGCCTCGAGGGTCGCATCGGCCCGCGCGACGATCCGGCATGGGACTGGTCCTCTGCATGTCGGTCGCCGCGCGGCGGCGATGCCCTTCGTTCGATCCTTGCATCCCCAGCCCGATCAAACTGGCCGCGAGGTCGACAGAGCCCCGGGAGCTGACCGCTCCCGGGGCTTTCGCGTGGACGGGCCCTCCGCCTCCGGCCGACCCGGCCTCGGCACCATCGGCCGCGCAGCATCCATCCCCGTCCTCGTCCGGCCCTGCTCCTCCCGCTCCGCCTCCCGCCGTCGGTCCGCGCCGCGGCGCTGGTCGGGGGAGCCCTCTCGGGGCGCGGACCGAGCAGGACCCCGACGGAGCGTCGCGCCGGCGGACTTCGGTGGGACCGCCGCGCGGCACCCCGCGCGCGCGGCCGACGCCGCCGGAACCCCACCGCATCGACCTCCAGGAGCAACGATGTGTGGAGCCGTCTGAGCGGGATCGAGCAGCCCTTGTTCTCGACGCGGCTCACCGTGCACGGGTCGAGCGCGCTCGGTGCCCTGTTCCTCCGGCTGTATCGCGTGGGCGCCCGATGACAGGGCCGAGATGCCTATCGACTGGCGGGTCGACAGCGCCTGCGAGTTCGCCGCCTCCTGGCTCAGGTCGGCGCCGGTCAGGTTGCCCCGCTCGCGACCCGCGCGAGGGCAGCATCGCATCACCGAAGCGCTCAGCATCCCGCTGAACTTTCGCAGAGACCGCCGTCAACACGGTGGTTGAAGGCGACCATTTGCATGGCTTCGAGAACAGGGAAAGCGGAATTGATCAGGTTTACTGCGGGTATACAAATCGTGAGTCTCACTGACGCGTAAGTTGCGAAATCAGTTCTCGGGCGCGGCCGTAACAGGGCCGAAGAATCTGGCCGCCGAGAGTCAACTGAGCTCGCCGGGTCGGATCTCGCCCGTGAGAACCGTCGCAGGGGCCCGGTCTCGATCGATCATCGGCCGAGCCTCGTCGGTCCGGCCCACTTCAGCACGCGACGTCGTTTGCACGATCGTCCGCGTTGTCGGAACCGCCCACGAGGTCCGGATGGATGATCCGCAGACCAGGTGTGTTGCACGCGTGATGCGCGCGACGGAGCCCCTTTCTGGTTGAGAAATCGCTCAGTCATTGTCTCTGTAAGTAGAATATCGTCTGCGCCAGCATTTTTTCAAGTCAAATCAAGGCAAAGGATTGACAGGTGAAAATTGATATACAACTCTCATAGAGCGCGTTTAGAGGGGGAATTTAAGGTATGCTACCTGAGGTTGGTACTGACGGCAGGAAAGCATGCGACCCGGCGTTGCAGAATTCAATCAAGATCGTCTGCGCCTACGTGACCCGGAATTCGATCTCGCCAGTCCAACTCTGTGAGATGATAGCCAGGACGTACGAGATGCTGTGCCAGATCAGCGTGGGACCGGTGCGCGCAATCGCGACGCCCGAAACCGCGACGGCGCGGGAGGTCCGCACGTCCATCCAGGCCGAGGGCCTGATCAGCTTCATCGACGGCAGGTCGTACAAGACGCTCAAGCGTCATCTGACGGCCCACGGACTGACACCGCAGGATTACCGCACCAAGTACGGGTTACCGCGCGACTACCCCATGGTCGCCCCGGGTTACGCGGCCAAGCGCTCCGCGATCGCGCGATCGCTGCAACTGCGTCACAAGGCGGGGTAGGCATCCGCGGCCGCGCGCTCGGTCCGCCGGAGCACGTCCGACGCCTCTGCCGGCAGCTGCCGCGATCAGGCGGGGATCGGGGGCCCCGGATCGATCGCGGCCTCCGGCCAGGGATTGTGCCCGTTGCCCAACCAGCGCAGCGTGTCGGTCCAGAAACGGCCGCTCCTGCGCGCGTTGAACAGGCCAAAGTGGCCGGGCGCCTCCGCGCCGATCGCGGATGGGGTCAGCTGAACCTTCTTGCGCGGGCTCGACACGTAGTAGCCCTGGCCCCGGCGGATCGCCGCCGGCGTTCCGAACGGGTCGTCCGGCACGCCGACCGCCAGGATCGGGGCGCGCACGGCGGCGAAGCGGGCGAGGAGCGCCGGGCGGTCGGCGGCCGGGTAGCTCGCCTCCATGCGCCGCCCGCGGAATGCCCACTCGTAGACGACCCCGGCCGGGAGATCCTCGATCCACCCGAGCCGATGGCCGGGAAAGTAGCCCATGGCGGCGGTCACAGACGGCATCAGCAGGTGCCACTTGGCGATCATCTCCAGCCTGTCGATGGCCCGGTAATCGTGGCGACAGGCGAATTGCGTGCCGACAGTGAGGATGCGGTCCACCGCGCCGGCGGCCTCGGCGAAGTCCGGGAGGAAGCCCCCGAAGCTGTGGCCGACCACCATCAGCGGTCCCGCCTCGCGGTCGCGGATCCACCGGACAGCGGCGTCGAAGTCGAGCTCGCCCCAGTCCCGCCAGCGGATGCCGCATCCCCTCAGGCGCGCGGGCCGCGAATCGCCGATCCCGCGGTAATCGTAGGTGAGCACCGCGAAGCCCCGCTCGGCCAGGAACCGCGCGTAGGCGCGGTTGTAGCGCGCGCGGACACCGGTCGCCGGATTGACGACGACGGAGCCCCGCACCGGCGCGCGGCACGTGTCCGGGCGCCAGAGACGGCCGTTGAGCCGGTAGCCGTCGCGACAGGTGATCGCCATGGCGCGCGGGCCGGCCCCCTCGGTCGCGGCCGGCGCACCGGTGACGTGCGTCACCGGACCCCCTCGGCAGAGGACGCTGCGACCGGACGATCGTCGATCGGGGCGTGGAGGAGCGCCGCGCTCAGGCCCGCGACCGCGCTGATCGACTGCGCGACCGGGACGAGCAGCACTTGGCCGAGCGAGCCGCCGGCGCTCGCGAGGCCCAGGGCCGCGCTGCGCCGTTCCGGGGCGGCGCCGCGCCCGACCGCCGTCAGGACGACGCCGAAGCTGGTGCAGCTGATCCCGATGCCGACCAGCAGCCCGAGGCCCACCAGCAGCGTCGGTGCCGCCGGCACCAGCGCCGTCAGGACGAGACCGCCCGCGTAGACCAGCGCGCCGAGGGCGACGACCGGCGCGGCCCCGGAGCGGTCCGCCGCCGCGCCCCCAAGGCGCTGCGCGATCGCGGAGGGTCAGATCAGCCGCAGGGTCACCTGTCCGGTGGCGGTCTCGAGCACGATCAGGCGACCCCGCTCGTCGAAGACGGCCGCGGCGCCGCCCTCGTGAGCGAAGCGCGTGCGCAGGGTCCGGCTGCCCTGCCAAAGCACGGCCGGTCCGCGGACGCGGTTCGGGCCGGGCACTTCGGCCCAGAGCGTCCCCTCCTCGGCGGCGGTCGCGGCCCAGAGGCGGCCGTTCTCCGCCGCGACCACGCGCGGCGGATCGCCGGCCCTCACGCGGGCGGCCTCGATCGCCGCGCGTTCCTGGTCCCGCGTGGCCGTCGTCAGGGCGTGCGGGTGCGCCCGCAGGTGCGGATGCGCGCCGGACCCCTCCAGGGACCACGCCACGGCCTCGGTCAGGCCGAGCACGCCGACGCCGCGGTCGGGCGGTGTCCAGAACCGGCACGCCACCGCCAGGGAGCGTGCGGAGAGGCTCCACCACTCGATCAGGCCGTCATCCCGGGCATAGATCAGGGCGCTCGCGTCCGCGAAAGCGGCGAGCAGCAGCGGCCGCCCCGGCTCGGTCACGGGCAGGCGCCAATGGTGCGCCAGGGCGCCGTCGGGGCCGGGCTCGCGACCGAGGAGCGAGGCGGTGTCCAGCCGGACGAGCGCCTCCCCGTCGAAGACGAGCCAGCCGGTCTCGTCCGCCTGGCGATGCCAATGCGTGATCGGCAGGGTGCCGAGCGGCGCGAGCCGTCCGGTGGGGGCGTCGAAGAGCTGGGCGTCAGGGCCGTCGAGCGTCTCGCGCAGCACGATGGCCCGATCGCCGGCCCCGAGGCGGGCGAACCCGGTCAGGCCATCGACCTGCCCGCGCCAGCGCTCGCGGCCGCTCCGGCCGAGGAGGCGCACGAGACCGGAGCGATAGCCCAGAAGCAGCCGTCCGCCCGACAGGAGCGCGGCGTCGGCGATCTCTGCCAGGGCCGGACCGTCCGGGACGATGAGCGGACCGGTCACGCGCGGAACGGACGGCGCGGACCGTGTCCTGAGCTGCCGGAGATGCTGGCGCAGGGCGACCTGTCCGCCGGCTTCCGCGAGGCGCGCGGCGAGCCGGGCGCGCTCCGCATCGTGGCCGAGAACGCCGTCATCCGAGGCGAGGCGCCGCGCGAGGCCGCGGCACAGGAGGGCGAAGGCGGGGGTCGGCGGCCGTTGCGGGCCGCCCTCGAAGCGCGCGTCGAGCAGGAGCGCGGCCACCGCGGTCCGGCGCGTCGCCGCTTCCGGCCCGGTCGCGTCCAGCAGATCCGCGAAGGCGGCGCGCAGCCGGTCGCCGTCCCGGCCCTCCCAGGGCAGGGTTCGCAGGGCCCGGGCGAGGGATTCGGCCCGCACCGGCGCTTCGGCGTCGAGGGCCTGCCGGATCCAGCCGAGTCGCCGCTCGGCGAGGTCTGGCAGACCGAAGGTGACCGCGGCGGCGCGATCGAGGGCGCCGATCCCGACGAGGCGCGCGGCCCAGGCCTCGGCCAGGACCGGCCGGAACGGATCGTCGGCCGTCAGCTCCGTCCAGAGCTCCGCGTGGGCATCGTGGCGGGCGGCGAGGGCCAGGGCCCGCGCGACCTGTCCCGCGCGGAACCAGAGCGGGACGGTCTGGGCGGGCGGCAGGTGGCGCGCCTCGGCCAGACGGGCGGCGGTCTTCAGGCGTCCGGCATCCGCGAGGAGGCGCACCGCCTCGTGCGGGTTCCCGACCAGGCTGTCGAGCACGAAGGCCGCGCGTTCGGTGTCGCCGCGCCCGGCCATCGCCACCGCCTGCGCGCGGTAGAGCGCCTTGAGCCGGATCTCGTCCGCGGGCGCGAGGCTCAGCCCGCTCGAACGCTGCGGTCCGAGATCGAGGTCGAGGCTCCTGCGCAGCCCGGGACCGGTCAGGGGCAGATCGGCGAAGGCGCTCCCGCGCCGCGCCGCGCCGCCGAGGCCGATCGCCCGATACAGCGCCTCGTCGATGCGTCCCGCCGCGAACAGCCGGTCGACCTCGACGAGCCGTCGGGCATACAGGCGGCGAAGATGGCTCGCGTAGGGCGAACGCCACGCGAGCCAGGCCGCCGCGCGGCGCCAGATGGGCGTGCGCCCGGTGCCGGTCGCGGCGGACGCGTCGGATGAGGAGGCGGGCTGTCCAGGCACGGCCCGCGCTCCGCGGGGCCGGAACGCGAACCACACGAGGGCCAGCAGGACCAGCAGGGGCAGCACGAGGCTCCCCCAGTGGGCCTCGGCGACCCCGCGCTCCGCCGTCGTGTGGACGTTCTCGACGAAGCCGAGCACCATGGCGCCGACCATCGTGGATGCCAGCAGGACGACGTACGCGGTCCAGAGAAGCCCGAAGGCTCCGCCGATCAGGCGCCGGCTCCCGGCCACGAGATCGCCGAGGAAGTGCTCGGGACGGCGCCGCGGCCGTCTGGTCGCGGCGTCGCGGACCGGCGCGAGGGGATCGCCACCGGCGACGAGGGCTGGGGCGCTGGCGAGCCGGCGGGCCGGCGCGGCCGGTCGCAGGACGGGCAGGCGTTCGGCCGGAAGCACCGCGATCGCGTCGAGATCCCACCAATCGGCGACATCGACACTGGGGAAGGCCGTGAGCGGCTCGGCGGCGAGGCGCCCGCCCGCCATGTGGACGAGGTGATCGCGCAGGGCCGCGGCGACCGGCGGCTCCGGCTCGGCGAACGGGACGGCGGTGAGGATCCCGCAGCGCCGCACGACCGGCAGGACCGGTCCCAGGGCCGCGCAATCCCGCGTGACGGGCGCGGCGAACAGCACGAGCACGCGATCGCCGCGCGCGCGCACCTCCGTGGCGTCCGCGAGCCAGGGCACGAGCCGGGCGCGCCAGTCCGGCCCGGCGGAGCCGCGCGCCATCAGGATCCCGTCGAGGGCGATCGTGCCGGCATGCACCCAGCCGCGCAGGCGCAGGGCCGCGAGCGGCTCCCGCGCGTCGGGGACCGGTGGCGGCCTCAGGCGCCGAGGCACGGGACGGTTTCCGCGAACGCGCGGAGATCGGTCAGGTGGGACCATCCGCAGTCGAGCTGGCCGAAGACCAGCGCGTCGACGAAGCCCGCGGCGTCGCACCGCGCGGCGGCGATGCGCGGGACCGCATCGGCATCGACGCCGACGCGCACCGCGTCGAGCGTCGCGTCCGGCAGCGTGACGGGATTGCCCACCGCCGCGCCGTCCGGTGTCCGCAACGTCAGGCGCGCCGAGCCCGCATCGTCGCGGTCGAGGTGGAGCGCGAGGAGGCCTTCAATGACCTGGCCGCGTCCCGCGTCGTGCCGGGGCACGACGCCGACGATCCGGCCCTGCGGCCGGAGGCGCGCGACCGTCCCGTCGGCCGCGCACACCAAGTCCCAATGGCCGCCGTCCTGCTCGAGCGCCAGGACGGGGCGCCCGCGGACCGCGCAGAGATAGAGGCCGCCGCGCGGCCGCCGGGACCCGGCCCGGCGGGGAAACCGCGCGAGGACCTGTCCGTCGGACCGCCGCCGCGCCGTCACCCCGTCGGCGCGGTCGCGCATCAGCAGACCGGCGGGCGTGACCGCGAGGGGGATCTCGCCCCCGAGCGACGCGTAGTCGATCAGCTGCGTGTCCGAGACCAGGAGGGCCGTGCCGTCGGCCGCCAGGAGCCAGAACCGGTTGCGGCGCTTCAGTGCCCCGAGGGGCGGAAGGGCCGCCGTCGGCAGGCGCCGGCCCGCGAGGGGATGGTCCCGCGGGATCCGCCGGTCGAGCGTCGCTCCGGCTTCGGTGCGGTCGAAGGCCCAGCTGCGGAGCGTCAGGCGCGCGTCGTCCGCGTAGACGTTGAGGCAGGCGGCCCGGATCCGCGACCGGCCGACGGCGAGCCCCACGAGGCGCTCGTAGGGCGCGACCGGCAGGCGCAGCGTCGCGGTCGCGCCGGACACAGGGACGATGAGGATGCCGTCGGGTCGCGCCACCAGGAGGTGCTCGCCGTCGGGCGTGAAGGCCAGTCCGCGGGGTACCCAATCCGAAGGCGCCGCGCCCCTGTCGGGCTCGGACCGCCGAGGCTGCGGGCGGCCGGGTGCCGGACGGGGCCGGAACGGGTCGCGCAACAGCGCCACCGCCTCCCGCTCCGGCGGGAGGTCGAGGCGCGCGGCGGCGCCTCGGCCAGCGGCGTCCAGGACCGTGACCTCGGCGGCCACGGTGATGCCCTCCGGTCCGAGACTCGGCCGCTCCACGACCGTGATCCTCCGGCACGGTCGCGCCGGTTCGGGCAGGTCGCGCCCGCCGATCAGCCAGAGGCTGGCGCCGGGCCGTGCGGCCGCGCGGGCCGCGACCGGCTCGGCCAGGACCTGGTCGAGCTCGACGGCGTCGAGGGATGTGGCGGCGCTCTCGCGGAGCAGGGTCGCGGCGTCGGACCGCTTCATCGCTTCGTGCCACCGCCGGTCGCGCGTGGCGGTGGAGGCCCAGAGGAGGCGCGCCCCGCGCCGTCGGGCAAGGCCGGACAGGCACAGCAGCGCCGCGAACGCGACGAGGCGCGGAGCGCCGAGCAGGTCCGGCCCGGCATCGACCACCGCCAGCACGGCACCCGCATCCGCCGCCTGACGATAGACCGGCTCCAGGGTCAGCAGGTCGCGCTCGGCCGCGCGCTGCAGGAAGGCGTCCGGATCGAGGTCGCGCCAGAGCCATTCCGAGGCAACGAGGCGCTCGATCCCACCGCGCGGCCCGAGGCCGCCCAGCCCGTCGATCTCGCCCTCCGGCTGACCGCCCGCGCCCTCGGCCCGCTCGACGAGGGGCCGCAGCGCCTCGACCAGCGCGGCGAGGATCCGCAGATCCGGTTCCGCCATGTCGGAGAAGAGCGCGGTCCAGGGTGCGAGCGCCGGCGGCAGCGTCGGCTGCGGCCCGGTCGACGCGGCGCTCAAGCCATCGTTCCCAGGCGCCCGGCATCGATGTCCGGCAGGGCGCGCGCGCCGGCGAGGTCGAGCAGGCGCAGGGTTTCATCCGCGGGAAGCAGCAGGGCCGGTCCGTTCAGCCCGTGCCGGTCGAGCAGGCGGCGGGCGATCTCGGCGCGCCAGGGCGCCGGCACGGCGAGGCTGCTGCCGAGCGGCAGGAGCAGCGGCCCGTCGGCCGCCAGCCACCCGATCGGCGTCGCGCACCAGGGCAGCGCCGGCCGACCGGCGCCCGTTTCGGGGGCGAACAGGACGGCCTCGCCGCCCGCCAGCGCGAGGCGCAGGGCGGCGTAGTGGCCGATCCGCGGGGCGATCCGCGCCAGGAGGCCGGCCGCGTCGGCGCGGGTGAGGCGCAGGCCGGCCGGCGAGCCGCCGGGCGCTGGGATCAGCCGGAGGGGAAGACGCGCCGGATCCGGGATCACGCCTGGGCCACGCGCGCGTCCGGTGTCCGGCAGCGCGCCAGCAGCGCGTCCCGCGCCGCGGCGAGGGTCGGCGGGCGGTCCTCTGCCCCGAACGCCGCGTCGATCTGCACGAGGAAGGACTCGGCGCGGACCAGCCAGGCCTCGAAGGCGGGGGCGGCCCGGTCGTCCGGAGCGGCGGCGGCCAGAGCTTCTCCCTCCCTGGCGAGGTCCGCGGCCCGGGCGGCCGGACCGTAGCCCGCCGCCTTGGCGGCCGCGGGCAGGACGGGGCTCGCCGCGGCGCCGAGTTCGACGCGCAGCAGGTCGCGGGCTTCGTCCTGCGCGATCCGGTCCTGGACGAGGTGAATCACGGGCCACAGGTCGGCTTCCTCCGCCGCCGTGCGGCCCGCGATGAGCGCCGCCGCCGCGACGAGCGCCTGTCCCCGGACCACGCGCCGGTCGCTGAGGCGCACGCCGCGGGCGCGCAGCTTGCGCACGACCTGCGCGTAGGACGGCCGGATCCGGCCCAGGTCGATCCGCGCCGCGGCCCCGGCGAGGGCGTCGATCTCGGCGAGCGTCAGCGGCGCTTCCCCGGCGTCGGCTTCGACTGACGCGGTCGCGTCACCGGCGAGCAGGGCCTCCAGATCGGCATCGGCCAGGGGATCGACGAAGGCCGTGACGAGGAAGCGATCGGCGAAGGCCGCGAGGCCGGGATCCTCGGGCAGGGCGTTGCTGGCGCCGACGCAGCAGCGCAGCGGGACGGCGGTGTCGAAATGCCCACGCCGGTAGCGGCGCTCGTTCAGCACGCCGAGGAGCGCGTTCAGGATCGCGGTCGAGCCGAGGAAAACCTCGTCGAGGAAGGCGAACTCGGCCTCCGGCAGCATGCCGGAGACGTCCGGCCGCAGCTTGCCCGCGCGCAGGGCTTCGAGATCCAGCGGGCCGAACAGCTCGGCCGGTTCGGTGAAGCGCCCGATCAGGTACTCGAAGCAGCGCGCCCCGGTCCCGGCGGCGCAGGCCCGCACCACGGCCGACTTGCCGGTGCCGGGCGGTCCGATCAGCAGGAGATGCTCGCGGGCCACGAGGGCGAGGTGGACCAGTTCCACCACCTGGCGACGCCCGACGAGCCCGCTGGCGGCGCGGTCGATGGCGCGCTCCAGGCGTGCGATCGCGGTCTCGATACGGCCCTCCCGTCAGATTGAGCCCGCTCGCCGAGGCAGGCCGACGGGTCGCGGTGTCGGCGTCCCCGTGCGTCGCGCCCTCTGGTCAGCGGCAGGTCCCTCACAGGCCCCGTGTCGCGACGTGGACGGCGTCCGGTCCGGAGAATGACCCGTGCAACCTCCCGCGCGGCTCGGCGCATCGTCTGCCACCATCCGCGTGGGTGCCGAGGCGGCGCGCGTACGTGGCCCGCATGCGTCGCGCAGCCACGTCATCTGAACGATCGGTTGAAGCACTGCGCCGGCGGGACATCTCGGAATACTCTGATTCCACGAGGCTAGCCCGGGCATCGACTTGCGGTCAACATGCTGCGGTCTCACGGGGCCCCGCTGCCGCGTGCGGGACATCCGGCGTTTGTCCGGCGTCGCCGCGTCGGGCGCGCGGCGCAGCGATGCGATCAGTCCCGCGATGGCGGACCGGAGGCGGGCGCTTTCGGGACCGCGAGGCGTCCCTCCTCGGCCTTGTTGATGTACTGGCTGGCGATGAAGAGGCCCTTCAGCGGCCGGATGATCGGCACGCAGGCCAGGAGGAGCAGCGGCAGCGTCACCACCGCGTGGACCCAGAGCGGCGGATCGTAGGTCAGCTCGAGCCAGATGCCGAACGCGGTGACGGGGAATGCCATCGTCATCATGATGAAGAAAGCGGGCCCGTCCGCCGGATCGGCGAAGCCGTAGTCGAGGCCGCACGCCTCGCAGCGCGGCCTGAGGGTGAGGAAGCCGTCGAACAGGCGTCCTTCCCCGCAGCGCGGACAGCGGCAGCGCAGGCCGACGGACATGAGCGAGTGATCGGTGGTCCTCTGCATCATCCACGTTCCTGAACCGCAGGTCGGCGCGTGAGCGGCCGGGCTTGTGTTCGCCGATTGTATGGCCTAATAAGCCATACAATCGCGGCGCGGACTCGCCGGCCTGGGCGGCGTCGGCGCTGCCGCAGGTCCCGCGACACGCTGCGGCCACATCGCGAATGTATGCATACGCGAGCGGGACAACAGAGGTCAACGATGGAATCCTGGATCCCGACAATCGCCGGCGATGCGGGACCGAAATACATGGCCATCGTCAGGGCGCTGGCCGAGGATATCCGTGCCGGGCGGCTCGCGCCGGGCGCGCGCCTGCCGCCGCAGCGCGCCCTGGCGAAGCGGCTCAACGTCGATCTCACGACGGTCACGCGAGCCTTCAACGAGGCGCGCAGAACCGGATTGATCGACGCGACGGCGGGCCGGGGGAGCTTCGTCCGGGCAGCCCGCGCGCCGGCCGCGGAGATGCGGCGGCCGGATCCGTCCGCCAGCGTCGATTTCAGCATGAACATGCCGCCACAGCCGGCGGCGGCGCGGCTGGCGGAGCGCCTCGAGACAGGTCTGGCGCGGCTCGCCGGTTCGTCCGGCTTCCTCGCCCGGATGCAGTACCAGGACAGCGCCGGGAACCTGGCCGACCGGGCGGCGGCGGCCCACTGGCTCGGTCGACGGCTCGGGCCACTTCCGGTGCAGCGCGTCCTCGTCGCGGGCGGTGCCCAGGTCGTGCTCGCCGCCGTGCTCGCCGCCCTCCTGAAGCCGGGCGACGCTCTCTGCGTGCCGGCACTCACCTATCCCGGGCTGCGCATGGCCGCGGAGCGCCGCGGCGTCCGCCTCGTGCCAGTGGCCGCCGACGCGGAGGGGCTCGATCCGGACGCCTTCCGCGAGCGCTGCGAATCCGAGCGGCCGCGGGCCCTGTACCTCGTTCCGACGCTCGACAACCCCACGACGGCGACCCTGCCGGCGATCCGTCGCCGGCAGATCGCCGGGATCGCCCGCACGCACGGCGTCGCCATCATCGAGGACGACGCGTACGGGGTCTTGCCCCTCGACGCGCCGGCTCCCCTCGCGGCGGAGGCGAGCGACCTCACTTGGCACATCGCGACGCTGTCCAAATGCGCGAGTCCCGGCCTGCGCATCGCCTACGTCGCGGTACCGGGAACGAACGAGGCGGTGCGGCTGGCGGCCGAGCTGCGCGCCATCAACATGATGGCCTCGCCCCTCACGGCCGCGCTCGCCTCGCACTGGATCGCCGAGGGCGTGCTCGACGCTGTCGTCGCGGCGATCCGGCAGGAGAACGAGCTCAGGCAGGCGGTAGCGCGCGAGACGCTCCGCGATCTCGACGTCCGGGCGCATCCGTGCGGGCACCATCTGTGGCTCCGCCTCCCCGATCCGTGGCGCCGCGGTGAGTTCGGCGCCCACGCGCGACAGCTCGGCGTGTCCGTTGTCCCGAGCGACCCCTTCGCGGTCGGGACCGCCCCGGAGGCCATCCGCGTCTCCCTGGGGGCCGCGCCGGACGCCGAGACGCTGCGATACGGCCTCAGCCTGCTCGCGACGTTGCTGGCGCATCCGCCCGGCGCGATCTCGACCGTCGTCTGAATCGGCCGAGGCGGCGCGCGCCTTCGGCCTGCCGTACCGGTCTCCTCCCCGCGCGAAGGGAATGCGATGCTGTGCTGCCCCCTGCGGGCGCGACCGCGGATCCTGTCTCGTCCCGCGCACGTCGCGCCGCTCGCGCTGATACTGCTGGCGACGGCCTGCTCGGACGACGGGCAGGAGCGCCGCCGGTCCCTGGGCGAGACACCGACGTTCGCCGACGTCATGCGGGTGGCCGACGCGGAGCGCGGCGGGCGGCTGTTCGGTCAGTGCGCCGCCTGTCACACGATCAGCCCGGGGGCGGGCGATCGGAACGGTCCCGGACTCTACGACGTGCTCGGCAAGCCCGTTGCCAGCAACAGCAGGCGCTACGGCTATACCGGTGCGCTCCGGTCGCTGGGCGGAACCTGGACCCCGGAGAGAATGGACCTCTGGCTCTCCGCCCCGGCGAAGCTGGCGCCCGGTACGAGCATGAGCTTCCGCGGCCTCCCCGATCCCCTCGACCGGGCGGACCTCATCGCGTATCTCCGGACGCAGTCCTCAGGGGGCGCCGAGGCGCACCCGTCCCGCCCCTGAGCGGGACCGCGAGGCCGCCGCTCATCTGCCGGCACGCGGCCGCGCATTCAGCCGGTCGCCTGCCGCGCGGGGTTCCGGTTCGATCCGTCGGAGTGACGGGCCGTCGGGAGGCGGGGGAGTTCCGGGCGCCGCGCGTCAGATCAGCCCGACGGAGTCTTCCGGGAAGCGGATCGCGAAGACTGCCCCCAGCCCTGGTCCGGCGCTCTCGGCCGTGGCGCGGCCTCCGTGGAGCTCGGCGATCCGACGGACGATCGAGAGCCCGAGCCCCGTCGAGTTCTCGCCGCCGGTGGGCTTGGCCGACAGGCGCTGGAATCGCCCGAAGACGCGGGCCAGATCCTCCGGCGACAGGCCGGGTCCGTGGTCGGCGACGGCGCAGATCAGCTCCGCGCCGCGCGGCCCGGGCTCGCGGCTGACCCGCACCGTGATCGCCCCGCCCGCCGGGCTGTACTTGATGGCGTTGGAGACGAGGTTGTCGAGCGCCTCCCGCAGGCGCTCCGCGTCGCCGCACAGGAACAGCTCGTCCGGGCCCGCGCAGACCAGGGTCTGGCCCTTGGCGTCAGCCAGCGGCCGGTCGGCCTCGCACACCTCCCGGGCGAGGCCCGCGAGGTCGACCGGTTCCCGGCGCAGGCTGATGTCGAGGGCGTCGGTCATCGCGTCCGCCATGAGGCTGTCGATCATGGTCGTCAGCCCCTTGGCGCTGGTGCGCACGTGCTGCAGCTGCGCGCGCATCTGCTCCCGGTCGCCCTGCATGTCGATCAGGTCGGACAGCATCTCGGCGCGGCCGAGGATGACCGCGAGCGGGTTCTTCAGGTCGTGCGCGATGGTGCCGAGGATCTCGGTCTTGAGGCTGTTGGCGCGGCGCAGGTCCGAGCGCTGCAGGTCCAGCCGCCGGTTCGCCCGGATCAGCTCCGCAGTCCTCTCGACGACCCGCCGCTCCAGGTCGGCGTTGGTCTGCTGCAGCCGCTCGTACAGGATGACGTTGTCGAAAGCGATGGAGAGCCGGCTCGTGAACAGGGCGATGAGCGACCGGTCCGTCTCGGAGAGCTGGCGGTCGGCCTCGATCAGCGCGACGATCTCGCTGCCGCTCGCCGTGTGCAGATACAGGGTCGACCAGTGCTCGCCGAAACTGTGGCGGCGCTCGGCGAAGGCCCGTTCGACGAGGGGTTGCACCCGTTCCTCCAGCGGCCAGGCCGGCTCGCGCCCGGCATAGTGGCCGTAGCAGCCGGATCCGGCCAGGACGCAGAAGCGCTCCTGCGGGGCCGCGGTCTCGCGCAGGACCAGGATGCCGGCGCAGGCGACGTTCAGGAGCGAGGCGACCTGGGTGAGGACGCCCTCGGCCAGCCGCTGCATCGATTTGTGATCGAGGAGCATCGGCGCGGCGTCGATGATGATCTCGAGTCCCCGCCGGGTCTCGTCGAGGCGCTTGAGCTGCTGATAGGCGCGCAGGGCCGCGGTGAGGCTGGTGAACAGCTTGTCGGCGGTCAGCTCGGTCTTCGCCTTGTAGTCGTTGATGTCGTAATCGACGATGATCCGGCGTTCAGGAGCCTGCCCGGGCTGGCCGGTCCGCAGGATGATGCGCACGGTCTCCTGCCGAAGGTCGCGCCGGATGTAGTCCACCAGCTCCAGCCCGGCATTGTCGGTCTCCATCACGACGTCGAGCAGCACCACCGCCACGTCGCCGCGCTCGGCGAGCAGCACCCGCGCCTCCGCGGCCGAACGGGCGGTGAGGATCTCCAGGCCGCGCCCGTCGAGGGTGTAGCTCGCCAGCGCGTAGCGCGTGCCGTCATGGACCGCCGGGTCGTCGTCGATGACGGCGATCACCCAGGCCCCGGCGGTCGGCCGCGCCTCCTCGAGATCGTCGGGGATCAGCGTAAGGGTATCATCGTCCATCGCTATGGCCCGGAATGCTGCTCGCAACCGGACGACTACGCTAGAAATCGTGTTGAAAACTTGTCACGCTAGGGTGAGCCGATACGATTCCTGAATTCGTTCCAGGGTGAACCCGGAAAGTGCGCACCGCTGCGATGACCATTCCAGACAACCCAGCCCCCGGGACCGCCCGCGGCGGCGCGGCGATCCCGTCGATCGCCGTCGTCGACGACGAGCCGGCGACCCGCGAGATGGTCGGGGATTACCTGAAGCTTCACGGGTTCTCGGTGGTCCTGTGCGACGGCGGGCGCGCCCTGCGGGAGCACCTCGCCCGTCACAGCCCCGACCTGATCGTGCTGGACCTGAACATGCCCGAGGAGGACGGGCTCTCGATCGTGCGCGACCTCAAGGCCCGGACGGCGATTCCGATCATCATGCTCACCGCGACGGCGAGCGCGATCGACCGCGTGGTCGGGCTGGAACTCGGGGCCGACGATTACTTGCCCAAGCCGTGCGAGTTGCGGGAACTGGTCGCCCGGGTGCGGTCGGTCCTGCGCCGGGTGCAGATACCGGGCGCCGCGCCGGCCCCGGTTCCCGCGCGCGGACGCCGGATCCGGTTCGGCACCAAGTGGCTGGAACTCGACGCCCTGCGCCTGAGCGACGATGCCGGTCTGGAGCAGGCGCTCACCCGCTCGGAATTCGACCTGCTGAAGGCGTTCGCCGACAACCCGAGGCGCGCCCTCTCCCGCGAGCGACTGCTCGACCTCGCCGATGCCCGCGACCCGGACGCGTTCGACCGCGCCATCGACGTTCGGATCAACCGCATCCGCAAGAAGGTCGAGCCGGATCCCGGTAATCCGCGCTACATCCGCACGGTGCGGGGGCTCGGGTACATTTTCAGGCCCGAGGGGGACTGATGCGCCGCGACTCGATGTTGCGTCGTGAGGCGACAACGCAACAATGCGGTCCCCGGAGCGTCCTGGAAGCAATATCGGCGGTACAGCGCAGCCCTATCAGCGCGGCAGGACCGAGGGCCGCGAGTGCCCGGAGGACGGGCCCTGCGACACCTGATCGGGACCTCGTCGGCCGCGGCGGCCGGCTCGCTGTGCATCCTGGCCTCCATCGGCTGGACCCCGGTTCCCGGCCCCGCGCCCGCGGCGGCCCGCGGCGGCGTTCGGGCCGCGTCGGCCCGTGACGGCGCGGCCTGTGCCGGCGCGGCCTGGCCCTACACGCCGAGCGCCTGCGCGGGAGCCGCCACCGCCGGGGCTCCAACTGGCCGCCGCGTTCGGCTCATCGCGGTCGATACCGCGCCCGGCACGCGGTAACGGGCGCGAACCGTCATGCCGCACTTCCGCGACGATCCCGGTGCCGACGAAGATCCCGACCTGCTCCTCCTTCTGCGCCGCATGCTGCGCGGCGGAGTTCCCGATCCGCGGCGCGAGCCAACCCGCGCGGAGCGCTTCAGCGTGCCGGCGCCCCGCGACGGTGCGCGTGTCCCGCAGGATGCGGTGCTGTCCGGCCCCGACCAGCGGCTGGCCGGATCCCGAACCCGCTGAGATTGCGCGTGGCGGGTGGCTGCGGCGGCGTCTTCGCGCGGGTGGCGACGCGATCCAGCGGAGCCGCGCCGACCGGGCGCGCGCGGAACCGCGTGATTGCGCCGGACTCCGGCGCCGACTTAAGTTGCTGCGGGACCCCAATGTCGGGACGCGGATGCGGGTTGGACCCAAGATCGCCCTGGTCGGTGGCGTGCCGATCCTCGCCGCCGGCGCGATCGCCGTGGCCGGCTGGCTCCTCCTGGCGCAGGAGGAGCGCGCCCGGCGCGGCGCGGTCCTCGTCGCCGACGTGTACCACGACATCGCCACCGCCCGCCTGATCCGCGACCAGTACGCCGCCGCGGACGCGCAGGACCGGTCCACCTATGCCGCGCGTTTCGCCGGCCTGACGGCGCGCGCCGAGTCCGGTCTCGGACGGCTCGCCGCCTTCGCCCGCATCGACGAGCAGCGCGCGCGCATCGCCTCCGTGGAGCGGGCCCTGGCGCGTTACCGGGGCGAGATGGACGCCTTCGTCCGGCGGACCCGGGAGAATGACGGCCTGATCCGCGAGATGACGCAGCGGGCCGACACCCTGATCGATCTCACCGACCGGGCGCGCCTGCGGCAGCAGGTCTCGAACGCCGACCTCGCGCGCTCGATGGCCGAGAAGGTCGAGGCGTTGCGGGTCGCGCGGGGCCTCGTCGCCCGCCTCAACACCCTGAGGGCCCGGAGCGCGGAGAGCGCCGCGATCGCCGCAAAGGGCGTGGTCCGGAGCGACGCCCCCGCGTCCGACCCCACCGAGGCGACCGGCGCGGACAGCGAGGGGCCGCGCGCGCAGAACCTCTTCCGCGCCGCCAGTCGCGACCTCGCGGCGGCGCTGCGGGCCGACGGCCGGGAGGCCGATGCGGAAACCCTCGACGCGCTCAGCGCCGGGGCGGCGGGGCGGAGCCCGGATGCCCGCGCGAAGCTCGACGGCTGGATCGAGCGCACCCTGAAGATCGAGACTTCCGGCCAGGAGAGCCGGCACGACGAGGTGGCGCAGCTGATGGCCTACTCCGTGGAGGCCAACGAGATCGAGCAGGCCACCCAGAACGTCGCGATCGGCACCCTCAAATTGGGGCCGCGGACCGCCGGGGCCCTCCTGCACCGCGACGCCGCCCTCGCCGAGCGGATGCGCGACGAGGGCGAGCGACTCGCCCGGAGCGCGGCCTCGCTGCCGATCTCGCCGCTGATTCAGGCCGAGATGGTCCAGGCCCTCGACGGCTGGCGCGCGCGTCTGACCACCACGATCGGGGGCCTGCGGCAGCAGAACGCGATGATCGGCGCGATGGACGGGCTCGCCGACACGATGATCGACAGTGCCAAGGCGCTCAACGACGCCTTCGTGGAGGACGCCGACCGGTTCGGCATCTTCATCCAGCGGATCCTGCTCGTCGGCGCGGCCGGGCTCCTGCTGTTCGGCGCCCTGGTGGTGATCTTCGTCGCCCGCTCGATCCTGGTGCCGCTGCGCGCCCTGCAGGGCGATATGGTCATGCTGACCGGGAACCCGGCGGGCGCGGCCGTGCGGGGCACGGCGCGCCGGGACGAGCTCGGCGACATCGCGCGCGCCACCGCGGTCTTCGTGTCCGAGATCACCCGCCGGGAAGGCGCGCTGCGCCGGGCGAAGGATCAGGCCGACGTCGCCCTGGTTGAGCTGCGCCGGACCCAGGACAACCTCGTCCGGGCCGAGAAGCTCGCCTCCCTCGGGCAGCTCGTGGCCGGTGTCGCCCACGAGATCAACACGCCGCTGGGCATCGCGCTCACCACCGGGACGCTGATGAGCGACGAGGCGCGGACCTTCCGGGCGGGCCTGTCGGCCGGCACGCTGTCGCGCTCCCGGCTGAACCGCTTCGTCGCCCGGGTCGAGGAGGGCGCCACCCTGCTCTGCACGAATCTCACCCGGGCCGCCGATCTCGTCCAGGGCTTCAAGCAGGTCGCGGTGGACCGCGTCAGCGACGAGAGCCGCAGCGTCGTGCTGGCGACCTGGCTCGACGACCTGCTGGCGAGCCTGCGGCCGATGCTGCGGAAAGGGGGCCACGTCGTGGAGCGTGCCTGCCCGGAGGACCTCGTCATCGCCACCAATCCCGGCGTGCTGGCTCAGATCGTGACCAACCTCATCGCCAACGCGGTCGTGCACGGATTCCGGGCGGGTGAGCCGGGACGGATCGGCGTGGACGTGTCTGTACGCCCCGACGGCCTCGTGCGGCTGGAGGTCCGCGACAGCGGCCAGGGCATCCCCCCGGAGCACCTCGACCGCATCTTCGATCCGTTCTTCACGACGGCCCGCAGCGCCGGCAGCACGGGGCTCGGCATGCACATCGTCCACAACCTCGTGACCGCCAAGCTCGGCGGTTGCATCGCGGTCAGCAGCGAGCGCGGTCGGGGGACCGTCGTGCAGGTCGATTTTCCCGCCGCGGGTACCGGCGCGGCCGCGCGGCCGCGGGCCGGCGCGATCCCGGCACCGTGAGGCCGGCCGCGGCATACCGGGCGGCGCTGCTCGCCCTGGCTGCCGGCCTGGTCTCCGCGCTGCTCGTCGGGCCCGGCCCGGCGATGGCGCGCACCTTCGTGTTCTGCTCGGAGGGCAGCCCCGAATCCTTCGATCCCGCCCGCGCCACGACCACCACCACGATGAACGCCGCGTGGCAGGTCTACAATACGCTCGTGGAGTTCGCGCCCGGCACCACGACGATCCGCCCGGCCCTCGCCGAATCCTGGACGGTCTCGGAGGACGGCCGGACCTACGTCTTCGCCCTGCGGGACGGCGTCCGCTTCCACGCCAACGCGCGCTTCACCCCCTCGCGGCCCCTGAACGCCGAGGACGTGGTGTTCTCCTTCGCCCGGCAGCGGCGCTCCGGGTCCGATGGCGCCGCGCAGGGCTTCACCTACTTCCACGACCTCGGCCTCGCCGACCTGATCGAGGCCGTCGACGCCCCGGATCCGCGCCACGTCCGCTTCCGGCTGCGCGAGGCCGACACCACCTTCCTCGCCAACATCGCGCAGGCTTTCGGCGCGATCCTGTCGGCCGAATACGCCGCGGCCCTCGCGGCCGACAACCTGCCGGACGAGATCGCCCGGGCGCCGATCGGGACCGGCCCCTACGTGTTCGAGGGGTACCGGCCGGATCAGGTCCTGCGCTTCCGCGCCTTCCCGGACTACTGGCGCCGCGCGGCGGACGACGGCGAACCGGGCGGGCGCCCCGACGGGCTCGTCTTCGCGATCACGCCCAACGCGGCGGTCCGGCTGACCAAGCTGCGGGCCGGGGAGTGCCACGCCATGGCATTTCCAGCGATCGGCGACCTCGATGCGATCCGGGCGGAGCCGGGCCTGACGCTGCTGTCGCTCGCCGAGCTGAACGTCGCCTACCTCGCCCTCAACACGACCCGCGCGCCCTTCGGCGACGCGAGGGTGCGGCGTGCGGTCAATCTCGCCATCGACCGGCGGGCGATCGTGGCGGGTGTGTACGGCGATGCCGGGATCCTGGCGCAGGGGCCGCTGCCGCCCGGGATCTGGGCCCACGACACGGACCTCCCGGACACCCCCTTCGACCGCGCGGAGGCGCTGCGCCTGCTGGCGGAAGCCGGCCTCGCCGGGGGCTTCGACGTCGAGCTGTGGTATCCGCCGGTCAGCCGGCCCTACAACCCGGACGGGCGGCGCGTCGCCGACATGATCCAGGCCGACCTCGCGCAGGTCGGCATCCGCGCGCGCCCGGTCACGCGTCCCTGGAACGCGTACCGCGCCGCGCTCTACGGCGGGGAGCCCAGCCTGATGCTCTACGGCTGGACGAGCGACAACGGCGACCCGGACAACTTCCTGAGCGTCCTGCTCGGCTGCAAGGCGGCCGAGACCGGCGGCGCCAACCTCGCCCGCTGGTGCGATCCGGCCTACGACCGGCTGGTCGAGGCCGCCCGCCGCACGGGCGACCGGGAGACGCGGCAGGCGCTGTACCGGCAGGCTCAGGCCATCGTCCGGCGCGCGATGCCCTGGGTGCCCCTGGCCCACACCAGGGTGCATCTGGCGCTGCGCAGCGACGTGCTCGGCCTGAGGATGGATCCCCTCGGCCGCCACCTGTTCGAGACGGTGCGGTTCCGCGCCTCTCGGTGACGGCAACGCCTGTGCCGTCCTTGCGAGCAGAGCGAACCAATCCAGCAGCGCCACGTCCACTAACGGCGCAAATCCCTGGGTCGCTTCGCGGCGCTCGCGATGACGGTATGGGCCGACCGACCAGTCGCGCTCACTTCTTGGTCCGCTGCTGGAAGACCCGCAGCACCTGATTGCCCCGCGCCACGGCGTCGTCGAGGGCCCGCTGCGGCGCCTTCGCACCGTCCAGCGCCGCCTCCAGCTCCTCGGCCCAGATGTCCCGGATCTGCAGCATGTTGCCCAGGCGCAGGCCGGCGGTGTTGCGCGTCGGGGGCCGCCGGGTCAGTTCCTGCACGGCCACGTGGAGCTGCGGGTGCCGCTCGAAGAAGCCCTCCGCCACCGCGTCGGCGTAGGCGCCGCGCGTGGTGGGGATGTAGCCGGTGTTCCGGTACAGCGCGGCCTGCTGCCGGCCGTCCATCAGGAAGGCCAGGAAGCCGGCGACGCCGCGGTACTCGTCCGGCGTCTTGCCCTGCATCACGTAGAGCGAGCCGCCGCCCAGGATCGCGTTCTGCGGCTCCGGCACGACGTCGGGATAGAAGGGCATCGGCGCGACCGTCCAGTCGAACCGCGCCGCGGTGGCGACCTTGCCGTACAGGCTCGACGAGGTGAGGAAGATCGCGCAGTCGCCCGACACGAACCGGCTCTCGCCGCGATTGACGCGGTCGTTGTACTCGAACGCGCCCGCGCGCTTCAGGTCGACCAGGTTCTGCAGGTGCCGGACCTGGAGCGGGCCGTTGAAAACGAGCTCGGCGTCGTAGCCGTCCAGGCCGTTGGAGCGGGTCGCGAGCGGGCGGTCGTGCCAGACCGACAGCTGCTCGAGATGCACCCAGGTCGGCCAGGCCGAGGACAGGGCGCACCGCTCGCCGTCCGCCGCCTTGAGCCGCCGCGCGGCCTCGAAGACCTCGGGCCAGGTCGCCGGAAGCTGCTTGGCGTCGAGGCCCGCCGAGCGGAACCGATCGCGGTTGATCCACATCACCGTCGAGGAGACGTTGAAGGGCAGGGACAGCATCCCGCCCTCGGCATCGAGGTAGTTGGTGGCGATGACCGGCAGGAAATCGTCCGGCGTCACCGAGAGCCCCGCCTCCCGCATCACGGTGGCGACCGGCCTGACGGCGCCGATGGCGGCCGCCATGGTCCCGTTGCCGACCTCGAAGACCTGCAGCAGGTGCGGCGCCGCGCCGGTGCGGTAAGCGGTGATGCCGCTGCTGATCGTCTCGGCGTAGCCGCCCTTGTAGACCGGAACGACCCTGTAGTCGGGCTGGGAGGCGTTGAACGTCTCGGCCAAGCGGGTCACCAGCTCGCCGTTCGGCCCGTCCAGGGCGTGCCAGAACTGGAGCTCGGTCAGGGCTGCGGCGGGCAGCGGGCGCAGGGCGGCGAGCAGCCCGACGAGCAGGATCATGAGCAGCGGGCAGCGGGCGCTCGGCAGCGGCAGGCGGCCGATTCCACGCCGGGTTGGTCTCGTCGCGCCGCTCATGCCAGCCGCTCCGGAAGCCACAGCCGCAGCACCGTGCCGGCGCCGGAGCTGCTCTGCAGTTCGACTCGCCCCTGGAGGCGGTTCACCACGAGGTTGTGGACGATGTGCAGGCCGAGGCCCGTGCCTCCCCGGGCGCGGGCTGTCGTGAAGAACGGGTCGAAGACGCGGCCGAGGTCGGCGCCGTCTATGCCGCGCCCGTCATCGGCGATCGCGAGGCCGATCCCGTCCCCGGTCCGGATCCCCGTGATGGTGATGCGACCGCCCTCACGCTCCTGGAATCCGTGCTCGATCGCGTTCTTGACGGCGTTCGAGACGACCTGTGCCAGGATCCCCGGCAGCGTGTCGACGACGAGGTCGGGTGGGCAGTCGACCACGAAGACGTGCCGGCCCGGCCGCGCCAGGGCGCGCAGGCTCTTCAGCAACTCGTCGATCCAGTCCCCGAGGTTGAGCGCGCGGCGGTCCTCGATGGCCTGATCGGCCGCCACCTGCTTGAAGCTGTAGAGCAGGTCGGCCGCGCGCATCAGGTTGCTGGTCAGGAGCTGCGCACCCTCCCGCATACGCCCGGCATACTGGGTCAGCCGCGAGCGGGAGAGCTGGTTCTCGCCCACCAGGCGCTCGAACGCGGCCGAGTCGGACTGGACCTGCGTCGCGGTGGTCAGGGCGATGCCGAGCGGGGTGCTGATCTCGTGGGAGACGCCGGCCACGAGCTGACCGAGCGAGGCGAGCCGCTCCGCGCGGATCAGGTCTTCCTGGGCCTGCCGGAGGGTCGTGAGCGCGTCGTCGGCCCGCTGGGAGGCGTTGCGCCGGTCCGCCTCGCGACGGCGGATCTGCTCCAGGAACGCGTTGGTCGCCCGGGCGATGTCGCCGAGCTCGTCGCGCCGCGTGAGCAGGTGGCCGTCACGGCCGATATCCTCGGGGGCGGGCGCGGCGGCGGCGGTGACGATGCTGTGCTGGAGCGCGTGCAGCGGCCGGGTGATCGAGCGTGCCACCGCGGCGGCGGCGCCGATCCCGAGGCACAGGGCGCCGACCGCCCCAACGACCAGCAACTGCCGGATCACGCTGCCGAACTGGTCGGCATCGTCGATGAAGGCCCGGCTCAGCGTCTGCGCGTTGGCGCTCATCGTGGCGGCGCGGCTGTCCATGTCGGCGATGGTCTCATTCTGATCACCGATCTTCTCGATCGTCGCGGCGAGCTGCGTGCGCCAGCCGTCGATCGCGTCCGCCATCTCGTCCCGGATGCTCACGGGGATGAGCAGAGTCCGGGACGTGCCCGACAGCTCGGCGCCCGCCGCCAGCACCCGCGACGCCTCCGCGGTGTCCCGGCGCGCGAGGGCCGCATCGGTCCGCCGGGCGAGACGCAGGGCCGTGAGGGCGACATCCTGGGCGGAGAGCTCGGCCTCGTTCGAGAGGACCGAGTGCCGGATGAGGAGGGCGACCTCCTCGTAGAGCCGGCTCTGGCGGGCGACGTTCAGCTGGACGAGCTGGTCGCACCACTCGACCAGGACGCGGCCCGCCTGGGTGGCCCGGGTCAGCTCGAAGCCCTCGGACAGGACCCGGTTGAGGTCGTCCTCGGTCCGGCTCCGGTCGCGGTAGGCCTTTAGCAGCTCCGTCGCCCGGTCGGCCGCCCCGGCCTCGCCGTCGACGCGCAGCACCCGGCGCAGCCGGTTGCCCACCGCATCGAGCTGCCGCAGGTCCGCGGCGAGTTCGTCGAACTCGATCGGGAAGACCGGACGGCCGATGCGCGCCCGGTTCAGCTCCGCCGTGCTGATCGCCTCGCGCAGCTCCCGCAGCGCGGTGACGACGCCCTGGTTCCGCTCCAGCTCGGCATCCTTCACGGCCAGGACGGCGATCAGCTGCGCGTTGTCCTGCTGCTGGCGCCGGCGGGCGACGTCGGTCAGGGCCACCAGGGCGTCCGCCCGCCGGGCCATGTCGGCGATCGTCGCGTTCGCGGTCCGCTCGGACAGCAGGAGCGAGCGCATCCGTGTGACCTGCGAGATCAGGTCCCCCGTGACGGTCGCCACGAGAGCCGACTGGCCGCGCGTCCGCGCGAGACCCTCCAGAAGCTCCAGCTGCCCGGCCGCCGTGGCGGCCCGCTCGTCGAAGCGGCGCTCGGCCTCGTCCCGCCGCGCGGTGCCGCCGCTGACGGCGTCCGCCCGCGCCCGGTTCATCGACGTGAGCGTCTGCGCCGTCTCCGTCGCCACCACGGCGCCGGTCCGTGCGCGCTCGGCCTCGTAGAGCAGGATCCAGGCGCCCAGCGCGATGGCGGCCGCGACGAGGATCGGAATGGCGCCGACCACGAGGACGCGGCGCGCGATCCCGGACCTCCCGAAACCGCGGATCATGGCGCCTCGCACCGTGTCCGGCAGCGTGTCCCGCACCGTCTCCCGCACCGTGTCCCGCGCCCCGTCACCCGTGCGGCCTCCCGATCGTCACCGATTCCGCGGCGACACCGTCCGTTATTGTGCCATCGGCCTGATGACTTCCCGAGAGCGCTGAAGCAACACGGGACGCAATATTCGCGCAGCACGACTTCCGTAGATACCGCCTCGCACAACGGTCCTCGAAGACCGGATGAGGGGAAACACCATGCTCGACGTCATCGCCCGCCTCCTGTTGTCGGCCGGTATCATGGTCGGTACGACCTACCTGCCCGCGCTGTCGCACGCCGTCACCGGCCAGCCGGCCGGCACCCGCGTCGCCGCCGCCGCGCCGGCCTGCCCCGCGAAGCCCGCGACGGCCGGGATCCGCGCCGTGGCCTGCCTGGGCTGACCGGCATGGAGACGCTGCCCCTGATCCTGCTGGTGAGCGGGAATGTCCTGCTCGCCATCCTGATCCCGCTCCTCGTCTGAACGCGCCGCGGCCA
The DNA here is from genome assembly GCF_053345825.1 of Methylobacterium sp. C33D. NCBI lineage: Bacteria > Pseudomonadati > Pseudomonadota > Alphaproteobacteria > Hyphomicrobiales > Methylobacteriaceae > Methylobacterium > Methylobacterium sp. C33D. Next base: position 24,991 of record NZ_JBKFAV010000033.1, read on the forward strand.
TGCTCCGCGAGCCCCGCGGCAAGCCGGTCCACCGGGTCCGGCCCCGAACCGCCGCCGTGAGCGGCCGTTGCCCACCGGTAAGGCCTCGATTAGCCGGACTGTGCGGCCGGCTCGGGCCGCGCCCCGTGTCACGGTCCGCCGCCCATGCCCGAGTCTCCACGCCTCGCCCGGGACCGATCCCGATCCGCGGCCGTCGCTCTGGCGATGCTGATCGGCGTCGGCGATGCCCGCCCGGCCCGGTCCCTCGACGTGCCGGACAGCCCGCGCCCCGCGCGGCCGTCCCGGCCGGTGGCGCCGGACCTCGCCGCGGCCCTCGCGGCCTACAGGACCTACGTCGTGGCCCAGGCCGACGCCTTCGTGCGCGAGACCGCGCGCTTCGTCGCGGCGATCCAGGCCGGGCAGCTCGCCGAGGCGCGCCGGCTCTACGCCCCGGCGCGCGCGCCCTACGAGCGCATCGAGCCGGTGGCGGCCCTGTTCCCCGACCTGATCAAGCGCCTCGACGTGCGCAACGACGAGTTCGAGCTGCGCGAGCGCGATCCCGCCTTCGTCGGCTTCCATCGCCTGGAGATGGCGCTCTTCACCCTCGGCACGACGGAGGGGCTCGGCGAGATCGCGGATCGGCTCGCCGCCGAGACCGTGACCCTGCGCGACCGCGTCGCGGCGCTCGCCATCCCGCCCGCCAAGGCGGTCGGGGCCGCCTCGGCCCTGATCGAGGGGATCGCCGCCACCAAGATCAGCGGCGAGGAGGAGCGGTACAGCCGCACCGACCTGTGGGACTTCCAGGCCAATATCGAGGGCTCGAAGGCGGTGTTCACGCTCCTGCGCCCGCTGCTGACGGACGGGGACTTCGTGGCCCGGGTCGAGCGCAGCTACAAGCGGGTCGAGGACCTGCTCGCCCGCTACCGCAGCCCGGACGGCGGCTTCCAGAGCTACGACAACCTCACGGCCCGCGACCGCAACGCCCTGAAGGGGCCGATCACGCTCCTGGCCGAAGATCTGTCGACGCTGCGTGGCCGGCTCGGTCTAGACTGATATCATTGCCGAGGTGCCGCCCTGTGGCCTCTCTTCGTGGCTAAAGGCGGTAGCGCGACCTGATCTTGCCGAGCGACGATGCGCCTTCCTTCACCGGTCATCACCCGCCGCCGGCTTCTCGGCGGCCTCGGCGCCGCCGCGCTCCTCGGGCCCGCACGGGCCGAGGACGCGACGCCGACCACCGCCACGGAGGGGACGCTCGTCGCCCAGCCCTTCTACGGTCCCCACCAAGCCGGCATCGTCACGCCGCAGCCGGCCGCCGCCCTCTACGTCGCCTTCGACGTGCTCGCCGAGCGGCGCGGCGAGCTGCCCCACCTGTTCCGGACGCTCACCGAGCGACTCGCCTTCCTGACGCGGGGCGGTGCCGTGCCCGATCTCCACCCGCAGATGCCGCCGCGCAATTCCGGCATCCTCGGGCCGACCATCCTCCCGGACAATCTCACCGCCACGGTGTCGGTCGGCGCGAGCCTGTTCGACTACCGGTTCGGCCTGGGGCGCGCCCGCCCGCGCCATCTCGGCCTCATGGAGCGCTTCCCCAACGACGCCCTCGACCCGGCGCAGTGCCACGGCGACCTGCTGATCCAGCTCTGCTCCAACACCGCCGAGACCAACATCCACGCCCTGCGCGACGTCATCAAGGCGACGCCCGGCCTCCTGACGCCGCGCTGGAAGATGGAGGGCTTCCTCCCGCCCCACGTGGTGAAGACCATGGGGGCCGACACCGTGCGCAACATGCTCGGCTTCAAGGACGGCACCGCCAATCTCGACGTGCGGGATCCCGGGCTGATGGACCGTCACGTCTGGGTCGGGGCGGGGCAGCACGAGCCGGCCTGGACGGCGGGCGGGAGCTACCAGGTGGTGCGGATCATCCGCACCCTGGTCGAGCGCTGGGATCGCACGCCGCTCGGCGAGCAGGAGGCCATCATCGGCCGGCACAAGGGCAGCGGGGCGCCGCTCGGTCAGGGACACGAGCGGGACGTCCCCGGTTACGCCGCCGACCCGGACGGCGAGACCATCTCGCTCGCGGCCCATATCCGTCTGGCCAACCCGCGCCTGCCGGGTACCGAGGGCAGCCTGATCCTGCGCCGCAGCTACAACTATTCACGCGGGCTGACCGCCGCCGGCCAGCTCGACATGGGCCTGCTGTTCGTCTGCTACCAAGCGGACCTCGCTGCCGGGTTCATCACCGTGCAGAACCGTCTGTCCGGCGAGGGTCTCGAAGAGTACGTCCGCCCGATCGGCGGCGGCTACTTCTTCGCCCTGCCCGGCGTGTCCGGGCCCGGTTCCTTCCTCGGGGAAGGCATGCTGGCCGCGACCTGAAACTGCGTCGGCGCGGATCCAGACTCGGACATCCGTCTCCGGGATGCTGGCCTCGGGCGCCCGAGATACCGGCCGCCCGCGGGATCGGCTCCGCGCTCAGTCGACCTCCGCCCGTCCCGCGATCAGGGCCATGCGGACGAGTTCGGAGAGGCTGCCCGCCCGAAGCTTGGACATGACGTTCGCCCGGTAGATCTCCACCGTCCGCGGACTGATGCCGAGATCGAGGCCGATGACCTTGTTGGCCTTGCCGGCGACCAGGCCCTCCAACACCTGCCGCTCGCGCGCGGTCAGTTCGGCGAGGCGCGCCCGCACCGCGTCGCGCTCGGTCGCGCGCTTCACGGTCCGGTCCGCCTGCGCGAGGGCCGACCGGATGCTGGCGAGGAGCACCGCGTCGTCGAACGGCTTCTCGATGAAGTCGACCGCGCCGGCCTTCATGGCCTCGACCGCGAGGGCGACGTCCGCGTGGCCCGTCATGACGATCACCGGCGGCAGGCTGCCCCTTTGAAGGAGCCGGTGCAGGAGCTCGACGCCGTCGATGCCGGGCATGCGCACGTCGGTGACGACGCACCCGACGCGCCCGGTCTCCGCGGCCAGGAAGGCGGTCGCGGATTCGTGGACGCGGACGGCGAGCCCGTCGGTCGCCAGCAGGAAGGCCAGCGCCTGGCGCACCGCGAGATCGTCGTCCACGATATGCACGGGCGCGTCGCTCGACGCGTCACTCGACATGAGCCATCTCCTCGCGGTCGAAGGTGCGCAGGGTGAAGCGGAAGGTCGTTCCCCCGTCCGGGCCGGGGCCGGCCTGGATCTTGCCGCCGTGGGCCTCGACGATGGTCCGGCAGATCGACAGACCGACGCCCATCCCCCGCGCCTTCGTCGTCACGAACGGCTGGAAGAGCTGCGCGGCGATCTCGGGGGCGATGCCCGTCCCGGTATCCGACACGCGCACCTCGACCAGGCCCTCGGCGGGAAGCGCCCGCGTCGCGACGGTCAGGTCGCGCCGGGCGACGTCCTCCATGGCCTCGATCGCGTTGCGGATGAGGTTGAGCAGGACCTGCTGCACCTGGATCCGGACCGCGAGCACGAGGGGCGCGTCCGGGTCGAGATCGAAGCGGACGCGCACCCCCTTCTCCCTCGCGCCGACGAGGGCGAGGGCGCTCGCTTCCTCGATCAGCTTGGGCAAGCCCTCGATGTGCCGCTCGCTCTCGCCGCGCGACACGAAATCCCGCAGATGCCGGATGACCTGACCGGCTCTCAGGGCCTGGTCGGCCGCCTGGTTCACCGCGTCGGCGAGCAGCGGCACCTCGGGACCCTCCATGCGCCCGAGGAGGCGACGGCAGCCCTTCAGGTAGCTCGCGATCGCCGTCAGCGGCTGATTGATCTCGTGGGCCAGGGTCGACGCCATCTCGCCGAGGGCGGTGAAGCGCGACATGTGCACCAGTTCGGATTGCAGCTCCTGCAGGCGAGTCTCGGTCTCGTTCCGCTCGGTGAGGTCGCGGATGAAGCCGGTGAAGTAGCGCTCGCCGCCCGAGCGCATCTCGCCGACCGACAGTTCCATCGGAAAGGTCGAGCCGTCCTTGCGCTGGCCGACCACGACGCGGCCGATGCCGATGATCCGGCGCTCCCCCGTCCGAAGGTAGCGGCCCATGTAGGCGTCGTGCTGGCTGCGGTACGGTTCCGGCATCAGCAGGCTGACGTTCCGCCCGACCATCTCGTCCGAGCCGTAGCCGAACTGACGCACGGCGGCTGCGCTGAACGACTTGATCTGCGCCTGCTCGTCGATGACGATCATCGCGTCGGGCACCGTGTCGAGGATCGAGCGCAGGTGAGCCTCGCGCGCCCGCAGCTCCTCGTCGGCCTGCTTCTGTTCGTGGATGCTGTAGACCACGCCTCGGTGCCGGAAGGGCCGGCCGCCGGCGTCGACCTGCACGCGCCCGCGCGAGCGCAACCAGTGAACGCGCCCGTCGGGTTGAACGGCCCGGTAGTCGATCTCGTAGCTTCCGCCGTCCGTCAGCGCCCGCCCGATCACCGCCGCCCGGGCGGCGCGGTCGTCCGGATGCACGAGCGCCTGGATCTCGTCCAAGGTGGTGAGACGGTCCGGCGGAACGCCGAACAGGCGGATGCAGGACGGGAGGATCGTGACGCGCCCGGTCGGGATGTCGAGGGCCCAGCCGCAGATGCCGGCCTCGTCGAGTGTCTGCCGCAGCCCGTCCGCGTCGAACGGGTCGCCGTCGCCGGTGGCAGGCGCGTAGGGAACTTCAGGCGTCGTCATGTCGGCCGCGCGGGGAGACGGAACCGGCGTCCGTCCAGGTTGTCGGCTCCGGTTTTACACCGCCGGTTGCATCAGAAACCAGTCGGGCGCGAGGACGTCCCCGAACCGACGGAACGACCGCGCCGGTGGCCAGCCGGACGAGGCCGCCCGGCGGGGCAGCGCCGCGGAGGTGCCGAGATGCGCGTCGAAGGCCGCTGCGCCGTTTCCGCCGAAGGTCCGGGCGTCGTCCGGGATGGCGAGGCCGGCGCCCTCCCGTCGGACGAGGCCGCCGGCCAGGAGCTTCGGCAGGCGGGGCAGCGCGGCGAGGACCGAGTCCCGATCGCGCCCGCGCGCGCGGCACACGGCACCGACGTCGACGCGGAACGCGCACGTGACCCGCTCGATCAGATCGGCGCGCAGACGGTCTTCCGCCGTGAGCGCGTAGCCTCTCAGCGTCGCGAGCGCGTCGCTGGCGACGCGCTCCGCGCAGGCGCGGATCGCGGGTCGTTCCCCGCGAGCCCGCGGGCCGGCTTCCCGCGTCCCGACGTTTCCTCGCGGCGGTGAATCCGCTAGGCGTGGTGGCCGTCGAGAGCGCGCCTTCATTTTTCGGAGCGGCTCGCGCGCTCGCGCCGGATCGGGTTTCGTTCGCGCCGCGCAGAGGTCTCGAAGCATGCTCTCGGAGCGCCAGAACGCGATCATGGACATCGCGCGGGCCGACGGGCGCGTCTCGGTCGATGCCCTGTCCGGTCGCTTCGCGGTCAGCGTGCAGACCATCCGGAAGGATCTCAACGACCTGTGCGAGGCGCGCCTCCTGTCGCGCATCCACGGCGGTGCGGTGCTCGGCGCGGGAGCCGAGAACCTCGACTACGAGGCGCGCAACGCGCTCGCGGCGCCCGAGAAGGCGGCGATCGCGCGCGCGGCCGCCGACCTGATCCCGGACCGCTCCTCGCTGTTCATCAATATCGGGACCACGACCGAGGCCGTCGCCCGAGCGCTCCTCGGCCATTCCGGGCTCATGGTCATCACCAACAACCTGAATGTCGCGCTCGCGCTGCGGCCGAGTCCCGAGATCGAGTGCATCGTCGCCGGCGGCCTGATCCGCCGCTCGGACGGCGGGATCGTCGGGGAGGCCGCGGTGGACTTCATCCGCCAGTTCAAGGTCGATTTCGCGGTGATCGGGGCCTCGGCGATCGACGAGGACGGGGCGCTCCTCGATTTCGACTATCGCGAGGTCCGGGTCGCGCAGGCGATCATCGCCAACGCCCGCCACGTCGTGCTGGTCGCGGATTCCACCAAGTTCGAGCGGAGCGCGCCGGTGCGGCTCGCCCAGCTCAGTCAGGTCGGCACCTTCGTGACCGATCGCTGCCCGAGCGAGACGCTGCGTGACCTCTGCCGCGCCTCCGGAGTCCGCTTGGTCGAAACCGGGCGCTGAGTGCTCAGCTTTCGATTGAATTTCGTTTGATTTCGTATTACGGTCCACTGCTTTCGCAGTCGCGCGTCCGACGCCGCGGCACGGGAGGGGGAGGACCATGCGCACGTTCGACGTTGCCGTCATCGGCGGGGGGATCAACGGCTGCGGGATCGCGCGCGACGCGGCCGGCCGCGGGTACTCGGTCTCGCTGACCGAGCAGAACGACCTCGGCAGCGGCACCTCGTCATGGTCGACGAAGCTGATCCACGGCGGCCTGCGCTACCTCGAGCACTACGAGTTCCGCCTCGTGCGCGAGGCGCTGGCCGAGCGCGAGGTGCTCTGGGGGATCGCGCCCCACATCGTGCGCCCGCTGCGCTTCGTCCTGCCGCTGCATGCCGGCCTGCGTCCGGCCTGGCTCCTGCGGATCGGGCTGTTCCTCTACGACCATCTCGGCGGCCGCAAGCGCCTGCCCGGCACGCGCTCCGTGGACCTCTCCGGCCCCATCGGCGCCCCGCTCAAATCCGAGTTCCGGCGCGGCTTCGAGTACTCGGACGCCCGCGTCGACGACACGCGCCTCGTGGTGCTCAACGCGCGCGACGCCGAGGCGCGGGGCGCCGAGATCGCGGTCGGCACCCGCGTCGTCTCGGTCCGGCGCGAGGGCGACCTGTGGCGCATCGTCCGGCGCGAGCTCAGGACCGGCCGCGAGGAGGAGATCGCCGCGCGCTTCCTCGTCAACGCGGCCGGCCCCTGGGTCGACCGGGTGATCCAGGGTCCGCTCGGCCGGAGCGAGGCCAAGCACGTGCGCCTCGTGCAGGGCTCGCACATCGTGATGCGCAAGCTCTACGACCACGACCGGGCCTTCATCTTCCAGAACGCGGACGGGCGGATCATCTTCGCGATCCCCTACGCGAACGACACGACGCTCGTCGGCACGACGGACCGCGACTTCTCCGGCGATCCCGCCGACGCGGCGATCACCGAGGAGGAGACCGCGTATCTCCTGAGCGCCGCCAGCGAGTACTTCGCGACGCCGCTTCGCCGGGAGGACATCGTCTGGTCCTTCTCGGGCGTGCGCCCCCTCTACGACGATCACGCCTCCGCGGCGCAGGAGGCGACGCGGGACTACGTGCTGAAGACGGACGGCGCGGCCGGCGAGGCGGCGGTGCTGAACATCTTCGGCGGCAAGATCACCACCTATCGCAAGCTGGCCGAGGACGCCCTGAAGGAGATCGATCGGCGCCTCGGCGCGCGCGGCCGCTCCTGGACCGGTAGCGCCGCGCTGCCGGGCGGCGATTTCCCGGTCGACGGGGTGGCCGAGCTCGAGGCGCGCCTCGCCCGCGTCGCGCCCCAGCTCGCCGCGGCCACGGTCCGGCGCATGGTGGCCGCCTACGGGACGGACGCGCTGCGCATCGCCGCGAAACTCGGGCCCGACCTGGGGCACGGCCTTCACGAGGGCGAGCTGCGCTGGATGATCGACCGGGAATGGGCCCGCACCGCCGAGGACGTGCTCTGGCGCCGGTCCAAGCTCGGCCTCGCCTTCTCGGCCGACGAGGTCGCGGCGCTGCGGGCGCGGATCGCCGCCATGACCGACCGGCACGACGGCGCGATGGCCGTCGGCTGAGCCGGTCGCCGCCCGCGGGCACGGAACAATCGCGAGACGGCGACCCGGCCGAGCCGGAGATGCGCCGCATCACAGGGAGGAGACGATGTTGCGACCGGACCCCGCCGTCCACCATCGCCACGGGTCGAGACCGGCCGCGCGGATCGCGCGTCGGCACGCCGCGCCCGCCGCGGCATCCGCTTCGGCGCGACGCTGAGCGCGGCACGCCACCACCCCGTCCAATCCGAGACGCGCCCGGGATGAGCCCGGGTCCGTTCGCGGTCTCACGCACCAAGGCGCGCCATGATCGGCTTTCTCGCTCCCGCGGCCCATCGGCCACCGGTCCAGGCGGATCGCGTCGATCCGACCTACCGCAAGCTGCGGTGGCAGATCTTCGCGGGCATCTTCCTCGGCTACGCGGGCTATTACCTGCTCCGCAAGAACTTCTCGCTGGCCATGCCCTACCTGGTCGAGCAGGGCTACAGTCGCGGCGAGCTCGGCACCGCGCTCTCCGCGGTGGCGATCGCGTACGGCCTGTCCAAGTTCCTGATGGGCATGGTCTCGGACCGCTCCAACCCGCGCTACTTCCTGCCGATCGGCCTCGTGCTCTCGGCGCTGGTGATGTTCCTGTTCGGCTTCGTCCCCTGGGCGACGTCCAGCGTCGGCATCATGTTCGTGCTGCTGTTCCTCAACGGCTGGTTCCAGGGCATGGGCTGGCCGCCGAGCGGCCGCACCATGGTGCACTGGTGGTCGCAGAAGGAGCGCGGCGGCGTCGTCTCGGTCTGGAACGTGGCGCACAACGTCGGCGGCGGCCTGATCGGGCCGCTCTTCCTGCTCGGCCTGGCCTGGTTCAACGACTGGCACGCGGCCTTCTACGTGCCCGCCGCCGTGGCGCTCGGCGTCGCGATCTTCGCCTTCCTGACCATGCGGGACACGCCGCAATCCTGCGGCCTGCCGTCCGTGGAGACCTGGAAGGACGATTACCCGGAAGGCTACGACGCCAACCACGAGCGCGAGTTCTCGACGCGCGAGATCTTCGTCGAGCACGTGCTGAAGAACCGGATGCTCTGGTACATCGCCTTCGCCAACGTGTTCGTCTACCTGCTCCGCTACGGCGTGCTGGACTGGGCGCCGACCTACCTCAAGGAGGCCAAGCACTTCTCGGTCGACAAGACCTCGTGGGCCTACTTCCTCTACGAGTGGGCCGGCATCCCCGGCACCCTGCTCTGCGGCTGGCTGTCCGACAAGCTGTTCCGCGGCAATCGCGGCGCGACGGGCGTGGTGTTCATGTTCGGCGTCATGGCGGCGACGCTGGTCTACTGGCTCAATCCCGAGGGCAACCCGGGCATCGACCTCGCGGCCCTGATCTGCATCGGCTTCCTGATCTACGGACCGGTGATGCTGATCGGTCTCCAGGCCCTCGAGCTCGTGCCGAAGAAGGCGGCCGGGACGGCGGCGGGCTTCACGGGCCTGTTCGGGTATCTCGGCGGCTCGGTCGCGGCGAGCGCGCTGGTCGGCTACACGACGGACCATTACGGCTGGAACGGCTGCTTCGTCCTCCTGCTGGCGGCCTGCGTCCTCGCGATCGTCTGCCTGGCCCTGACGCTGCGGCACAGCGGCACCGCGGCGCCGCAATTCGCCTGAGGAGCGGTTCTCCCGGCGCGGCCGGGGGCTCACGCCCTCCGGCCGCGCCGCGTGCCGGCGCGATCAGGCCGGGGCGCCCAGAGCCGCCGGCTGGCTCGCGCGGCGGTAGATCAGGAGCGTGGCGACGAGGCCGCAGGCGCCCCCGAAGGCCATCCACAGGCCGGGCGCCGCGCGGTTGCCGGTGGCCTCGATGAGCCACGTGGAGACGAGGGGCGTGAAGCCGCCGAGCAGGGCGGTCGCCAGCGAGTAGGCGAGGGAGAAGCCGGCCGTGCGCACGCTCGCCGGGACCACCTCGGTCAGCGCCACCACCATCGCGCCGTTGTAGCTGCCGTACAGGAAGGACAGCCACAGGAGCGCGATCAGCATGTTGCCGAAGCTCGCGTTGCCGACGAGCCAGACCAGCACCGGGTAGGCGGTGAGCAGGGTGAGCGCCGAGAACACGAGCAGGATCGGCTTGCGCCCGATCCGGTCGGACAGCGCGCCCATGACCGGCAGCCAGAACAGGTTCGACAGGGCGGTGCAGAACGTGACCAGCAGGCTGTCGGTGTCGGACAGCTTGAGCACGGCCTTGCCGAAGGTCGGCGTGTAGACGGTGATCGTGTAGAACGAGATCGTGGTCATGCCGACCAGCAGCATGCCGAGCAGCACGATCTGCCAGTTGCGGGCGAGCGAGCCGAACACCTCGTTCATGGACGGCCGGTGCTTGCGCTTCAGGAACTCCTCCGTCTCCTCCAGCGAGCGCCGGATGTAGAACAGGAACGGCACGATCGCGCAGCCGATGAAGAACGGGATGCGCCAGCCCCAGGCATTCATGTCGGCGGGAGTCAGGGCGTTGTTGAGGATGTAGCCGATCACGGCCGCGAACATTACGGCGACCTGCTGGCTGCCGGACTGCCAGGACACGTAGAAGCCCTTGTTGCCGGGCGTGGCCATCTCGGACAGGTAGACGGACACGCCGCCGAGCTCGACGCCGGCCGAGAATCCCTGCAGCAACCGCCCGACGAGGACCAGGAAGGGCGCGAACAGGCCGATCGTGCCGTAGCCCGGGACGAAGGCGATCAGGATCGTGCCGGCCGCCATGATGCCGAGCGTCACGATCAGGCCCTTCCGGCGGCCGATGCTGTCCACGTAGGCGCCCAGGAAGATCGCGCCGAGCGGCCGCATCAGGAATCCGGCCCCGAACGTCATGAAGGTCAGCATCAGCGAGGCGAACTCATTGCCGACCGGGAAAAAGGTCTTGGAAATGTAGGTGGCGTAGAAACCGAACAGGAAGAAGTCGAACATCTCCAGGAAGTTGCCGCTGGTCACGCGCAGGACCGTAGCGGCTTTGGAACTCGACGGATGGGCCTGTATCATAGCTGTCTCCCTCAGGCGCCGGAGCGGTCGCAACCGCACGAGGGAAGCGTCGGTTCGGGTCGGCGCGCGATCGCCCCTGGCGACCGGGCCGCAGCCTTGAACCAATCCTCCCGTGTATTCGCGCCGACTCTGCGGCGCTTGCATCCGCTATACGCGCGTTAACCTGTCACGAAGCTGTCGCGGATTTCGGCTCAGCGGCCTTCCATCGCCCGCCGCCAGCGCCGCAGCATGCGGGCGCGCCGGATCTGATCGAGGTTGGCCAGCAGCTCCGGCCCCACCGCGACCGGCCGCAGGGCCGGCGCGCTCGCGACCGGATCGTCGGGCCGGCGGGCGTCGAGGCGGGCCGGCGTGAGGGACCGCGACGCGAGCCGCGCCTGGCCCTCGCGGGAGAGCATGTAATCGAGGAACAGGCGGGCGGCCGCGGGATGGCGCGCGTCCTTGGCGATGAAGGCGATCCGCGAGACGAGGAGCGTGTAGTCGGTGGGCAGCACGACGCCGATCACCGGGTCCTGCTTGGCCCGCTCGAGGGCGTAGGCGCCGAACACGCCGTAGGCGAGGAGGGCCTCGCCGTCGACGATCCGGTCGAGCATCGTCTCGGTGCGCGTGTAGAGCTTCACGCCGGCCTGTCCGAGGGCAGAGACGAGGTCCCAGGTCCGGGGCGTCACCTCGGCATCCTGCGCGAGGATCAGCGATCCGACGCCGCTCCGCTCGGGATCGTAGGCGGCGACCTTGCCTTTCCAGGCCTCCGGTTGCTCGGTCAGGGATCGGATCAGCTCGGCGCGGGTCGCGGGCACGCGCTCCCGCGGCAGGAGCGTCCTGTTGTAGGCGATGGCGATCGGCTCCGCCGTCACGCCGAAGGCCTCGTTGCGCCACACGGCCCAGGCCGGCAGCGCCGCGGCCTCGGGGGACACGTAGCGGGCGGCGTAGCCGTCGTTCACCAGCTTGATCTGGCGATCCATGGCCGAGCTCCAGACGATGTCGGCCGTGCCCGTCCCGGCCGCGGCCGCTTCCACGAAGCCGTCGTAGAGGCGCGCCGAGTTCATCTTCGTGTACGATACCGCCACGCCGGGATGGGCCGCGCGGAAGCCCGCGATGAGGTCGGCGACCTCGGCCTCGTCCGTCGTCGCCTCCACGACCACGACGGTCTCGCCCTTCGCCGCGGCGGGGCCCGTGTCCGCGGCCGCCAGCGGCAATTCGACCTGCGCCGCGGCTGGTCCGAGGCCTGCCGCCAGCAGCACGAGAAGCCCGACGGCGTGGCGAACGCTCAACGATGTCTCCCCTTCGTCGGCCCGGGATGCCCGGCGCCCTTGCTGTGCAGCGTCTGGACGGGAATGCTAGACCGGGCTCGCCGCCTGGGCCAGGACGATGGATGGCGGGAGGAGCATGCGCGTTCTGGTCGTCGAGGACGATGCCGCCCTGGCGCGCGGCCTGATCGCCGCCCTCCGGCAGGGCGGATACGCCGTCGACCACGAGGCGGACGGGGCCGACGCGGTCCGCCTCGCGACGAGCGAGCCCTACAGCCTCGTCGTCCTCGATCTCGGCCTGCCGGGCCTGCCGGGCTTCGAGGTGCTCAAGGCGGTCCGGGCGGCCGGCTCGACCGTTCCGGTGATGGTGCTGACCGCGCGGGACGCCATCACCGACCGGGTCCGCGGCCTCGATCTCGGGGCGGACGACTACCTACCGAAGCCCTTCGACCTCGCCGAATTCGAGGCGCGGGTCCGGGCCCTGGTCCGACGCGGGCAGGCCGTGCCGAACCCGGTCCTGCGCTGCGGCACGCTGGAGCTCGACCGGGCCGCCGGCACCGTCACCCTCGACGGGGCGCCGGTCGCCCTGCGGCGCCGGGAACTCGCCGTCCTGACCATCCTGATGACCCGCGCCGGGAAGCCCGTCCCGAAGGAGCGGCTGAGCGCGGAGATCTTCGGCTTCGACGAGGCGGTCGCGCCGAACGCCCTCGAGCTGTACGTCGCCCGTCTCCGGAAGAAGCTGCAGCCGCACGGGCCCGAGATCCGCACCATCCGCGGCCTCGGCTACCTCCTGATGCCGGTGTGACCCGTCCGCGCGCGCCCTCACTCCGGCGGCGCCTGCTAGTCCGCATGCTGCTCCCGGCCCTCGCGCTGGCGCTGGCGCTCGGCCTCGCCGGCGCGCTCGTGATCCGGAACGTGGTGGAGACGACGCACGACCGCCTGCTCGACGGTTCCGTCCTGGCGATCGCCGAGCGGCTGACCGTGGAGGACGGCGAGGTCTCGGTCGACCTGCCGCGCGTCGCCCTCGGGATGCTCGAGAGCCAGGCCCAGGACCGGATCTACTACAGTGTCACCTATTTCGGCGCGCTGGTGACCGGCTACCGGGACCTCCCGATCCCGGATGTCGGCGCCCTCCAGCTCGGGGTGACGACCCACCGCGACGGCGTCGTCCGCGGGGCGAGCGTGCGGATCGCCGCACAGGCGCGTCGGGTCTACGGGAAGCCGAGCCCGGTGCTCGTTCAGGTCGCGGAGACACGCGAGGCCCGCCAGACCCTGGAGCAGCGCCTGCTCGCCGGGCTCGCCCTCGCCGAGCTCGGGTTGCTGGGCCTGATCGGGGCCCTGTCGTGGTACAGCATCGACAGCAGCCTCAGGCCGCTGACCCGGCTGAGCGACGCGATCGACCGACGGGCGGTGCCGGGCGCGATCAACCTGCAGCCGCTCGACGTGGCCGGGGTGCCCCGCGAGGCGCTGGCACCGGTGCTCGCCCTCAACACGCTGCTCCGCCGTCTGGAGCAGGCGATCGCGGGCGAGCGCAGCTTCACGTCGGACGCCTCGCACCAGCTGCGGACCCCGCTCGCTGTCCTGCGGATGCACGTCGAACTGCTCCGCCGGATAACGCCCGGCGACGCCGCCCAGGCCGCGACGATCGACGACATCGACGGCGCGGCACGGCGCCTGGAACGGCTCCTGTCCCAGCTCATCGCCCTGGCCCGCGCCGACGAGGGGGCCGCCCAGGCGGGGGCACCGGCCGCGATCGCCGACCTGAACGACGTCGCGACCCGCGTGGTCACCGAGCAGGTGCCCCACGCGCTCGCGCGCGGCGCCGAGATCGCGCTCGATCGCCCCGACGGCGCGGTGCCGGTCGTCGGCGATCCGTTCATCGTCGGCGAGATCCTGACGAACCTCGTGGACAACGCGATCCGCTACAACCGGGCCGGGGGCACCACGACGGTCCGCCTTCGCCGCACGGAGATCGGGGCCTGCGCGGAGGTCGAGGACGAGGGGCCCGGCATCCCGCGCGAGGCGCGCGAGAAGGTCTTCGAGCGCTTCTACCGCGTCGCCTCCAGGGACGGGCCGGAGGGCAGCGGCCTCGGCCTCGCCATCGTCCGCGCGTTGGCGGACCGGATCGGCGGAGCGGTCACGCTCGCGTCTCCCGCCGAGGGGTCAGGGCTGGTGGCGCGCGTCGATTTCCGCGTGCCCCCGGACGCCGTCGCGCCCGCGTCGTCCGAAGCCTAGGCGCGCCGCGCGAGCGGTCCCGCTCCGTCACATCGCCCCGAGGGCCCGCGGCAGCCATAGGGACAGGGCGGGCCAGTAGGTCACCAGGATCAGGAAGGCCAGCATGGTCAGGAGCCAGGGCAGCACCGCGACCGTCAGCTCGGAGATGCCCATATGGGCGATGCCGCTCGCGACGTAGAGGTTGAGCCCGACCGGCGGGTGGCACAGGCCGACCTCCATGTTGACCGCCATGATGATCCCGAAATGGATCGGGTCGATCCCGAGCTTGACGGCGATCGGGAACAGGATCGGCGCCATGATCAGCAGGATCGAGGACGGCTCCATCACGTTGCCGGCGATCAGCAGGATGATGTTGACCACCAGCAGGAAGACCAGCGGGCTGAAGTTCATGGCGATCAGCCACGCCGCCATCGCCTGCGGGATGTTCTCCGAGGTCATCAGGAAGGAGAACAGCACCGCGTTGGTGATAATGTAGAGCAGCATCGCGCTCATGTTGGCCGAGGCGAGGAGCACCCGGGGCACGTCCGACAGCTTCAGGTCGCGGTAGACGAACACCGCGATGACGAAGGCGTAGACGGCCGCCGTCGCGGCCGCCTCGGTCGGGGTGAAGACGCCGGCGTAGATTCCGCCGATCACCATCACCACGAGGAACAGCCCCCAGGCGCTCTCGCGGAACGCGCGTAGGCGCTCGGCCCAGGAGGCCCTGGGCATGCGCGGATAGCCGCGGCGCTTGGCGATGACGAAGGTGACGCTGGCGAGCATCGCCGACAGGACGAGGCCGGGCATGACGCCGGCCAGGAACAGGTTGCCGATCGAGCTGTTCGTCGACACCCCGTAGAGCACGAGGATGATCGAGGGCGGCACGAGGATGCCGAGCGCCCCCGACGTGGTGATCACCCCGGCGCCGAAACGCTTCGGGTAGCCCTCCGCCACCATGGCCGGCAGGATGATCGAGCCGATCGCCACCACGGTCGCGACGCTCGACCCCGACACGGCGGCGAACAGCGCGCAGGCGACCACCCCGGCGAGGCCGAGGCCACCCGGCCAGTGCCCGACCAGCGAGGTCGTGAAGGCGATCATTCGCCGCGCCACGCCGCCATGGGCCAGGAAGTTGCCGGCGAGGATGAAGAACGGGATCGCCATGATCGAGAAGTTCTCGATCCCGGTGAACAGCTTGAGCGCGACGCTCTCGATCGGCACCTGCGTCAGGGTGAACAGGAAGGTCAGGACCGTCAGGCCGAGCGCGATCGAGATCGGCATGCCGGTGAGCATCAGGGAGATGAGCAGCCCGAAGATGATCAGGCCGCTCATGCCGGGCCTCCCTCGCGGCCGAGCTGGATCGGGTCGACACCCTCGACGGTCGGGACGCCGTCGACATGGGCGTGGTCGCGGGCCGGCAGGTGCCCGGTCCTCCAGTAGCCCCACGCCACCTGCAGGAAGCGGAAGCACATCAGGTAGGAGCCGAGCGGGATCGCGAGGTAGACGATCCAGACCGGGATCTCCATGTCGGGCGTGGTCTGGTCGGTGTGGCCGATGCGCCAGACGAAATTGGCGCCGAGCGTGCCCACGATCCCGGTGAACAGGGCGCCCGCCGCGAGGCTGACCAGGACCATGACCCGGCGCGCGCCCGGCGGCAGGCGGTTGACCAGCACGTCGACGCCGACGTGGATGCCGGTGCGCACCCCGTAGGCCGCGCCGAACTTCGCGACCCAGATGAACATGTAGATGCACAGTTCCTGCGACCAGCCGAAGTCGATCCGGTCGGTGTAGTCCTGCAGCGCCGGGATGCCGGAGAGGAACCGGTGCACCACCGTGGCGAAGGTGATGACGGTCGCGGCCGCCATCAGCGTTCCGATCAGCACCTCTTCGAGCCGATCAAGGAGTTTCAGCAACATGGTCGGTCCGGGCGCAGCTGCGGCGTGATCAGTTGTTCGGCGCCGCCTCGGCCTCCTTGTTGAGCGCCGCGACCAGGTCCTTGCCGACGCGGGAGGCCATCTCGCGCTGGACCGGCGCCAGGGCCTTGCGCCACGCGGCGTTCTCGGCCTCGGTCGGCGTGTAGACCGCGGTCTTGCCGGTGGCGCGGATCTCGGCGAGCGCCTGCTCGTTCTGCTTGTCGGCGATCTCGTGCTCGTAGGCGGTCGCGTCCTTGATGGCGCCCTCGAGCGTCGTGCGGATGTCGGCCGGCAGGCCGTCCCAGAAGCCCTTGTTCACGATCACCGCGTAGCCGATGTAGCCGTGATAGGTCAGCGTGGCGTGCTTCTGCACCTCGTTGAGCTTCTGGGTCGTCACGTTCGAGGGCGGGTTCTCCTGGCCGTCGACCACGCCGGTCTGCAGCGCTTGGTAGAGTTCGGAGAAGGCCAGCACCTGGGGCAGCGCGCCGAGCTGCTTGAACTGCGCCTCCAGCACCTTCGAGGACTGGATCCGGAACTTCAGGCCCTTCACGTCCTCGGGGGCGTGCATCGGCTTGTTGGCAGTGAGGATCTTGAAGCCGTTGTCCCAGTAGCCAAGGCCCTTGATCCCCTTCGATTCGAGCTTCTTGAACAGGCCCTGGCCGATCGGCCCGTCCTGCACGCGCCGCAGCACCTGCTCGTTCGGGAAGATGTAGGGCAGGTCGAAGGCCTCGAACTCCTTCACGCCGAGGGGGCCGAACTTGCTCGTGGACGGCGCCAGCATCTGCACGGCACCGAGCTGGAGCATCTCCACCTCTTCCTTGTCCTTGTAGAGCGTGCTGTTTGGGTAGATCTCGACCTTGACCGCGCCCTTGGTGCGCTCCTCGGCGAGCTGCTTGAACCGCTCGGCGCCCTGGCCCTTGGGCGTGTCGGTGGTGGTGACGTGGCTGAACTTGATGACGATCGGCGCCTGCGCCGCCGCCGGCGCGATGAAGGCGAGCGCACAGGCGAGCGCACCGAGAATCCGAGCCGTCATCGCGTCCTCCCAGACTTTGAGTCCGCGTCGTTGCGCGGATTGAATTTTGGATAGACTTGCAGGTAGGCGCGGTGGCGACAAGCGCGAAAGTGCGACGCCCGGGGGAAGATGTCGCGCGCGGCCGCGGTTCAGCCCTTGTCGCGCCCGCCGACGAAGGCCTGCACGGCCGCCCGATGCTCGGGCGTGGCGGTGACGACGGCGTAGTGCGAGGAGATCAGGTCGAGATTGGTGCGCAGGTCGTTGCGCATCCCCTGGTAGACTGCCCGCTTGATCAGGCTCAGTGTCAGCGGCGGCGCCTCGGCGATCTTCCGCGCGAGCGCCGCGACGGCCGGCATCAGGTCCGCGTCGGCGTGGACGCCGTTGACGAGGCCGATCCGGAGCGCCTCGTCGGCATCGACGAAATCGCCGGTGAAGAACAGCTCCAGCGCCTTCGCGGTCCCGACGAGGCGGGGCAGGAAATGGGCGCCGCCCGCGCCCGGCACCAGGCCGACCCGCACGTAGGTCTCGGCGAACCGGGCGCTCCGCGCGGCGTAGCGCAGGTCGCACATCAGGGCGAGGTCGAGGCCGGCGCCGGTGGCGACCCCGTTCAGGGCGGCGATCACCGGCTTGTCGAGATCCTCCAGCGTCAGCGGGATGCGCTGGATCCGCCCGTAGAGCTCCTCCTTGCGCCGGGCCGGCGGCTGGTCGAGGCGCTCGCCCATCTCGACGATGTCGCCGCCGCTGCAGAAGGCCGAGCCCGCGCCGGTCAC
Source organism: Methylobacterium sp. C33D (assembly GCF_053345825.1). Lineage (NCBI taxonomy): Bacteria > Pseudomonadati > Pseudomonadota > Alphaproteobacteria > Hyphomicrobiales > Methylobacteriaceae > Methylobacterium > Methylobacterium sp. C33D. The sequence goes on from NZ_JBKFAV010000033.1 coordinate 42,755, forward strand.
CACCACGACGCGGATCGCCGCGTCGGTGCGGCAGCGCTGCAGGGCCGCCGTCCAGGCCGCGATCATCGGGAAGGTGAAGGCGTTCTTCCGCTCGGGCCGGTTCAGCGTGATGGTCGCCACGCCCTCCGCGACGGAGAACAGCAGGTCCTCGCCCGCGCCGCCTGTCTCGCCCGCGCTGCTCATTGGACGGTCTCCTCAAGGGTCAGCGCGGCGATTTCGGCCGGGTCGAGCCCGGCCTCGGCCAGGACCTCGGCGGTGTGCTCGCCGTGCCGGGGGGCGTGGCGGCGGATCGCGAAGCGGCTGCCGCTGAACGAGACCGGCCGGCGCATGGTGCGGTAGCGCCCCTCGCTCGGGTGCTCGGCGCTGCCGAAGAAGCCCACCGCCTTCAGGTGCGCGTCCTCCGGCAGGTCCTCCAGGCCGAGGACCGGCATGCATGGGATGCTCACCGAGTCGCAGAACGCCACCCATTCGGCGGTGGTCCGGCGCGGCGCCTCCTCCTCGACCAGGGCGTAGAGGATCTCGATGTTCTCCACCCGCACGGCGAGCGGCACGAAGCGGGGATCGTCCACGAATTCGAGTCGGCCGGTATGGATGAAGAAGTCGCGCCAGTTCCGGTCCGAGTAGGGCAGGATGCAGGCGTGGCCGTCCCGGGTCCGGTAGGGCTTGCGCCGCGGGCTCAGGACCCGGTTGAAGCCCGGCGGCCCGAGCGGCGGCTCGAAGGCGTAGCCGACCATGTGCTCGACGAAGTTGAACTCCACCATGGTCTCGAACATCGGCACCTCGACCGCCTGCCCGCCGCCGCCGGCCCGGCGCTCGTAGAGGGCGGCGAGGATCGCGCAGGCGATGGCCTGTCCGGCGATCTTGTCGCACAGCACCGTGGGCAGGTAGCCGGGCTGGCCATAGGCGGCGGTCTGGAGCGCCGCGAGGCCCGAGCCCGCCTGGATCAGGTCGTCGTAGGCCGCCTTGTGGGCGTAGGGGCCGTCGGCCCCGAACCCGTAGGCGCCGCAGTAGACGATGTCGGGCTTAAGCGCGCGCACCCGCGCGTAGCCGTAGCCCAGGCGCAGGATCGCGTCGGGCCGCATCGAGTGGACGAACACGTCGGCCGTGGCGATCAGCCGGTCCAGCGCCGCGCGCGCCGCCGCCCGCTTCAGGTCGAGGCGGACGCTGCGCTTGTTGCGGTTGAGGTGCAGGAAGTTGCCGCCCATCCCGGCGCCGCGCGCCGGCCGGTAGTGCCGGAAGGAATCGCCCTCCGGCGTCTCGACCTTGATCACGTCGGCGCCGAGATCGGCCAGGATATGCGTCGCCGAGGGCCCCATGATCACGCTGGTCAGGTCCACGACGCGCACGCCCGCGAGCGGCCCGGCCTCGTTCGTCTCTGCGGGATGAGTCTCGGCGGAGTGATCCGGCACGCACAGGTCTCCCATCTCAGCCGGCGCCGCCGCGCAGGCGGACCAGCATCGGCCAGAGGGCCGCACCGCCGCCCGCGCAGACCGCGCGCCCGATCCGCTCCTGCCAGAGGGCGTCGGATCCGAACTCGTCGCGCCAGGACCAGAGCCGCCGGGTCGCCCGGTGGAGCGGGTGCTCCTGGGTGAAGCCCATGGCCCCGTGGATCTGGTGGCCGATCGCCGCGACGTGGCCCGCCGCCTCGCCGCAGCGCGCCTTCGCGATGGCGGTGGCGAGGACGAAGCGCGGATCATTCCAGCAGGCGGCCGCGAGGTCGGCGGCCGCGCTCGCCGCCGCGACCTCACCCGCCGCCTCGGCGAGCATGTGCTGGATCGCCTGGAACTTGGCGAGCGGCCGGCCGAATTGCTGCCGCTCCTGCGCATGATCGAGGGCCGAGCCGAGGCAGGTCTCCAGGGCGCCCACCATCTGCTGCGCCCGGACCCAGGCGCCGACGGATTCGACGGACGACGCGCCCGCTCCGGCGGCCCAGCCCGGCGCGGCCCGGACGTCGGCGGCCGGGACGGCGCGCCCGGTCAGGTCGAGGGTGTCGCGGGGCTCGCCGGCGAGGTTGTGATGCGTGCCGCGGAGCGTCCCGGGCGCGGCGATCCGCACGAGGTGCGGGATGCCGGCCGCGTCGACGGCGTCGAGGAGGAGGGCGGACACCGAACCGCCCCACGGCACCTGCGCGACCCGGCCGTCCAGGACGAACCCCTCCGCGTGAGGCGCGATCCGCACGGGGCCGCCGCCCGGGACCAGCGACAGGGCGTCTTCGGCCACCTGTCCCCCCGCGGCAGCCCAGAGCGCCGCGCCCGCGACGGTCTCCGGCAGGGGCAGGGGGAGGGCGGCCCGGCCGCAGCGCCGGATCAGCCGGGCCGCGGTCGTGGCGGCGAGGCCGATCCCGCCCTCCGCCTCGGGCACCAGCGCCAGCGGCAGGCCGCTCTCGGCGAGCGCCGTCCAGAGATCCGCCGGCCAGTGAACCGCCGCCCTTGCGGCCGCGCCCGCGGTCCCGTCGCAGGCGGCCAGCAGCGCCGGCGTGAGGTGCTGGGCGAGCAGCCGCTCGACCTGATCGAGGACGATCCCGTCGATCCCGTCGCCGGCCTCTGCCGCGTGGTCCATCCGGCTCATCGCAGCCCCAGCCCCCGGGCGATGACGCCGCGCAGGACCTCGCGGGTGCCGCCGCGCAGGGTGAAGGACGGCGCCCGCAGGGTCACGCCGCCCAAAGCCTCGCGGAGGGCGTCGCCCTGCGCGGTGAGGCTCGGCTCGACCGGCACGAGCCGCCGGGCGATCTCCGGCACCGCGCGCTCGAAGCCGTTGCCGACATCCTTGACGAGCGCCGCCTCGACGCCCGGCACGACGCCCTGATCGAGGAGGCGGGCCACCGAGGCCGACATGCCCAGCAGCGCGGTGAGCTGGGCCACCATCCGCCCGGTCTCGACCGCCTGGAACCGGTCCGGCTCCGGCCCGATCCGGTCGACGAGTTCGACGAGCAGCCGGTAATCCGACAGGAACCGGTCGGGCCCCGAGCGCTCGAAGGCGAGCTCCTCCGTGACGAGGCCCCAGCCCGCGCCCTCCGCGCCGACCCGCATCGCGTCGGCGACGCGGTAATCGGTGAAGAACACCTCGTTGAACTCGTGATGGCCCGACAGGTCGAGGATCGGCCGCACCGTCACCCCGGGAGCCGCCATGTCGATGATGAACTGCGTCAGCCCGCCGTGCCGGTCCGGCCCGGGCTCGCCGGTCCGGACCAGGGCCAGCAGGTAGTCGACCTGATGGGCGTTCGTCGTCCAGATCTTGGAGCCGTTGATCACCCAATCGTCGCCGTCGCGCACCGCGCGGGTCCGGACGGCGGCGAGGTCCGAGCCGGAATTCGGCTCGCTCATGCCGATGCCGAAGGCGCAGTCGCCCCGGCAGATCCGCGGCAGGATCGCCCGCTTGGCCGCCTCGGTGCCGTGCCGCAGGATCTGCGGGCCCGACTGTCGGTCGGCGATCCAGTGGGCGCCGCAGGGCGCACCGGCCGCCAGCATCTCCTCGGTGACGACGAAGCGGACGAGGCCGGAACGGGCGTGGCCGCCATAGGCTTCCGGCAGGGTCAGGCCGATGAAGCCCGCCGCCCCGGCGCGCCGGCTGAAGGCGGCGTCGAAGGTCGTCCACGAGGTCCGGTGCGGCACGAAATGACCGGCTGCCAGCTCCGCGTCGAGGAAGGCGCGGACGGAGGCGCGGGCGGCCTCGGCCTCGGGCGGGAGCGGCTCGGCGCTGAAGCGGAAACTGTGCATCGAGGCTCCGTGAGGGCTCCGTGAGCGGCGGGACGTGCGGACTGCGCGCCGCTCAGCTGCCGTCGCGGCCCTCGAGGCCGGGGAAGAAGATCTCCTGCCAATCGGTCGGGACCTTCCGCAGGAAGCCCTGCGTCGCCATCGCCTTGGCGAGGTTGACCATGCCCTTCGGCGCCACGTCGTAGACGATGGACCCGTCGGTCAGGATCGTCTCGACCTGCGCACGGTCGATCTGCACCTGCTCGGAGGCGAGGTAGATGGTCGCCGCGCGCTGGGGGTCGCTGCGGATCAGCGCCACCGCGTCCTCCATCCCGGCGCGGATCGCCTGCGCGACCTTCGGGTTCGCGTCGACGAAGCCCTGCTTGGCGTTCAGGGTGGCGGCGGTGATGTCGCCGCTGCCGATCAGGCCGGTCGAGGTCATGACCGTCCGGATCTTGGGATCCGCCTTCAGGACCTGCGTGAACGGTGGCGTCGCGAAGTAGCCGGCGATGCCCTGTCCGGCGCGCATCGCCGCGGTCGCGTCCGGATGGGGCAGGCTGACCATCAGCGCATCGGCCTTGGCGGACTCGCCGAGCTGCTGCGCCGCCGCGACCCGCAGCAGGATCGCCTGGGGCGAGTTGAAGGCCGGGACCGCGATCTTGTCGCCGAAGGAGAAGTCCTTCAGCGCGGCGACGCCGGGCTTGCCGGTGAACAGCGTGTAGACGACCGAACTCAGGGCGGTGAGGCTCTTGATCTGCTGACGCCCGCGGGTCTTGTCCCACGCGATCAGGGCGCCGGCCGAGCCGAGGGTGCCGAGCTCGACACTGTCGGAGAGCAGCGCGTCGTTCATCGCGGTGGAGCCGCTGAAGCGGGTCAGCGTCACGGTCAGCCCGTCGAGCCCGGCTTCCTTGGCGCGCTTGTCGAACAGGCCCTCGCTTTGGGCGATCATCACCGGCAGGTAGACGAGGCCGTATTGCAGGCCGATGCGGACGGAGGTCGTCTCGGCCCGCGCTATCCCGCCGAGGGCCGGAAGTATCAGCGCGGCGACGAGGAGGCGCGCGGCGACGGCCGCGTGGCGGATCGACATCGACATCCCTCCCGAACAGGGCCGCACTTGCCGCGCGGTCTCCCGGTGCCGGTCGGTCAGACGGGTCCGACACCGCTGACGAATAGGGCAGAGCGCGCACCCGGCTTCAACCGCCATCGCCCATCTGCTGAAGAATATCACATGTGTGATGGAGCGCGCCGTTGACGCGGGCGCTATACTGCTGTCGGACGGCACGCGGGCTCGCGCTGCCTCAGGGGGACGCGCCGGCGATGCGCCGTGAGCACCACGGATCCGTGCGAGGGCGATCAGGGGCGGTACGACCCGTGCGGCCTCCGCGGGGGCCGGCCCGCAGGTGCCCGCATGGGTGCCCGCATGGGTACCCGCATGGGTGAGCGCACCGGTGATCGGGGCGGAGCGTCCACGGACCTGACGGTGGGGGCCGATCCCGCCGGCTCGGATCTGAGCCTGGTTAAGTCCGCCGGACGGGTGCTCCAGATCCTGGAGCTGTTCGACGAGATCCAGCGCGAGGCCCGGGTCTCCGAGATCGCCGAGCGGCTGAGCGTTCCGCAATCCTCGACCTCGGTGCTCCTGAAGAGCCTCGTGCGCCTCGGATACCTCGACTACGACCCGGCGCGCCGCAGCTTCCTGCCGTCGCCCCGGGTCGCGCTCCTCGGCGCGTGGCTCGACAAGGGGCCGGTGCGCGACGGCAGCCTCGTGCGCATGCTCGAGCACCTGTCGGAGCGCACGGGCGGTACGGTGATCCTCGCCGCGCGCAACGCGATCTTCTCGCAGTACGTCCACGTCCTGCAGGCGCGCACCGCCATGCGCTTCCACGTCCCGCCCGGGACGCGCCGCCTCGTCGTCTGGTCGGCGACCGGCACGGCGCTCCTCGCCGGGAGCCCGGAGGCCGAGGTCGGCCCGCTGGTCCGCCGCACCAACGCCGAGGCGCCAGCCGAGCAGCCGCCGATCGCGCTCGCGGCCGTCCTGGCCAACCTGGCGCGGCTGCGGCGGGATGGGCACTTCTTCTCCCGCGGCCTCGTCACGCCGGGCGCCGGCTCGATCGCGGTCCCGTTGCCCAGGCGCGTCGACAGCCGGGGCCGCCCGCTGGCGATCGCGGTGTCAGGCCTTCTCGACGCGTTCGAGCGTCGGGAAGCGGAGATCGCCGCGACGATCCACGACGCGGTCGCGCGATTCCTGCCGGAGGATCCGTCCCGGCCCTGAGGCCGGTCGTGCCCGGGAGCGCCGCGACGTCCGAAGCCGGTGCGCGGCTGAAGGTCGCGGATCGCGGAGCTGCCGGGCGCGGCGGCGCGCTAATGAGGTTCGAGGCCCTGCGGCCTCGAACACGACCCAGCGGAGACCACATCATCGTGCCCGGCGCCCCAACCACGCGCGGCTCCGAGCCGCCCGGTACGCCGCCGCGTCCGACCCTCGCCGGTAACATCGCCCTCGGCGTCACGCAGATCGTCCTGTGGGGCGGCACGTTCTTCCTCACCGCGGTCGTCTCGGACCCGATCGTCGCCGAGACCGGCTGGCCGCAGGCGATGGTGGTGGGCGCGCTCTCGCTCGCGATCTTCGTGTCGGGCCTGCCGGCGCCGTTCGTCGGCCGAACGATCCGGCGTCACGGCGGGCGGCCGGTCCTGGTCACCGGCGCCACGATCATCGCGGCCGGCCTCGTGCTGATGGCGCTCGCGCAATCCCTGCCAGTCTTCCTGCTCGCCTGGGTGGTCGCCGGTCTCGGCATGTCGGCCGCGCTCTACGACCCGCTCTTCGCCGCGATCGGCCAGGCCTACGGCTCCAACGCGCGGGGGGCGATGACCCAGATCGCGATCTCGTCGGGCTTCGCGGTCTCGCTCTGCTGGCCGGCCACGCGGTTCCTGGTCGACCATGTCGGCTGGCGCGGGGCCTGCCTCACCTACGCGATCCTGTCGGTCGCCCTCGTGGTCCCGCTCTTCGCCTGGGCGCTGCCGGCGCGGAGCCGGCCCGCGGTCGAGCCGGCGGCGACGCCCCGGCCCCGCGCGCTGGCCGACTCGACCGAGGCGACGCGTCTGCCTGCGGAGCGCCTGCTGGCCGTGACCTTCACGATGGCGGCGATGATCATGACCGCCGCCTCGGTGCAACTGCTCAACCTGCTGCAGACGCTGGGCGTCGGCGCGACCGCCGCGGTGGCCCTGACCGGCCTGATCGGTCCTGCCCAGGTCGGCGTGCGCGTCGTCGAACTCGCCCTCGGGCGGCACGCCCATCCGGCCTGGTCCCTGCTGCTGTCGAGCGCCAGCGTCGGGCTCGGGCTGCTGCTGCTGGCGACGATGCCGTCCCTGGCGTGGCTCGCGATGCTGCTCTACGGCGCCGGCAACGGCATGCGCACGGTCGTGCGGGGCACGCTGCCGCTGGCGCTCTACGGACAGCGCGACTACGCGGCGGCGATGGGCCGGCTCGCCCGCCTCCCGCTCCTCGGGCAGGCCATCACGCCCCTGGCCTGCGGCTACGTCGCCGAATGGTTCGGTCTCCTGACGCTGCTGGAGGTGATGCTGACCGTGGCGGCGATCAATCTGGGGCTGTCCCTCTGGGTGTTCGGCTTCGCCATGCGCCGCCGGAACGCCCAGGCCTGATCGAACGGCGGACGGGCCGCGCCGGTCACGCCGCCGCCGGACGCGGCCGACGCTCGGCGCCGCCGATCCGCGCGTTGCCTGATTGACAGATTGTCTGACGACGTGCTCAATTCGCTCCGCGGATGAGACGCGTCCGCGAGGGAGAGCCGGATCAACCGGCCGCCTGAAGGAAACGCCCGCATGGACGCAGAGATCTACGAGATCTACGCGATCAAGTACGCGCATCATCACCGTATGGCCCGCGAGAATTTCATCGGCGGGGATATCCACGACGGTCCGATGCCGATCGATTACTTCGTCTGGGTCGTCATCGGCGGCGGCCGGACGATCGTCGTCGATACGGGCTTCGACCGGGCGATGGCGACGAAGCGGGGCCGCAGCATCGTGCGGCCGGTCGAGGACGGCCTGGCGCGGATCGGCGTCGACCCGCTGGGGGTCGAGGACGTCGTCCTGACCCATCTGCACTACGACCATGCCGGCAACCACGATCTGTTTCCGAAGGCCCGCTTCCATGTCCAGGAGCGCGAGATGGCGTTCTGCACCGGCCGGTGCATGTGCCACCCGGAGGTCCGCCACCCCTTCGCCGCCGAGGACGTGAAGGCGATGGTGGATCGCCTCTTCGAGGACCGCGTCCGCTTCCGCGAGGCGACCGACACGCTGTATCCGGGGATCACCCTCCATAGGGTCGGCGGGCATTCGGACGGCCTGCAGATCGTCCGGGTCCGGACCGCGCGGGGCTGGGTCGTGCTGGCCTCCGACGCCGCGCACTTCTTCGCCAATATCGGACGTCGGCTCGCCTACCCGATCGTCTACAATGTCGGCGACATGTTCGAGGGCTACCGGACGGTCCGGCGCCTGGCCGAGTCCGAGGATCACATCGTCCCGGGCCACGATCCGCAGGTTCTCGCGATCTACCCGCCGGCGGCCGAGGATCTCGCCGGCTGGATCGCGCGCGTCGATCTGCCCCCGACCGCTTCACCGACCTACTGACCGGAGGATTCCATGATCGTCGAGATGCGCGTCTACTACTGCGCCCCGACCCGGCTGCCGGCCCTGCTGGAGCGGTTCCGCTCCACGACGCTCGGCTTCTTCCAGAAATACGGCATCGAGCAGGTCGGCTTCTGGACCACCCTCGTCGGTCCCGACAACCACGCGCTCACCTACCTGCTCAAGTGGGACGACATGGCCCAGCGCGAGGCGCGCTGGAACGCCTTCCAGGCCGATCCGGACTGGATCGCCGCCCGTGCCGCGACCGAGAAGGACCGGCCGATCGTCGCCCGGATCGAGAATACCTTCCTCGCTCCCACCGACTTCTCCGCCCTGCGCTGACGGGGACACGCGCCGCCGGTCCACTCCGGTCGTCGCCCACAGGGACATTCACGGCATGGAACAGAGAACCATCGGCGTCATCGGCCTCGGCATGATGGGCGACCCCATGAGCCGGTGCCTCGCCAGGGCGGGGCACGCGCTCCGCCTGCTCGACGCGGATACGGCTCGGACCGACGCGCTCGCCCGGGATCTCGGTGCGACGGCGCTCACGCGGGAGAACGCGTCCGAACTCGATCTGCTGATCACGATGCTGCCGAACTCGGCCATCGTCGAGGCGGTGCTGCTCGACGAGGGCTGGGCCGACGCGCTCCCGGCCGGCGCTACCGTGATCGACATGAGCTCGTCGGAGCCGGTGCGCTCCCGCGCCCTCGGCGAGACGCTCGCTGGGAAGGGGCTCGGCTATCTCGACGCGCCGGTCTCGGGCGGCGTGCGGCGGGCGGTGGACGGCACGCTCGCGATCCTCGTCGGTGGCGAGGCGGATCTCCTCGCCCGCTGGCGGCCGGTGCTGGAGGCGATGGGCTCATCCGTCCTGCATATCGGCCCGGCGGGCTCGGGCCATGCCGCCAAGGCGCTGAACAACTTCGTGTCCGCCGCGGGCCTGCTCGCCACCGTCGAGGCGCTCCACGTAGCGCAGCGCTTCGGCATCGCGCCGGAGGCCATGACCGACGTGCTCAACGCCTCGTCCGGGCGCAGCAACACCTCCGAGAACAAGGTCAAGCAGTTCATGCTCAGCGGCAGCTTCGCCTCGGGCTTCTCGCTGAAGCTGATGGACAAGGATCTCGGCATCGCCGGGGCCCTGGCGGATTCGGTCGATTACCCGCTCGGGTTCGGCCGGCACTGCATCGAGACCTGGCATGCGGTCGCCGATGCAGTCGGGCACGCGGCCGACCACACCGAGATGTACCGCCTGCTGGCCGAGGGAGCCTGAGACCATGGCGCTCCCGGACCTGAGCCGCTTCTACATGGACGGCGCCTGGGTCGAGCCGGTCGCGGCCCGCCCGTTCCCGCTGATCGATCCCGCCACGGAGACGGCGTTCGGCACCCTCGCGCTCGGCGATGCCGAGGATGTCGACCGGGCCGTGCGCGCCGCCCGCGCCGCCTTCCCGGCCTTCTCGGAGACGGCGCCCGCCGCGCGCGTCGCGATCCTGCGGCGGGTCCTCGCGCTGTTCGAGGAGCGGTTCGAGACCTTCGCGGAGACGATCCGGCAGGAGATGGGCTCGCCCATCGGCTTCGCCCGCAAGGGGCAGGCGGCGCGGGGACCTGCGCACCTCAACGCGCTCATCGAGGTGATGGAGCGCTTCGCGTTCGAGGAGGATCGCGGCACCACCCGGATCCGGCGCGAGCCGATCGGCGTCTGCGGCCTGATCACCCCCTGGAACTGGCCGATCAACCAGATCGTCGTGAAGATCGCCCCGGCGCTCGCGGCCGGCTGCACGATGGTTCTGAAGCCCAGCGAGTTCTCGGCCGTGAGCGCGATGCTGTTCGCGCAGGTCCTCCACGACGCGGGCGTCCCGCCGGGCGTGTTCAACCTCGTAAACGGGGACGGCCCCGGCGTCGGCGCCGCGATCGCCGCCCATCCGGGGATCGACATGGTCTCGTTCACCGGGTCGACCCGCGCCGGGATCGAGATCGCCCGGGCGGCGGCCCCGACCATCAAGCGCGTCGCGCAGGAACTCGGCGGCAAGTCGGCCAACATCCTGCTCCCGGATGTCGACTTCGATCAGGCGGTCCGGCGCGGCGTCGCGGCCTGCTGCACCAATTCCGGCCAGTCCTGCTCCATCCCGACGCGGATGCTCGTGCCCAGGGACCGGATGGACGAGGCGGCCGCGATCGCGGCCGAGGCGGCGTCGGGCTTCCGGCTCGGCCCGACCGCGGATCCCGAGACGGATCTCGGCCCGGTGGTCAACCGCGCCCAGTACGAGCGCGTCGTCGGGCTGATCCGCACCGGCATCGCCGAGGGCGCGCGGCTCGTCGCCGGCGGCCCGGAGCGGCCGGACCACCTCGATCGCGGCTTCTACGTCCGCCCGACGGTGTTCGCCGACGTGACTTCGGACATGACCATCGCGCGGGAGGAGATCTTCGGGCCGGTCCTGTCGATCCTCGCCTACGACAGCGAGGACGAGGCGATCGCGATCGCCAACGGCTCGCGCTACGGGCTCGCCGCCTACGTGCAGGGTCGGGACCGCGACCGGGCGCGCGCCGTGGCGCGGCGGCTCATCGGCGGGCAGGTCCACATCAACTATCCGCCTCCGGACGTGCACGCCCCGTTCGGCGGCTACCGCCAGTCCGGCAACGGCCGGGAATGGGGCGAGGCCGGTCTCCAGGAATACCTCGAGACCAAGGCAATGATCGGCTTCGGCCTCGACTGATCCGTCCCGCGCGATGCGGCCGGCGCCCGCGCGCGTCGGCCCCGACCAGGAGAACCAGATGTCCGATGAGAGCGAGCTGTTCGGCAGAGGCTTCGAGAACCGCAAGACCGTCCTCGGCGCCGCCCATGTCGAGAAGTCCTGGGCCAATGCCGACGCGTTCAATCGCCCGGTCCAGCGGCTCGTGACCGAGTATTGCTGGGGCGCGGTCTGGGGCGACGAGACGCTGCCGTTCAAGACCCGGAGCATGCTCAATATCGCGATGCTGACCGCGATGAACCAGCACCACGAACTCGGCGTCCACGTCAAAGGCGCGCTCAACAACGGCGTGACCAAGGACGAGATCCAGGCGGTGCTGATGCAGGCGCTCGTCTATTGCGGCGCTCCGTCGGCCCTGGCCGCCTTCCGGACCGCCTCCGCGGCGATCGCCGCGTGGGACGCGGAGCAGGCCGGCGGGCGCTGATCCCGCGAACCAATGCGCGGGCGCGAGCCCGCGCCGCGCGGGTACGGACCCGCACCTGAGTCCGACGCAGTCAAGAAACTGCGCGGCAGACGAGCAGGGAGGGAGACGCCATGTCGGTCACGTCGGCAGCTTTGGCAACGGACGGAGCGGGCGCGCGCCCGGCCGCGTCCCAGTCGATCGAGGAGAAGCGCAGGAGCGCGATCCGCGGCGCGTTCTTCTCCGAATACATCGACATGTTCGACATCTACCTGCCGGTGGTCGCGCTGGCACCGGTGATGTTCATGTTCCAGCCGAAGAACCTGTCTCCCCAGATGGAGACGGTGCTGGCCTCGCTCGTCTTCATCACCACGCTCCTCGGCCGCCCGATCGGCGCGCTCATCTTCGGTCTGATCGCCGACAAGGTCGGGCGCCGGGCAGCCTCGATCTACTCGGTGGCCGGCTTCGGCGTGATCACGCTGCTGATCGGCCTGCTGCCCGGCTACGAGACGCTCGGCCTCGCCTCGTACATCCTGCTGGTGCTGCTGCGCTTCCTCGACGGGATCTTCCTCGGGGGCGGCTACACGGGCGCGATGCCGCTCGCCATCGAGTATTCCAAGAAGGACAAGCGCGGCTTCGTCGGCGGGCTGATCATCGCCGGCTTCCCGGCCGCCTATGTCAGCATCAATCTCATCACGATGCTGATGTTCTACCTGTTCCCGCTCGACGGGCCCGGGTCGCCCTACACGGTCTGGGGCTGGCGCATCCCCTTCATCGTCGGCGCGGCGCTGGCCGGCCTGCTCGCCCTCTACTACGTCCACAAGGTCTCGGAATCGGAGGTCTGGAAGAAGGAGGCCGCCGCCGGGGCCGAACAGGCCGAGACGTCGCCCATGGCGGGACTGCTCTCCGGGAAGGGCGGGCGCGACCTCCTGCAGGTCCTGCTGCTGATGACCGGCTTCTGGATGACGCAGAACATCATCACGATCTACATGCCGACCGGTCTGCTGGTGAAGACCCTGCACCTCAACGGCTTCGCGCTGACCGCGACGCTGATGATCTGCTACACGATCCTGTTCTTCAGCTACATCGGCTCCGGCCTGCTGGGGCAGGTCATCGGCCGCCGGCGGTTCTTCGTGATCGTCGGCCCGCTGATCGCCACCGTCGGCGCGTACATCCTCTACACGCTGACCGTCACGCCCGACATGGCGTTCGGAACCCGCGTGCTGCTGGTCAGCCTCCTCGCGGTGATCGTGACCTCGCCCTGGGGTGTCATCGTCACCTACATCAACGAGCGCTTCGCCACGGATGTCCGCGCCACCGGCTTCGGCATCGGGTTCAGCCTCTCGGTGGTGATCCCGTCCTTCTACGCCTTCTACATGGACTGGCTGAGCGCGCTGATGCCCCTCGCGCTGACGCCCGTGGCCCTGCTGATCGCCGGCGGCCTGATCGGCACCGTCGGCGCGCTCATCGGGCCGGAGACCAAGGACGTCGATTTCGGCACCGGCCACTGAGCCGGACGCCGCGCGGAGGACGCAGCATGAACGGGAACCGGATCGGCTTCATCGGGCTCGGCAACATGGGCGGCCGCATGACGCGCCGCCTGACCGGGGCGGGGATCGATGTCGTCGGCTACGACACCGACCGGGAGGCCGCTTCGCGCTGGGGCGCGACGGAAGCGGCCTCGATCGCCGCGGTCGTCGGTGCGGCGGACGTGGTCCTGATGTCCCTGCCCGACAGCAAGGTGGTCGAGCGCGTCGTGCTCGGCGCGGGCGGCGTCCTCGCGGGCTGCCGGGACGGGCAGATCGTCGTCGACCTCAGCACCGCCTCGGCCAGCTCGACGCGCCGCCTCGCCGCGGCGCTTACCGAGCGCGGCGTCGCCTACGTCGACGCCGGCATCTCCGGCGGCGCCGCCGCGGCCGAGAGAGGCACGCTGACCCTGATGGTCGGCGGCGACCCCGCAATCATCGACCGGCTGGGCTGGGTGTTCGCGCCGATCGCCCGAAAGGTCGTCGTGATGGGCGGCTCGGGCGCCGGCCACACGACCAAGCTGCTCAACAACTTCCTGAACGCGGTCAGCCTCGCCGCCACCGCGGAGGTCATGGTCGCGGGGCGGAAGGCCGGGCTCGACCTGCACCGGCTCCTGGAGGTGCTGAACGCCTCCAGCGGCGTCAACTTCGCGACGCTGAACCGTTTCCCGAAGATCGTCGACGGCGACTACCTGGAAGGCGGCCTGACCGGCAAGCTGATGACCAAGGATGTCGTCCTCTACACCGATCTCCTGCACGAACTCGGCGTCGCCTCCCTCAACGCGGCGGGTCCGATGGCGAGCTTCGGCCTCGCCACGGCGCTCGGCTACGGCGACGTCATCTCCAACCGCGTCGTCGACGCCATCGGCGACGTCTCCGGCGGCGTCCGGCTCCACGGCAACCGACACGAGAACTGAGAGGATACGATGCAGATCTTCCACGGTCGCGAGAACAGCGCCAAGTCCGAGAGCCGCGGGCCGACCTTCACCGGGCAGGTCTGGGCCGACCCGGTGATGCCGTCGACGGACGGCGTGATGATCAACAACGTCTTCTTCACGCCCGGCGCGCGGACCTTCTGGCACGCGCACGCGCAGGGGCAGATCCTGCAGGTGACCGCCGGCAAGGGCTGGATCTGCGTCGCGGGTCAGCAGGCGCAGCCGATCCGGGCGGGCGACACGGTCTGGATCCCCGCGGACGAGCGGCACTGGCACGGCGCGGCGGCCGACAGCTACCTGCTCCACACGGCGATCTCGCTCGGCAAGACCGACTGGCAGGACGAGGTGGTCGAGGCCGACTACGCCGGAGCCACGGCATGACCGGGCCCGCGCCGAGCCCGGAAAGCCTGCGGCACACCGTGGAGAGGGAGCTGGGCTACTGGGACGCGGAGCAGGCGGCCCTGGCCGAGCTGGCCCCGGGCTTCCTCGACGCCTGGGCGCGGCTGGCGATGGTCCCCGTGCGCAGGAACCATCTCGGCGCGAAGGACCGCGCCCTGATCGCGCTCTCGGCCGCGACGGCCGCGACCCATCTCTACGCGCCCGGGACCCGCCGCCAGATCCGCAACGCCCTCGACGCGGGCGCGAGCGCCGAGGAGATCACCGAGGTCCTGGCCCTGACGGCGACTCTCGGCATCCACGCCTGCAACATCGGCGTGCCGCTGCTGCTGGAGGTGCTGGAGGAGGCCGGGCAGCGGAGCGGCCCCGCGCCGCTCACGCCGCGTCAGGAGCGGCTGAAATCCGACTTCACCCGCGACAGGGGCTACTGGCACACGTTCTGGGACGGTCTTCTCGAGCTCGATCCCGACCTGTTCGAGGGCTATCTCGACTTCTCCGCCTGGCCCTGGCGCCACGGCGTGCTGACGCCGAAGATGAAGGAGTTCGTCTACTGCGCCTTCGACGCGGCGGCGACCCACCTCTACGTGCCGGGCCTGAAGATGCACATGAAGAACGCCCTCGGCTACGGCGCGACCAAGGAAGAACTCATGGAGGTTCTCGAGATCGTCAGCCTGATCGGCATGCACGGCGCGGAACTGGCCGCGCCGATCCTGCGCGACGAACTGGCCGCGCGGGGCCGGGGCTGACCGACGCGCCTCGCGGCACGCCTTGCCACCCGAGGCTGCGCCATGTCACCGGTTCGGCTCGGCAGCGCTCCCCGAAGACCCAGCGATGAACAAGATCAGGGCCATCCAGCCGGACACGCTCCGGCACAAGGTCGAGGACGCCGTCCGCGAGGCGATCACCTCGGGCGTCTACGCCCCCGGCGAGCGGCTGATCGAGCGCGAGCTGTGCGAGGGGCTCGGCGTCAGCCGCGCCTCCGTGCGCGAGGCCCTGCGCCGGCTCGAGGCCGAGAAGCTCGTCCACACGGTCCCGCATCGCGGCCCGGTCGTGGCCTCGATCTCGGTCGACGAGGCGCGGCAGCTCTACGCGCTGCGGGCCGTGCTGGAGGGCTTCGCGGCGCACGAATTCGCCATGCAGGCCACGGACGCCGCGATCGCGGAGTTCGGCCGGGCTGCCGGAGACCTGCGCGAGGCTGCCGGCTCCGGCGACACGGACCGCGTCCTGCGCGCCAAGGGCGTTCTGTACGACGTGATGCTCAGCCATTGCGGCAACGATCTCGTCCGCGAGATCCTCCGCGGCTTCTACTCGCGGATCAACCTGCTGCGGGCGACCTCCCTGATGCATCCCGAGCGGCTGCCGCACAGCCTCGCCGAGATCGACGCCCTCGTCGCGGCCTTTCAGGTTCGGGACGCCGCGCAGGCGGAGCGGCTGGCCCGCCTGCACGTCACCAACGCCTGCGCGGTCGCCCTGAAGCAGCTGGCGTTCCGCACCGCGCAGACGACCCTCGACGCCGCGAGCTGACCCGCGCTCCCCGATCCCGAGCGCCTTCCGCCGTTCGGCCCTCTCTGTGACAGGATCCGGCGGCCTCTGATCTCTGTCCGACCGTGACGCGGCGCCGTCGTGCCTACGATCAACCCGTTCAACGCGATGATTTGTGCAGGGGATGCCGCCGGAAGCGGCATCTCGCGCTTGCAAATGATCTAAAAATTTCTCACCTTCGGCTCAGTTGATAATTTTCGATCGAGCCCAGCGCCGTGGCACTGCAACCGGGGGAAGCATCCGTCGCCCAGCGCATCGCGCAGGCTTATCCGTCCCTCAGTGCCGCCCACCGGCAGGTCGCCCGGTTCGTCCTCGACCATCCGCTGCGCGCCGCGACGCTCCCGGTGAACGAGCTGGCGGATCTCGTCGGCGTCTCCGTCGCCACCGCCAACCGGTTCGCCCGGGCCGTCGGCTACGCGGGCTACGCGAAGTTCCGCGCGGCCCTCGTCCTCGGCTACGAGAAGGCGCTGGCCCCGGTCGAGAAGCTGCGCGGCGGACGGGAGCAGCCCGCGAGCGTGTCCGGGATCCTCGACGGAGCCCTGGCCGACATCATCCGCAACATCGAGGCGACGCGGCGCGGGCTCGACGGCGAGACCTGCGGCCGCGCGGTCGAGGCGATCCGGCAGGCCCGGCGGGTCTACGTCGTGGGCCTGGGCAGCAGCAGCTGGCCGGCCGGCATCCTCGCGCGCAACCTCGACGTGAACCGCGAGGACGTCCATCTCCTGGCGACACTGGAGGGGCCGGGCTTCGCGGCGCGGACCCTGCGCCGGCTGACGGCCGACGACCTGGTCATCACCCTGGCCACGCCGCGCTACTTCGCCGACACGGTGCGGCTCGCCGAGATCGCCCGGAAGCACGGCGCCGCGGTGCTGGCGCTGACCGACGGGCCGCACTCGCCCCTGGTGGCGACCGCCACCCTCGCGCTCTACGCGCAGACCGACTGCCACTACTTCGCGGCCTCGGATGCCAGCCTCACGGCCCTCGTGGAGGCCCTGGCGAGCGCCTTCGCCCACGCCACCGTGGATCTGGTGCCGGCCGCGACGCGCGTGACGGAGGCGGTGCTGCCCTGGCTCGACCGCGACTACGCCGCCTGGCCGCCGGAGGGCGGCGCCGACGACCTGCCCGACACCCCGCCTCCGGGAACCGTTCCATGAGCGACCACCGCCCCGTTCTCGTGATCCACGGCGGCGCCGGGACGATCGCGTCGGGCCAGGCCGATCCCGGCGAGGCGCGCTACCACGCGGCCCTCGCCGAGATCCTGGCGGCCGGAGCGGCCTGCCTCGCCGACGGCGGCAGCGCCCTCGACGCCGTGAGCCGCGCCGTCGACCTCCTCGAGGAGTGCCCGCTGTTCAACGCCGGCCACGGCGCCGTCTTCACGAGCGCCGAGACCCACGAGCTCGACGCCGCGATCATGGACGGCGCCACCCTGCGGGCCGGCGCCGTCGCGGGTGTCGCGCGGGTCCGCCGGCCCGGCCGCGCCGCCCGCGCGGTGCTGGAGGCGGGCGAGCACGTCCTGATGGCCGGGGCCGGCGCCGAGGCTTTCGCGGAGCAGCACGGCCTGGAGATGGTCGCGCCGGACTTCTTCTCGACGGAGGCCCGCCGCGACCAGCTCCGCCGCGCCCGGGCCGCCGGGCAGGTGGCCCTCGACCACGACGCGGCGTCGGGCCCCCTCGACGAGACCCGCAAGTTCGGCACGGTGGGCGCCGTCGCCCTCGACCGCGATGGCCATCTCGCCGCCCTGACTTCGACCGGCGGCATGACCAACAAGCGTCCCGGCCGGATCGGCGACTCGCCGCTGATCGGCGCGGGCACCTACGCGGATGACCGGTTCGCCGCCGTCTCCTGCACCGGCACGGGCGAGGCCTTCATCCGCGTCGCCGCGGCGCACGATGTCTGCGCGCGCATGGCCTACGGGGGGCAGGACCTCGCGGCGGCGACCCGGGCGGTCGTCGAAGACAGCCTGCCGGCGGTCGGGGGCCGCGGCGGATTGATCGCCGTCGACGCGCGCGGGCGGGTCGCGATGCCGTTCAACACCGAGGGCATGTATCGCGGCCTCGTCCGCTCCGGCGAGGCGCCGGCCACCGCGATCTTCGGCGAGACCCGCCGCGTCCCGGCCCACGCGCGCTGAGATCCGCCATGCCGAGCATCGCAGCCGGGACCGGCTCTCCCATCGCAATGCCCGACGGACGGGTCGTCTCCGTCACCGGCCTCACCGTCCGCTTCGCGACCTCCGAGCGCGTCGTGGAGGCGGTCCGCGACCTGTCGTTCCACGTCGACGCCGGCGAGACCCTGGCGATCGTCGGCGAGTCCGGGTCGGGCAAGTCCGTGACCTCGCTGAGCCTGATGCGCCTCGTCGAGCACGGCGGCGGCCGGATCGCGGCCGGGCAGATGCTGTTCCGGCGCGGCACGGGCGAGATCCTCGATCTCGCCGCGGCCCCGAACGCCAAGATGCGGGCGATCCGCGGCTCCGAGATCGCGATGATCTTCCAGGAGCCGATGACCTCCCTGAACCCGGTCTTCACCGCCGGGGACCAGATCGCGGAATCGATCCGCGTCCACCAGGGAAAGAGCGCCTCCGCCGCCCGGGCCGAGGCCCTGCGGATGCTCGACCTCGTGCGCATCCCCGAGGCGCGCAACGTCCTCACGCGCTACCCGCACCAGCTCTCCGGCGGCATGCGCCAGCGCGTGATGATCGCCATGGCCCTGTCCTGCAAGCCGCAGCTTCTCATCGCCGACGAGCCGACAACGGCCCTCGACGTCACGATCCAGGCGCAGATCCTCGAGCTGATCCGCAGCCTGCAGGCGGAGATGAAGATGGGTGTCGTCTTCATCACCCACGACATGGGCGTCGTGGCCGAGATCGCCGACCGCGTGCTGGTCATGTACCGGGGCGACAAGGTCGAGGAGGGGGCGGCGCCCGCACTCTTCGCCGCGCCGCGCCACGCCTACACCGAGGCGCTGCTCGCCGCCGTGCCCAAGCTCGGCGCCATGGCGGGCAGCGACCTGCCACGGAAATTCGACCTGCTGCGGGCCGAGGCCCGGGAACAGCCGGCAGGGCAGGCGGACCCCGCCGCGGTCGACGCGCCCCACGACACCGTTCGCGCCGGCGCCGGGCCGATCCTGCGGGTGCGCGACCTCGTCACCCGGTTCGACATCCGCGGCGGCCTGCTCAATCGCGTCCGCCGCCGCGTCCATG
This sequence comes from Methylobacterium sp. C33D, assembly GCF_053345825.1. Classification (NCBI taxonomy): domain Bacteria; kingdom Pseudomonadati; phylum Pseudomonadota; class Alphaproteobacteria; order Hyphomicrobiales; family Methylobacteriaceae; genus Methylobacterium; species Methylobacterium sp. C33D. Next base: position 61,830 of record NZ_JBKFAV010000033.1, read on the forward strand.
CGGTAGAGCGGGTCAGCTTCGATCTCCATCCCGGCGAGACCCTGGCCCTTGTCGGCGAATCCGGCTGCGGCAAGTCCACGACGGGCCGCTCGCTCCTGCGCCTCGTGGAGAGCGAGAGCGGCCTGATCGAGTTCGACGGCGGCAACATCCGCGACCTGCCACCCGGGCGGCTCCGCGATCTGCGGCGCAACATCCAGTTCATCTTCCAGGACCCCTACGCGTCCCTCGATCCGCGCCTGACCGTGGGGTTCTCGATCATGGAGCCGCTGCTGGTCCACGGGATCGCGACGCGCCGCGAGGCCGAGGCGCGGGTGGCGTGGCTCCTCGAGCGCGTCGGGCTGACCCCCGACCAGGCCCAGCGCTACCCGCACGAGTTCTCGGGCGGGCAGCGGCAGCGCATCGCCATCGCCCGGGCCCTCGCCCTGAACCCGAAGGTCATCGTCGCCGACGAGGCGGTCTCGGCCCTCGACGTGTCGATCCAGGCGCAGATCGTGAACCTGATGCTCGACCTCCAGCGGGAGTTCGGCCTCGCCTACCTCTTCATCAGCCACGACATGGCGGTGGTCGAGCGCGTCAGCCACCGGGTCGCGGTGATGTATCTCGGCCAGATCGTCGAGATCGGACCCCGCCGGGCGATCTTCGAGAACCCGCAGCACCCCTATACCCGCAAGCTGATGGCGGCGGTGCCGGTCGCCGACCCGGCCCGCCGGCACCTGCGCGCCCGCCGGCTCCTGACCGACGAGATCCCGAGCCCGGTCCGGGCCATCGGCGACGAGCCGCAGGTCGCGCCCCTCGTCGAGATCGGCCCCGGCCATCTCGTCGCCCGCCACACGGTCGGCGGCCTCGCCGCCTGACACCGCCTACCCCCGCCACCAGGATCGTCCCATGCCCCGAGGTCTGACCATGTTCGAGCGCTTCCTCCTCGCCGCCGGCCTGCTCGCCGCGGCGACCGCCCCCGCCGCCGCGGCGGGCGACCCGATCCTGGCGATCAGCGGCCAGCCCGAGACCCTCGACCCGTACAACACCAACACCACGCTCACGACCGCCGTCACCAAGTCGTTCTACGAGGGCCTCTTCGGCTTTGACAAGGATCTCAAGGTCCGCAACGTCCTGGCCGAGAGCTACGAGACCTCGCCCGACGGCCTCGTCTACACGTTCAAGCTGCGTGAGGGCGTGAAATTTCACGACGGTACGACGTTCGACGCCGCTGCGGTGAAGGCCAACCTCGACCGCGTCCTCGACCCGGAGAACCACCTCGCGCGCTACAACCAGTTCAACCGCATCAAGACGATCGAGGTGCTCTCGCCCACGAGCCTGCGCATCACCCTGAAGGAGCCTTTCGGGCCGTTCATCAACTCGCTGGCCCACGCCTCGGCGGCGATCATCTCGCCCACGGCCCTGAAGAAGTACGGCAAGGACATCGCCTTCCATCCGGTCGGCACCGGGCCGTTCACCTTCGTCGACTGGAAGCAGACCGACTACGTCAAGGGCGCGAAGTTCGCCGATTACTGGCAGGCCGGTTTCCCCAAGGTCGACACCATCACGTGGAAGCCGGTGCCCGAGAACGGCACCCGCGCCGCCATGCTGCAGACCGGCGAGGCCGACTTCGCTTTCCCGCTGCCCTACGAGCAGGCCAAGATGCTCGAGGCCAGCAAGAAGCTGAAGATCGAGGTCCACGCCTCGATCATCGAGCGGTATCTGAGCATGAACGTGCTGCAGAAGCCGTTCGACGACCTGCGCGTCCGACAGGCGATCAACTACGCGATCAACAAGGAGGCCTTGGCCAAGGTCGCCTTCTCGGGCTACGCCTTCCCCGCCCAGGGCATCGTCCCGCAGGGCGTGCGCTACGCCCACAAGATGGATCCGTGGCCCTACGACCCGGCCAAGGCGCGCCAGCTCCTGAAGGAGGCCGGCTACGCGAACGGCTTCGAGGCGACTCTCTGGAGCGCCTACACCACCACCACCGCCCAGAAGGCGATCCAGTTCCTCCAGCAGCAGCTCGGGCAGGTCGGCATCAAGGTGCAGACCCTGGCCCTGGAGCCCGGCCAGCGCACCGAGTGGGTGCAGACCGCCCCCGACCCGAAGACCGCCCGCGTCCGCCTCTACTATGCCGGCTGGTCGTCCTCGACCGGTGAGGCCGACTGGGGCCTGAGGCCGCTGCTGGCCACGGAGGCGTGGCCGCCCAAGCTCAACAACACCGCCTACTACAGCAACGCGGAGTTCGACGCCCTGCTCGCCAAGGCGCTCGTCTCGACGAACGACGCGGAGCGGGCCGAGCTCTACGCTAAGGCCCAGGAGATCGTGATGAAGGACGCCCCCTGGGCGCCGCTGGTCACCGAGCAGAATCTCTACGCCACCTCCGCGCGGCTCTCCGGCGTCTACGTCATGCCCGACGGCAACATCGATTCCGGCGCGATCGCCGTCGCTCAGTAGCCGCCGATCGCGGGCGCTGCGCCGGCTGGCCTGTTCGACGGCCGGCCCGGCGCGGCGCGCCCGCGCGATCGCCTCACGGAAACCCCGGATCCCGGGCGCGAGCCTATGCTGACCTTCCTGCTCAAGCGGCTCCTCGGGCTGCTGCCGACGCTGCTGATCGTCTCGGTCCTGGTCTTCCTGTTCGTCCACCTGCTGCCCGGCGATCCGGCCCGGCTGGCGGCCGGGCAGGATGCCGACGCCCAGACGGTGGCCCTGGTGCGCACAGAGCTCGGCCTCGACCGGCCCCTGCCGGAACAGTTCGTGCGCTACTTCGCCAACCTCGCCCGCGGTGATCTCGGCGTCTCGATCCGCACCCGCCGCCCGGTCTCGACCGAGATCGGCGAGCGCTTCCTGCCGACCCTCCTGCTCACCCTCACCAGCATGGCCTGGGCGGTCGCCTTCGGTCTGATCATCGGCATCGTCTCGGCGGTCTACCGGAACGCATGGCCCGACCGGGTCGGGATGACGCTCGCCGTGTCCGGCATCTCGTTCCCGGCCTTCGCGCTGGGCATCCTCCTGATGCAGATCTTCTCGGTCGAGCTCGGCTGGCTGCCGACCGTCGGCGCCGACACGTGGCGGCACTACGTGCTGCCGTCGCTGACGCTGGGCGCGGCCGTGGCCGCCGTGATGGCCCGCTTCACCCGCGCGGCCTTCGTGGAGGTCATCGGCGAGGATTTCGTGCGCACCGCGCGCGCCAAGGGGCTCAAGGAGCGCGTCGTGATCGCCAAGCACTGCCTGCGCAACGCCCTGATCCCGGTCGTGACCATGATGGGCCTGCAGTTCGGCTTCCTGCTCGGCGGCTCGATCGTCGTGGAGGCGGTGTTCAACTGGCCCGGCATGGGCCGCCTGCTCGTCGATGCCGTGAACCAGCGCGACTATCCGGTGATCCAGGCCCTGGTCCTGCTGTTCTCCCTGGAGTTCATCCTGATAAACCTGGTCGTGGACGTGCTCTACGGCCTCATCAACCCGACCATCCGCTACAGGTGAGCCGGCCGTGACCGACATCCTCGTCCCCGCCGCCCCCACCGTCGCGCCCGTCCCCACCGGCATCCGGACGCCGTGGTCGGAATTCTGGCGCAAGTTCCGGCGCCAGCGCGTCGCCGTCGTCGCCCTGGGCTTCATCGGCCTGCTGGTCGCGGTCGCCGTGCTGGCCCCGTGGATCGTGCCCTACGACCCGGTCAACGATTTCGACTACGACCGGATCAACGAGGGCCCCTCTCTCGCGCACTGGCTCGGCGTCGATCCCCTCGGGCGCGACATCCTGAGCCGCATCATCGAGGGCGCGCGGATCTCGCTGGCGACCGGGTTCCTCTCGGTCGCCGTCGGCGGCCTCGTCGGGACCGTGCTGGGCCTCCTGGCGGGCTATTACGGCGGCTGGTGGGACCGGATCGTCATGCGCATGTCCGACGTGCTGTTCGCCTTCCCGGGCATCCTCCTGGCGCTCGGCGTCGTCGCCATCCTGGGGTCCGGGCTCGTCAACGTCGTCGTGGCGGTCTCGGTCTTCAGCGTCCCGGCCTTCGCGCGCCTCGTGCGCGGCACGACCCTGGTCCTGAAGAACAGCACCTACATCGAGGCCGCGCGGAGCATCGGCGCTCCCGACCGGACGATCATCCTGCGCCACATCCTGCCGGGCACGATCTCGGGCATCGTGGTCTACTTCACCATGCGGCTGGGCACCTCGATCATCACGGCCGCGAGCCTGTCCTTCCTCGGGATGGGCGCGCAGCCGCCGACGCCCGAATGGGGCGCCATGCTGAACGAGGCCCGCGCCGACATGGTCACGGCGCCGCACGTCGCGCTGTTCCCGAGCCTCGCGATCTTCTTCACGGTTCTGGCCTTCAACCTCCTCGGGGACGGTCTCCGGGACGCCCTCGACCCGAAGATCGACCGCCTGTGACGCCGGCCGCCCCTCGGCGCCCGGCGCCCCGCGTCGGCCGCCTGCCGCGCGGTCCGCGCGACGCCATCACCGACGTCCCGGGCGTGACCGTCGGGCATTGCACGCTGGCGGACGGAGCGGTGCAGACTGGCGTCACGGTCGTGCGGCCGCACGGCGGCGATCCCTACCGGGACCGCGTTCCGGCGGCCGGCGTCGTGCTGAACGGCTTCGGCAAGTCCGTCGGGCTGATGCAGGTCGAGGAGCTCGGCATCCTGGAGACGCCGATCGCCCTGACCAACACCTTCGCGGTGCCGGCGGTGGCGGCCGCCCAGATCCGCGCCGCGATCGCCGACAATCCGGAGATCGGGCGCGCGCTGCCGACGCTGAACCCGCTCGTGTTCGAGTGCAACGACGGCTACCTCAACGACCTTCAGCGCATGGCCGTGGAGGCGTCCCATTACAGCGACGCCCTGGACGCCGCCGGCACCGCCGTCGCGGAAGGGTCGGTGGGGGCCGGGCGCGGGATGTCGACCTTCGGCCTCAAGGGCGGCATCGGCACCGCCTCCCGGCGCGTCCGCGCGCGCGCGGGGGGCCGGTTCACGCTGGGCACGCTCGTCCTGTCGAATTTCGGCAAGCCGTCCCAGATCCGGGTGTGCGGCACAGCCCTCGCCGCCCACGTCCGGGCGGCCGCCGGGGAGCCCGAACCCGTGGCGGAGCCGCCGGAGAAGGGCTCGATCGTCATGATCCTCGCCACCGACGCGCCCCTCGACGCGCGCCAGCTCCGCCGCCTCGCCCTGCGGGCCGGGGCGGGCCTCGCCCGGACCGGCTCGGTGTTCGGTCACGGCAGCGGCGACATCGCGCTCGCCTTCTCGACGGCCTACACGGTGCCGCAGGATGCCGCCCGCCCGATGCCGGCGCCCGCCCTGCTGCACGACGCGGAGCTCGACCCGCTGTTCGAGGCCGCCGCGGACGGGATCGAGCAGGCGATCATCCACGCCCTCTGGCGGGCCGAGGCGGTGACGGGCCGCGACGGCCACCGGCGGGACGCCCTGACCGATCTCCTGCCCGGCTGGGCCGATATCCTGGGAGCCTGAGCGATGCGCGTCCTGATCTCGACGGATATCGAGGGCGTCGCCGGGATCTATCACCGCGTCCAGACGACGCCGGGAAATCCCGAGTACGAGCGCGCGCGGGTGCTGATGACGCGGGAGGCCAACGCCGCCATCGCGGGCGCCTTCGACGGCGGCGCGCGGGCGGTGCTGGTCAACGATTCGCACGGCGACTTCCGCAACATGCCGCCCGACCTCCTCGACCCTCGCGCGCAGGCCGTGCAGGGCAAGCCGCGGCCCCTCGGGATGATGGCCGGGATCGATCAGGACATCGATGCGGTCTGCCTCGTCGGCTACCATTCGCGGGCGAGCGGGCGCGGCATCCTGGCCCACACGGTCAACAGCTTCGCCTTCGCCCGGATCGCGATCAACGGCCAGGAACTCGGCGAGGCCGGACTCTACGGCGCGCTGGCCGGCGCCCACGGCGTGCCGGTGGCGATGGCGAGCGGCGACGACGTCTTCATCGCGGAGAACCGCGCGCTGCTCCCGGGGACGCGCTTCGTCGAGACCAAGCGGGCGACGGGGCAGAACAGCGGCATCAGCCTCGCGCCGGCGCAGAGCTGCGCGGCGATCGGCGAGGCCGTCGCGGCGGCCCTCCGGGAGGCGCGCGCGCGGCCCTTCCGGCTCGATGGCCCGCTGGAGGTTCGCGTGCGCGCGCAGACACCGGCCCTGGCGGACCTGTTCTGCCTGTGGCCGACCCTGCGGCGGGGGGAGGGCAGCGAGGTCGTCTTCGCGGCGACGCACGTCACGGAGGCCGTCCGGGTGATCAACGCCCTGTCGGCGATGTCGAGCGCCCTGCGCTGAGCCTTCGGCGGCCGGTGCCGCCGCGCCTTGCGGTCCTCCGGCGGAAGGCCCAGAACCGCACGGTCCTTGCTTCCCCATGCTGGCGCCACGGGAGTACGTCGCTTGGTCCGGACCGTCTGCCCGCACGATTGTCCCTCGGCCTGCAGCCTCGACGTGCAGGTCGCGGACGGGCGCGTCGTCGCGGTCCGGGGCGGCGACAACCCCTACACGGCCGGGGTGATCTGCGCGAAGGTCAGCCGCTACGGCGACCGCGTCCACCACCCGGACCGGATCCTCCACCCGCTGGAGCGCGTCGGCGCGAAGGGCGGCGGGGCGTGGCGCCGGATCTCCTGGGACGCGGCGCTCGACCGGCTGGCCGCGGCCTTCTCGGAGACGGCGGACCGGTGGGGGGCTGAGGGGGTCTGGCCGTACAATTCCGGCGGGACCATGGGCCTCGTCCAGCGCGACGGCATCCATCGGCTCACCCACGTCATGGGCTACTCGCGGCGCAAGCGCACCATCTGCACGGCGGTCGCGATCGCGGGCTGGAGCGCCGGGGTTGGCCGGATCGCTGGACCGGATCCCCGCGAGATGGCGCTCTCCGACCTGATCGTGGTCTGGGGCGGCAACCCGGTCAGCACGCAGGTCAACGCGATGACCCACATCAGCCGCGCCCGCAAGACGCGCGGTGCCAAGCTGGTGGTGGTCGATCCGTACCGCACCGGGACCGCGGCGGCCGCCGATCTCCACCTCGCGCCCCGGCCCGGGACCGACGGGGCGCTGGCCTGCGCGGTGCTCCACGTCCTGTTCCGCGACGGTCACGCGGACCGCGCCTACCTCGCCGCCCACGCGCAGGACACGGCCGCTCTGGAAGCGCATCTGGCGTCGCGCACGCCCGCATGGGCGGCGGCGATCACCGGGCTGGAGCCCGCCGCCATCGAGGCCTTCGCGGCGCTCTACGGCCGGACGCCGCGCAGCTACATCCGCTGCGGCTTCGGCTTCACCCGGAGCCGCAACGGCGCCGTGAACCTCCACGCGGTGACCTGCCTGCCGACCGTCACCGGCGCGTGGCAGCACGAAGGCGGCGGCGCCCTCTGGCAGCAGGCCGCGATCTTCAACTGGGACAAGACCCTGACGGAGGGGCTCGACGCAAGGGCGCCGGGCGTGCGCGAGCTCGACATGAGCCGGATCGGCGCCGTGCTCGCCGACGATCCCGAAGCCCTGCAGGGCGGCCCGCCGGTGCGCGCCATGCTGATCCAGTCGGCCAATCCCGCCGTCTCGGCGCCCGACAGCACCCGGGTGCGCGCCGGCCTCGCGCGGCCGGACGTGTTCGTGGCCGTGCACGAGCAGTTCATGACCGAGACGGCCGCGCTCGCCGATCTCGTGCTGCCGGCCACGACTTTCCTGGAGCACGACGACATCTACGGGGCCGGCGGTCACAGCCACATCCAGGCCGGGCCCGCGATCCTGGAGCCGCCGGGCGAGTGTCGCTCGAACCACGCGCTTCTCTCCGGGCTCGCCGCCCGGCTCGGCGCGGACCACGCGGGCTTCCGCCTCACCGCCCGCGACCTCGCCGACGCGACCCTGGAGCGCTCCGGCTGGGGCGGCCTCGACAGGCTGGAGTCGGCGGGCTGGATCGACGCGCAGCCGGACTTCGCCGAGAGCCACTTCCTGAACGGGTTCGGCCATCCCGACGGGCGCTTCCGCTTCGCCCCCGACTGGGCGGCGCTCGGGCCGCGCGCGGCCGGGATGCCGGCCCTGCCCGATCACTGGCCGGAGGCCGAGCCCGCCGACGCGGAGCACCCGTTCCGCATGATCGCCCCGCCGGCCCGCCAGTTCCTCAACGCGACCTTCACCAACGTGCCGGAATCGCTCCGCCGCGAGGGGCGGCCCACCTGCCTGATCCATCCGGCGGACGGCGCGCGGCTCGGGATCGGGACGGGCGACGCCGTCGAGGTCGGCAATGCCCGCGGCCGCGTCCGGCTGCACGCCCGCCTCGCCGAGGGCCAGCAGCCGGGCGTCGTGGTGGTCGAGAGCCTGTGGCCCAGCGCGGCCTTCATCGGCGGGGGCGGCGGCATCAACGCGCTCATCGGGTCCGCGCCGGCCGTCCCCAACGACGGCGCCGCCTTCCACGACACCGCGGTCTGGGTCCGGGCGGCCTGAATCCCGCGCCTGCCGGCGCCGCGCCGATCGGGCGTCCGGCCCGCGCGCCTCGCCGGGTCGAGATCCGGCCTGCGGGTCCGCGCTACTTCTCGACGAAGGCCTTCTCGATGACGTAGTGGGCGGCCTCGCCGTGGTTGCCCTCCTCGTAGCCGCGCGAGGTCAGGAGCTCGCGGGTGTCGCGGATCATGTCG
>NZ_JBKFAV010000034.1:0-69759 GCF_053345825.1 Methylobacterium sp. C33D
CGACTTCGAGGCCGGCACGCCGCTGCGGCCCGGCACCGGCGGGGCCGCGCGGGCCGCGATCTCGGCCGCCTCCGCCTCCCGCGCGGCGGCCGCCTCGGCCTCGACGAGGATCGGGTCCGGCTCGGGCGCGGGGCGGGAAACCGGCACCCACCAGCGGGCGAGGGGCACCTCGCCGCGCGCGGACCGGGCGCGGAAGTCCGGCTGCCGGGGCGCCGGCGCCGGCGCCGAATGGCGGTCCGCGAGGGCGCGGGCCTGCGTTACCAGCGGCGCGCCGGTCTCCGGCGAGACCATCCGGACGAACTGCGCGAAGCCGATCGCGGCGCGGAGCACGCCCGCCTCGCCGGCCGCGCCCCAGCGGCGCCCGGCCGGACCGTGCCGCTCGAGCCCGTGCAGGAGGGCGCGGAAGCGGCGCAGGGTCTCCCGGGGCACGCCGACCCGCTCGTTGACGGTGAGCCCGGTCACCTCCTGATGCCGACCGCGGCGCATCACCCGGGTCTTGTCGGGATGGACGGTGAAGCCCTCCCCTGCGACGATGGCGTGGACGTACTTGAGCAGCGCACCGACCTTCCCGGCGCCCTCGCCGGAGGCCGAGAAGGTCAGGTCGTCGGCGTAGCGCGTGTATGTGAAGCCGAGGCTGCCGGCGAGGCCGGCGAGCCGGGCGTCGAGCCGGGTGCAGACGAGGTTGGTGAGCGCCGGGCTCGTCGGCGCGCCCTGCGGCAATCGGCGGGGTCCCCGGGCGGCGTAGAGGCGGGCGCCGTCGATCTCGACCGCGTCCACGTCCGGCTCGGTGCAGAGCAGCGCCAGCACGGTCGCCACCGGCTCGGCGTAGCCCAGGCCCCGGAACTTCCCCTTGATCCGCCGGTAATCGAGGCTCGGGAAGAAGTCCTTGAGGTCGAGATTGACCACGACGTCCCGCCCGACATGGGCGGCCGCGTTGGTGACGATCGAGCGGCCGGGCACGAAGCCGTGGGCCGCCGGGTGCACGGGGACGTGGGCGAGGAGCGCGTCGAGGATCCAGTACTGCGCCCGCTTCAGGCGCGGCATCGGCGCCGAGATGCGGCGCAGCCCGCCGGCCTTCTTGGGGATGGTGAAGCGCCGGTAATGGCTCACCGTGCTGAGCGCCCGGTCATAGGCGAGGAAGCGCAGCTCGCCGAGGCCGATCCCCATGGCCTCGGCCAGCGCCTTCGGGCTCGCCAGGGGCGGGAGACCGGGGGCGGGCCCCCGCCCCGGAGCGTCCGCGTTCGTGTCCGCGTTCGCGAGGCCGGCCGAGACGCCGTCGCCGAGATGGAGGATCTCCACCTCCCGGCGCGCGTGCCACGCCTGCGCCCGCGCGTGGCGGTCGCGGGCGTTGCGCAGCTTGGTCTCGCGCCGCCGCTCCAGCGCCGCCGTCTTGCGCCGGCGATGCATCTCCCTGAGGGCGGCCTCGGGGTCGCGCCAAGCCGCTTCCCGCCGGTGCAGGTCGGCGAGGGCGCGGGCGATCTCGCCGCGGCGGCGGATCAGGTCGTCCGGCGGGTTGGGCTGCGCCGCCCCGTCCGGCCAGAAGCCGAGCCGGATCATCTCCTCGAGGATGACCTCGTCCTTCGAGCTCTCGCGGATCCGGTCGTAGAGCTGCTGGCGGGTCAGGCTGCCGGGCTGCTCGCTCATCGGCGGCCTCCGGCGCGGGCGGCGGGAGGTGGGACGCGGGCGGGCGTGACGGGGGACGTCGGCCGGGATGCCTTCGTCAAGTCTCGGGACTGGCCCGGTCCACTCGACGCCGGCACGACCACCGGTGCGCGTTTGGGTTCAGCGAACCCAAACCGCGAACGCGCACCGGTGGTCAGTGCCGGCCCAGTGAAGAGCGGGCCAGTGACGCTTTGCCGGGCAGGGTGCAGGGACGGCGAATCGCCGCCCGAAATGCAAGGTCCGCCCCGGCCGACGCCCCCTGTCGCGGTCAGGATAGGCCAGGCGCGCGGCCGCATCAATCGGGCCCGCCTCACGCCTGCCACCGCGCGGGCTTGCCCTCGACCTGGGCGTGGACGAGGCGGCGCACGGCCAGCATGTGCTCGCAGGGCCCCCGGGTCAGCCGGTTGTGGGTGTAGAAGCCGCACTGGCAGCTGCCGCCGACCATGTGGTCGTCGGAATCGAGCTCCACCGCGGGCGTCAGGCTCCGGCCGTCGTCCAGCACGGTCCCGCTCAGGCGCCGCCTGTCGCCGGCCGGCTCGACGGGCCCGAGGGTGACCAGTCCGGCCGCCAGGAACCGGTCGGCCCTGGCCTCCTGCTCGGAGGCGAAGCGCAGGGCGCCCGGCGCCAGCGGCTCCCGCGTCAGCTCCCGCAGGCGGTAGACCCGCTTGTCGAGGTCGAACATGGCGCGGCCCGCCTGCACGTAGCCGCCGAGCGCCGCCTCCACGGTCGACCGGTCGAGGCCGGTCTCGGCGGCGAGCTGGCCGGTATCGGCGGCGTGGTGGCGCCGGAGCGCCGCGAAGACCCGGGCGGCGGTGTCGGCGTCGACGTCGGCCCGGGGCGCGAGCAGGTCGAACTGCCCGGCCCGGGACCAGTCGTTGGCGGTCCAGCCCGACAGGCCGAGGGTGAAGCGCAGGCCGCCGAAATCCACCACCGCGAAGGCGGGCAGCCCGGTTCCGAGGAGGTGCAGCCGCACCGACCGGGCGAGCGGGAGGGTCCGGGCCAGGATCGCGAGGCGGCGCCGGCCCCACAGGCGGATCTCCGCGGCCTCGCTCCCGCGGTAGATCGAGCGCCGGAAGGTCAGCCGCTCGTTCCAGGGCTCGATCAGCACGCTGACCGGCCGGCCGGGCTCGAGCAGGAACCGCAGGGAGCGCGGGCCGTGGCGCTCCCGGCGCGCGGCGAGGCGGGTCAGGATCGCGTGCATGTCGACCGGGTGCAGGTCCACCGCGTGGGCGGGCTGCGCCATGGCGCTCGACACCTGCAGGAAGCCCCGCATCCAGGAATCGGGCAGGTCGATCTTGTCCTCGCGGTAGGCGGCCTCGCCGGAGGTCTGGACCGCGAAGCCGGTCGGGTCGATCGCCAGCTCGGTGTCGCGGTAGCTGCGGATCTTCTGGAACTCGTCGTAGAGGGCGTGGCTGTAGTCGATGTTGGTCGTGCCGCAGGCCATGTCGCCGATGCGCGCGAACGTGTCGTGGTCGCAGGACAGGCGCCCGTAGCTCGACTCGTCGAGGCTGAACGCCTCGAAGAAGATCTCGTCCGGGTGGACGGTGATGACCGGGTCGAGCACGATCCAGGCGTCGAGGTTCTCCCGGTAGAGGTAGTCGAAGTACCGCTTCCGCGCGTCGTAGAACGACCGCATCACCGCGTCGGAGCGGGCCGCGATGTCCCGGCTCTCGGCGCGCAGGGCCTCGATCTCGGCGCGCAGGCCGTCCTTCTCGGCGAGGGCCTCGGCCAGCAGCTCCTGCTCGTGGGCCTGGAGCCACGCGAAGTAGGCGGTGCGGTCCTTCGGCTTAAAGCGCAGGTCCGACACGACGACGTGGTGCAGGGCGGAGATCGCCTCCCGGAACGGCAGGTGCCGCGCCACCGTCCCGGCGAAGTAGGTCGGCTCGCGCAGGGTGTCGGGGACGAAGCCGAGCCGGGTCGCGTCCGCGTCCGAGACGGCCCGGCTCTCGCCGAGGTAGCGATGGACGAAGTTCATCGGGCCTCTTCCGAGACGGAGACGGGTCCCCGCGCCTCCGGCGGGCACCGGAGGAGGGGCACGGCGAGATCGGGATGCGCGTCGGCGACGTCGCGCAGGGTCAGGATCGCGGCGCTGCGGTCCCGGGCCGTGCCGCTCAGGGTCAGGTCGGCGAAGAGGGGCAGCAGCGCCTCGGCGCGGGCGCGGCTGCGCAGGGCCTCGGCCCGGAGGAAGGCGGCCATCCGGTCCTTGGCGACCCGGCCGCGCAGCACCTGCAGCATCACGATGCGGGCGAGGGGGATCAGCCGCGCGAAGGCCGCTTCGCTCGCCACGGCCTGCTCGGTCAGGAGCTCGGTGAGCAGGAGGTGCATCGACGGGGCGGGGTGCTCCAGGAGGCGCAGGACCTGCGCCTCCGCGTCCTCGGGCCGGAGCCGGCCGCGCAGGAGGTGGCGGGCGAGGGCCTGGACCTCCGGCTTGACGCTGTCGGTGACGACGGCGAGCGCCTCGGGCGTCCAGGCGGCCTCCGGCCAGGAATCAAAGAGGCCGCGGGCGAAGGCGAGGGTGTCGGGCCAGTCGCTCTCCACGAGGAGCACGGCCTCGGCCGCCGCGGCCTGGAACCGGGCCGGGTCGGCCGCGATGGCCGCCATCGCCCAGTCCCGCACCGCCCGGTACGGGTGGCCGCCGAGCCGGGCGATCTGACGGACGCTGAGGGCCTCGGGGCGCCGGTCCGGCAGGAGGGCGGCGCCGAGGCGGCGGGCGCCGTCGGCCCGCGCCTGCAGCAGGCGCCACAGGGTGCCGTCGTCGAGGGCGGCGCATTCCCCCGGCAGGGCCTCGCGCAGCAGGGCCACGGTGTCGGCCGCGTAGGCGTCGTCGGGCGCCGCGCGGAACAGGCTGCCGATCAGCTCCCGGGCGAGGCGGGGGGCTGCGCCCGGATCCGCCGCGACGAGGCGCGCCACCAGGGGCCGGGCGGCCTGCCGGACGGCGCTGCCGGGCCCGCCGGCGAAGGCGACGATCCGGTCCGCGTAGGGCCCGAGCCGCGCGTCGTCGAGGCGCGCCAGCAGCAGAAGGGCGGCGATCCGGATGTCCTCGGAGTCCGCGCCGATCAGCGCGTCCCAGCTCTCCGGCGGCAGGCCGGCGGCCCCGGCCTCGGACTGCGCCAGGAAGGCGAGGCCGGCGGACCTGACCGCGGCGGACGGGTGGGCGATCAGGGCGGCGGCGGTCTCGGACGCGACCGGCAGGTCGCGGTCCGGCCACAGGAGGGGCAGGGCGGCGCGCAGGCCCCGGATCGCGGCCGTCGCGGCCGCGTCGGGCTCCGGCGGCATCGCCCGCAGCCACGCCACCAGCCGCGCCACCAGCGGTGTTGCGAGCCCGGGGGGCAGCGCCCGCGCTCCGGCGAGGCCGGGGACGGCCGCCTGGACGCCCGGCTCCGGGCTCGTGAGCAGCGCGGCGGCGAGATCGGGATCCGACCAGACGACGGGCGCGCCGGCCTCGAGGCGCCGCAGGGCCAGCGCCCGCGCCTCCGGCTCCGGGCTCGTGAGCAGCGCCGCCACCAGGGCGGCGAGTTCGGCGGGCTCGGCGATCCCGGCGGCGAGGCGCGCCTGGGCGATCTGGAACGCGAAGGTCCGCACGGCGTCGTGCGGCGCCGCCAGGAGGCGCCCGATCGCGGCGGCGTCCAGTTCCGCGCAGGCCCGCGGGTCCGCGCGCAGCACCCGCAGGCCCAGCCGCGCCACGGGCTCGACCCGCCCCTCCGCGGCGAGGCGGAGCGCCAGGTCCGGCCGGGCGCTCCAGAGATCCGGGAAGGCCTCGTCGCGCCGGTCGGGATCGACGGCGCCGGTCTCCAGGAAGGTCAGCGATCCCGCCCGCTGCCGGGCCTCCGGGGCGTGGCGGTACAGGAGCTGGCTCGCGGTCCAGTTGCGGGCGAGCGGCCCCCGCGCCCGGGCCTGCCGGCCCCAGGTCCCGTCCGGCTGCCGCCCCCAGGCGGTCCAGCGCGCCGGCGGGTCGAGGTCCTCCGGCCCGAGGGCCAGCAGGAAGGCCGCCGCCAGCGCCGCGAAGGCCGGGTCCCCGACGGCGCCGCGCTTGCGCAGGGCGCGCCAGATCCGCCGCTTCATGTAGGCGCGGGTGGCGGTGGACAGGCCGAGCCGCGCCTCCGGTCCCTGGCGCGCCGCGTCCACCGCGACGTAGCGCCGGAGGTCCGGGACGTAGGCGTGGCTCCGGCCGGACTGGTACATCGCCTGCGCGGTCTCGAAGCGCTGGGCGGTGGCGCCGAACAGGGCGGCGGCGTCGGCCATCTCGGCGTGCTTGAACAGGCGCCGCAGGCCGATCAGGTAGGGTGGCCGCGCCGGCAGGCGGAGGAGGGCGGCGCAGAGCGTCGCGTGCAGGCCGGGCGCCGCCTGAGCCAGCCGGCCGAGCGCCACCAGGGCCGGCCCGACCCGGCCCGGATCGTGCCGGGCGAGGCCGTCCAGCGCCCCGCACAGCCCGTCGACGTCGCCCGCCTCGGCCGGCCTGGCGACCATGCCGGGCAGGTCCGGCTCGGCCTCCGGCGGGCGGTAGGGCCCGGTGAGCGGGGCGGCGAGCGCGAAGCGGGCGAGGTCGCGGACCACGCTTCCGGGCGCGTCGGCGGCGATCGCCGCGAGCACCGGACCGGCCGGTGCGCCCGCCGCCCGGGCGAGCGCCCAGACCAGGGCGTAGCTCGCCCGCGCCGGGCCGAGGGCCCGCGCCAGGGCGATCAGGTCCGGGGCGGCCGCGGTCAGCCGCAGCTCGCCGACGCGCCAGAGCAGGCGGTCGCGGTCGCGCTCGGCCCAGCTCTCGCGCAGGCAGGCGGAGAGCCGCGCCAGCAGCAGAGCGGCGCGGCCGTCGGCCGTCGGCGCGGAGGCGGACATCTCCGGGCCGTCAAGGCGCCGGTAGCCGCCGTTGATCTTCGAGACGACCACGCTGTCGAACACCCGGGCCGCCGCCTCGGCGGTCACGGGCTGGGGCGTCTTGGAGCCCTCGCGCAGGGTCGCGCCGCGCCGGCCGTACCGCATGTTGACGAAGAAGCGCTCGGGGGTGCCGAGGGCCTCGTTCTCGATCAGGTCGACGTCGTAGACCTTGTCGGAGGTGGCGTCCCGCAGGTGAAGGCGCGCCGCGCGGACGACCCTCATGCCGCCGCGCCGGCGCGCGCGGCCGGGCAGGGCTGCGTCGCAGGGGCACGACGATCGACGGGTCCTCGCATCCGGGCTCCTCGCGAAACGACCGGGACGGGCGGGCCGGCGAATCGCGGCGCCCGAAGCCGCGGCAACCTGCCCCAGCGGGGCCGTAGGGGCAACCGCATCCACACGGTTCCGTGATCAGCCCGCCGCCGGCCCGGGATCGTCGCGCATCGCGGCGACCCAGAGGGCGGCCCGAGCGAAGGGCTCGGTCTGCGCGCCGGAAGCGAGGAAGGCCGAGAGCCGCGCGGCGGTGGCCGGATGCCCCGCCGCGGCGAGGCGGGCGACCAGCTCGGCACCGCCGGCGCGGGCGCTGGCCGCGAAGCCCCGCCGCCCGGCATGGAGCGCGTTCGCCAGGAGCGCGGCCGCCTCGTCGAGGAGCGTGGCCGGCCCCAGATCCGGCGCCGGCGGGACCGGGTGACCGGCGCCGTCCGGGGCGGCGAGGTCGGGCACGACGAGCCGGTCGACCGACACCGACCAGGGATCGCAGACCAGGGCGCCGCCCTCGATCCGCACCGGGCCGGCGACCTGCCGCACGGCTCCCCAGCGCCCCGCGCAGGCGCCCGCGAGGGCGTCCAGGGCGTGCGGCGCGGCGGGGTCGTAGGCGCGGGCGAGATGCAGCGTGCCGCCCGCCTCCGGCAGGTCGACGGCGGCCTGCCACGTCTGGGCGCCCGGCGCCCAGGCCTGTCCGAGGACCGCCTCGACGGGGAAGACGTGGAAGGCCTCCAGCCGGTCGCGCGGGCGCAGGAAGGCGGGCGGCCGGTCGGCGAGGCGGCGCAGGACCGACGGGACGTCCCGCGCCGCCAGGGGGGCCGGGAGGTCTACGCGGGCGTCCCGCGGCAGCAGCGCGGTGCGGCCCCGCGCGCCCTGGCCGAGGGCGAGGAGCCCGTCGGCCCGGCGCCGGGCGACGCTGGTCAGGATCTGGCCCTGGCCGGTGCCCGAGACGGACAGGCCCGGGCTCAGGAGGCGCCCGGGCAGGCCGGCCGCGCTATCCGCCTCGGCCTCGCCCGGCACGAAATCGCGCTCCAGCGCCAGGAGCGCGCCGGTATCGGTGTCGGCCAGGGCCACCCGGGCGGTGGCGCCGCGCCCGCGGGCGAGGAGCCGGGCGCCCAGCGAGACGAGGCGGGTCTTGCCCATGGCGGTCTCGTAGGGCTGGCCGAGGCCGAGGGCGGCCGCCCCGCCCCGGACGCGGCCGAGGAGTTCCGTGGCGAGCGCCAGGATCACGGCGGCGTCGTAGGCGGCGTGGCGCCCGGCATAGGCCGCGACCTGCCCGGCGAGGTCCGCCTCCGCCAGCAGGACCTGCGTGGCGCCCCGCCGCTCGGCCGCCCGCCGGAGCCGGACGAGGGCCGCGTCGTGGGCCTCCGGCCCGGACACGACGCCGGCCCCCAGCAGGCCGGCGACCACCCGGTCGGCGGCCTCCGCGAGGTCCGCCTCCGCCGGCCCTGCCTCCGCTCCGGCCGGCGCCGCGCCGCCCAGGCGGATCTCGGATGCGCCCGCGGCCTCCCGGAAGGCGCGGATCGCCAGGGCGACGTGGGCGCAGCCGCCCCCGGCCGCGCAGTCGCAGCGGGCGTAGCCGACGGCGTCGGGCACGAGGAAGCGCACGGTCGCGGTCGGGAGCCGCGCGGCCGGCACGGCGCCCCGCTCCAGACCGACCGTGATCCCGGCCGCCAGGAGGCGCCGCAGCTCCGCCGCCGCCGCGCCGCCGAGCCCCGCCTCGAGGGCGGCGCCGTCGAGGGTGCCGGGATCCCAGGCGACCGCCTCCGCGGCCGGGGCGGCCGACCCCTCGACGGCCCCCTCGACAACCCCGTCGGCCGGCCCGTCCGCGACGGGCGCGGCCCGGTAGGCGACGACGAGGGCGACCCGGTGGCGGCACATCCCGCTCGCCGGGCAAGTGCAGGTGGCCGCGTCGGGGGGCCGGCCGGGGCCGAGCCGCGTGACCGTGCCGTCGGCGAAGCGCGCCTCGACGGTCCCGTCCTCGGCCTCCGCGAGGTCCGGCCCCTGGCCGGCGGCGACCTCGCGCAGCGCGCGCTTCACCAGCCCGGCATTGGCGAGCTGGACGAGGCCGTCATCCGTGAGGGCGCGCAGGTCGGGACGGGCCATCGGCGCCGCTCAGGCCCGGATCGCGGCGGCGAGCCAGCCGGCGAGCTCGCCGGGCGTCATCGCGCCGATCTCGGCGCCGGCCGCCACGAGCCGCTGCGCCATCGCCCGGTCGTAGGCCGGCCGCGCCTCCGAATCGAGGGCCGCGAGGCCGAGCACGCGGGTCCGCTGGCCGGAGAGCGCCCGCACCTGCTCGACCAGGGCGGCCTCGCTCGCGCCCTCGTAGAAGTCGGAGACCAGGACCACGATCGCCTGCTCCGGCGCGGTGATAAGCCCGGCCGCGTAGCGCAGGGCGCCGCCGATATCGGTGCCGCCGCCGAGCTGGACCTTCATGAGCAGCTCGCAGGCGTCGTCGCAGTCGCGGGTCAGGTCCACCACCGCCGTGTCGAAGGCGACCAAGTGGGTGCGGATGCCGGGGAGCTTCCACAGGCAGGCGGCCATCACCGAGGCGTGGATCACCGAATCGAGCATCGACCCGCTCTGGTCGACGAGCAGGATCACCTGCCAGGGCCGCATCTGCCGCCGGTTCCGAGCGAAGAAGTGCAGCCGCTCGACGGTGACCCGCCGGCTCTCGGGATCGTAGTGGCGCAGGTTGTCGCGGATCGTCCGGTTCAGGTCGAGGTCGCGGGCGCCGGACAGGCGCGTGTGCCGCCGCCGGTCGAGCACCCCCGAGAACGCCACCGCGAGGTCCCGGGCCAGCCGCTCCATCAGCTGCCGCACCACCTCCTGCACGAGCCTGCGGGCGATCACCAGCACGTCGGGCGCCATCAGGTGCTTGGTGCGCAGGACCGCCTTCAGCAGGGTCTCGTTCGGCTCGACCCGGGCCAGCACCTCGGGGTTCGTGACCACGTCGTCGATGGCGTAGAGCTCGATCGCGTCGCGCTCCAGCCGCTCGATCGTCTCGCGGGGGAAGAGCGTGTGGACCGCGTTGATCCAGCCCGGCACCGTCAGGGTCGAGCCCTCGCGGCCGCCCTGGCGGCGCTCCCCCCGCGCCGCGCCATCGGCGTCGCGGCCGTAGAGCCAGTCGAGCGCCTGATCCATGGCCGCCGCGTCCCCCGACAGGGCGCAGCCGGCCCCCGCGCAGGCGGAATCCGCCGCCTCGCCCAGGATGAGCCGCCAGCGCGTGACCGGGTCGAGGCTCACCGCAGCCGCGTCCCGGCGAGGAGGCTCGGCCCGCGCAGGAGCTCGCTCGCCGTGACCGGCGCGAGCTCCCCGAAGGTCCGCTGGCCCGGCTCCGTCCGGTTGCTCCAGGGCGAGCCGAGGGTCAGGTCGCCGAGGGTCTGCTCGCGGTCCTCGAACTCGACCGCGCCGGTGAACAGGCCCTCCGAGAAGGTCAGCGACGCCTGGCCGGCGGCGCCGCCCGGGAAGGTCACGGCGCGCTCGATCCACCAGACCACACCGCCATCCTGCGGCGCCCCGAGGGGCCAGCCCTTCGCGGCCATGCCGCGCAGGCGGTTGGCCTCCACCACGGTCCCGGCGAAGCGGCTCGTGGTCGATGCGGCCGCCTCGGCCTCCGTGAAGGCGTAGGTCTCGCGGGCGAGCTGCGGGAAGGGCTGGACGATCTCGTAGTCGCCGAACAGCGCCCCCCAGGCGGCCAGCGCCCCGGATTCGAGCTGCAGGGGATGGACGAGGCCGATCAGGCCCGGGGCCGCTCCGGTCAGGTCGAGGTCGAGCGGCGCGTCGTCGGCATCCGTGAAGGTCAGGTCCTCGGCCACCCGGAAGGTCAGGCCCGGGCCGGTCCGCGGGTCGGCATCCGCGAAGGTGGCCCAGACGAGGCGCTGGGCGAGGTGGCGCACGAGCGGGTGCGCGGCGAAGCAGGGGCCGAACACCGTCGGCTGGACCCGGCGGGCGCCGGCGAGCATCGCCTCCAGGCGGGCCACCTGCAGGCTCGCCACGGCCCGCGCGTCCTTCTTCAGGGCACCCCAGCGGGCCACCGCCGCCGCGGCCTTGCCGGCGTCGTCGGCCTTGGCCGGCTTGGGCAGGTCCTTGAGCCTCTGGCCGGCGGCGTCCCGGACCCAGGGCTTCAGGGTCTCGTCGAACCCGACCCGGAACCCGCGGGGGCCGAAATCGAGGTCGAGGCCGCCGCGCTCGTCGAGGTCGAGGTCGGGGGCGAGCCGGTCGGCGAGCTCCTCGGGGGTGAGGCCGCGGGCCTCGGCGAGCTGGGCGATCTTCTGCCGGGCCTTCTCCTGGAGCCCCTTGAACTTCAGCTTCTCGGCGATGCCGTTGAGGTTCATCAGCGCCACGTCGGTGCCGATATCGACCAGCACGTCGAGACCAGTGACCGCGCGGGCATGGGCGGCCTCGCCGGGCCAGCGGCGGATCAGCCGGGTCAGGTCGCGGGCCGTGGCGTCGGTGCCGAACCAGCCCAGCGCGCGCAGGGCCCAGCCGTCCTTGGAGGGCGTCCCGGCGGCGATCCAGGCGGAGAACAGGTCCCACGCGAAGGCCGCGAGACTCGCCTCGGTGCAGGCCTCGCGCACGATCGGCACGCCGGCGTAGACGGCGTCCGGGTTGGTGAAGGACAGCATCTCGCAGAGGGTCAGGATCGCGGCGTCCGGCAGGGCGGTCCCGTCCCGCAGGCGCGGGCGGGTCAGCATCGCCGGCACGACCCAGGCGGGCGGCTTGCCGACCTTGGCGGGGACGCGGGCGAGGGGATCGCGGTCGAGCACCTGCGCGACCGCCTCGGTCACGTCCGGTGCCTGGTCCGCGTAGCGCGCCGCCACGGAAGCGATGATGGCGCGGCCGTCCGCCCGGTCCCGCGCCAGCACGCGCAGGGCGTGCTCGGCGGCGTCGCGCAGCGCCCCGGGCCGGCCGACGGCGTCGGGCAGCAGGCGGGTGAGGGCGGTCTCGGGATGGCGGCGCAGCCAGGCCAGGGCCGGCTCGCGGGCCTTCTTGAGCCTGGTGAGGGCGCGGGCGGCGGGCACGGCGAGGCGGGCATCGTCCACCGCCAGGACGGCCGGCAGGAGCCCGACCGGATCGGCCTCGACCAGCCCCACGAGGCCCGGCACCGCCCGCTCGCCGAACCGCGCCAGCATCGCCCACACGATCTCCGGCCACTGCGAGACGTGGAAGCATCCCGACACGACGCGCGACTGAGCCCAGAGGGCGAGCGCCAGGGGCTCGGGCTGCCGCTCCAGGCTGCCGACCAGCTGGCGATAGGGCGAATTCGCCCAGTAGTGGCAGGCCTCGTCGATCTGGGCGACGCGCGCGGCGACCCAGGCGATCAGGGCCGGCGGATCGTCGCGCGGCGGCTCGGTGAGCGGGGGCGGGATCCGGCTCCAGCCCTGCGTCGGATGGGAAAGCTCGGTGGCCGCCACGAAGGCCGACAGCGCCTCCGGGCCGTCGAGGGTCACGGCGTTCCGCGCGCGCCAGTAGCTCGGGGCGACCTCCGGCACCGCGTGCGCGAACGGCGTCGGCAGCGGCGCGAGGGCGAGGACGAGGTCGTCCCGGGTCCTGGCCTTGGCCCGCCAGGGCGGGTCGCGCAGCACCCGCGGCCAAGCGACGGGCTCCGCGAGGGGCTCCGCGCGGGCCTCGGCCAGGGCATCGAGGATGCCGGCCCCGCGCCCGCCCGACGCCGCGAGCCAGCCGCGGACCCGGTCGATCCCGTGGGCGTCGAGCGCCCGGTTCACCCGGGCGCGCAGGGCGGGCTCGGACCGGCCGCCCGCGAGGGCCGCGAGGCAGCGGGGCAGGATCGCGGCGGGGTCCGCCTCCAGCGCCGCGTCGAGGGCGGCCGCGACGGGCTTCTCGTGGAGATGGGGCAGCAGGGCCGGGAGCGCCCCGGCCTCCCCGGTCGACAGGATCGCCAGGGCCACCGTGCGGCGCTGCGCGTCGAGGGCGTAGTGCAGCAGCCAGTCGAGGGCCGGCAGGGCCGGCTGCCCGGCGGCGCGGGCCACCGCCAGCAGGGTCGCGGCCGCCTCGGCCGCGTCGAGGGCGCAGTAAACGAAGTAGAGGTGGTAGCTGCGCTTGGCGCGCCAGGCCGCGACCGCCTCCGGCGGCGCGTCGGCGATGAGCGGCAGGTAGACCGTGTCGGCCGCGACGTCGACCCCGGCAGAGGCGGTGGCCTCGAGCACGGCGAGGGGCTGGAGCGGGTGCGGGGCGGCCCGGTCGTCGGCCAGGATGAACGCGAAGGCACAGGCCGCCGGCCAGTCGTGGTCCTCGGCGATCCGCGCGTTCAGGAACGCGACGGCGGCGTCGTAATCGGCCTCCGGGGCGTGCACGAGGGCGGCCCGCAGGGCGAGGTGGAGCGGCTCGGCCCAGGACAGGCGCTGGTAGGCGCGCGGCGTCTTCGGGGTCGGGCGGCGCCGGTCGGCCAGCCGGGCGACGGCCTCCGTGCCGCCCTCGGCCACCGCGTGGCGCAGGACCGCTTCCAGCGCCCGGCGCAGGGCGGCGTCGCCGGTGGCGACCCGGGCCGGGATCCCCTGTCGGCGCGCCTCCGCGGCGTCGACGATCGCGTCCAGCCAGGCGGCGAGGCCGTCCCGGTCCGGGGGCGTTCCGGCGAGGCGCGCGGCCTCGGCGTCGCCGATCGCGGCCGCCAGCGGGGCAGCGATCGCCTGCCAAGCCTCCGCCGCGTCCGGGCGCGGACCGGGGCGCAGGCGGGTCGGGAGCGGCTCCGCCGCGAAGACGGCGGCCGGGGCGGGGGGCGGGACGAAGTGCGAGACGGGCTCCGCCGGGACGGCCGGCGGGGGCGTGGCGGGCGGCGGTGCGGCGGGCGGCGGTGCCGCGGGCGGCTCGGCGGCTGGCTCGACAACCGTCTCACCGACCGGCCCGGACGCCTGCGCCGGTTCGGGCTTCCGGGCCGCGGCTGCGGCTGCGACCGGGGCTGCGACCGGGGCTGTGGCCGCAGCCCCGGCGGGAGCCGATCCCTCGGCACGGACGTAGCCCTTGGCGGTCTTCTCGCGGACGAGCTTGTCCTTCTCCTTCACGGCCGCGGCCGCGTCGGCGCAGGTCTTGTCCTTGCTCTGGCCCTGGGTGCCGAGGCGCCCGAAGCGGACGGTGAGCGTCGGGCCGGAGACGCCGACTTCCCAGAACTTGGCCGCGCTGCCCTCGACCAGCTCGTAGCGTTCCATGGGCTGTCTCCCTCTCACGCGTCGCCGGCGGCGGCGAGCAGGCTGGGCGTCCGCAGGACCTCGCTCGCGGTCACCGGGTCGAGGTCGCCGAACCGGTGGGTCGCCGCGGCGCGCCAGCCGGTCTCGGACAGGGTCAGGGTCCGCAGCGTCTGGGTCCCGTCGCCCTCCGGGCCGGGCCGGTGCCAGAACCCGTCCTCGAATCGGAGGACCGCGACGAGGCGGGTGCCGTCGGGCAGCGCGACCGGGCGCTGCACCGCCTGGACGTGCTCGCCCCCCGCGTCGGTCGACCAGCCCTGGGGCCGCAGCCCCCGCAGGCGGCGGCCGCCCACCCGGACCCCGTCGAAGCGGCAGCTCTCGGCGGCGCCCCGCTCGGCCTCGGTGAACGCGAAGGTCTCGCGGGCGAGCTGCGGGAAGGGCTGGGCGATCTCGTAATCGGCGAACAGGCCGCTCCAGGCGGTCCGTTCCTCCGGGTCGAGGTGCAGGGGATGGACGAGGCCGACCACGCCCTCCGCCGCCGCGACGTCGAGGGCGAGGGCGTCGTCCGCGGCGTCGGTCGGCGCGAGATCCTCCGCGAGGCGGAAGACGTGCCCCGGCGGCGTCGCGGGCGCGGCGTCCGGGTAGAGGCCCCAGACGAGCCGCGCGGCGAGGTGGCGGATCAGCGGGTGGGCGGCGAAGAACGGCCAGAACACCCCGGGGGCGACGCGGCGCTGGGACGCCAGCATCGCCTCGAGCCGGGTGACCTGCAGGCCGGCCGCCGCCTCCGCGTCCTTGCGCAGGGCCGCCCAGTGCCGGGACGCCGCCTTGGCGGCTTCGGGATCGTCCGCCTTGGTCGGGCGGGGCAGGGCGGCGAGCCGCCGGCCCTCGGCGTCGCGCAGGACGGGCTTCAGGGTCTCGTCGAAGCCGACCCGGAACCGGCGCTCCCCGAAGGACAGGTCGAGCCCGCCGCGCGCGTCGAGGCCGAGATCGGGGGAGAGCCGGTCTGCGAGGTCGACCTCGTCGAGGCCGCGGGCCTCGGCGGCCTCGACGATGGCGGCGCGGGCGGCCTCGCGCAGCTGCTGCAGCGGGCTCTTCTCGGCGATGGCGCTGAGGTTCATCAGCGCCACGTCTGTGCCGATCCCGGCGAGCACGGCGATGCCGGCCTTGCCGCGCGGCTTGAGGCCGGCCTGCCCCCAGGCGCGGATCTGCCGGGTGAGGTCGCGGGCGGCATGGTCGCCGCCGATCAGGGCCAGCGCCAGCATCGCCCAATCCCCCGTCGCCTTGGCGCCGGCCGCGATCCACGCCTGGAACAGCGCGACCGCGAAGGCGTCGAGGCTCTCCGGCGTGCAGGCGGCGCGAACCTGGGCGACGCCCGCGTAGGGCGTCAGCGGGTCCGAGAAGGCGAGCATCTCGCACAGGGCGGTGACGGCGGCGTCGGGCAGGGCGCCCCCGCTCCGCAGGACCGGGCGGGGCAGGGCGGCGGGAACCACCCAGTCCGGGAGCTTCGGCGGCTTGGACGGCGCCTGCTCCAGCGGGTCGCTGTCGACGCCGGCGGCCACCGCCTCGGGCACGCCGGGATCCCGCTCCGCGTAGGCCGCGACGGCGGCGTCGAGGGCGGCGCGCCCCGCGGGCTCGGCGGCGAGGAAGCGCAGGGCCGCGTCGGCGGCGTCGCGGTCCGGGCCGGCAGGCCCGAGGGTCTCGGGCAGGAGCCGCAGCGCGGCGGTGCGGGGATGGGCGCGCAGCCACGCGGCCGCGGCCGGCCGGAGCTTGCGGGTGCGGTGGAAGGCCCGGGCGGCGACCGGGGCGAGGTCGGCGGCGTCCACCGGCTCGACCTCCGGCAGGAGCTGCGCCGGATCCGCCGCGACGAGGCGGACGAGGCCGGGCACGGCCCGCGCGCCGAAGCGCGACAGCATCACCGCGATGGTGCGCCGCCACGCGACGTAGTGGGCGCGCTGCGGCCCGGTCTTCTCCCACAGCATCATCGCCAGGGGCTCGGGCTGCCACCCGACCATCCGGAACCAGGGCCCGTAGTTGAAGTAGAAGAAGCCGGTGAACTGCTCGCGGGTGAGGTCGAGCCGGCGGTCGAGCCAGGCCAGGGCCGCCCCGGGCTCGGCGTCGGCGGCGGGGACGGGCTCGGCCGGCGGCGGGATCGGCATGTCGTAGAGCGCCTCCGCCTCGGTGGCGCGGATCCGCGCCGCGAGGTCTGACATCGACGCCACCAGCGTCCCGGCCTCGAAGTAGAAGGTGCTGCGGTCGAGGGCCTCGTCGGGGTCGAATCCGTGCGCGAAGGGCGTCGGGATCGGCGCCACCGCCCGTTCCGGCCGCGTGCGCGCCGCCCCGCGCCGCCGCCAGGGCGGGTCCCGGAGCACGGACGGCAGGGCCTCGGGGGCCGCCTGCGGCGCGCTGCCGGCGGCGAGCAGCCGGTCCAGGCGCCCCGCGCCCCGGCCGCCCTCGGCCGCCGCCCAGGCGCGGGCGGTCTCGTGCCCGTGGCGCTCGGCGAGCGTCACGGCCCGCGGGCCGTAGGCGGGCTCCCCCTTGCCGTGAAGCGCGCCCAGATAGGCCCGCAGCATCCAGTCGGGGAAGGCCGCGTCGGCGGCGTCGAGGGCGTCGCGGACCAGCTTGGTGCCCACGAAGGGCAGGAGCGCGTCGAGGGCGTCGGCGGCGCGGGTCTCCAGCAGCGCGCGGGCGACGATCGTGCGCTCGGGGCCGACCGCCCCCTCCAGGAGCCAGACGAGGGCGGGGGTGGCCGCCTCGCCGGCCGCGGCGGCGGCGGCGATCGCCATGGCCGCGGCCTCGTCGGCCGCCACGTCGCAGGTCGCCAGCGTCGCCCGGTGATACGGCGCGGCGTGCCAGGGCGCGGCCTGCGCGGGCGGCAGGTCGACGATCAGCGGCAGGGCCGCGTGGGACGTGCCGTAGGCCTTGGGATCCGGCGGGTCGCAGCGCGCCAGCACCGCGCGGGCGCACAGGGCGTGGTCGGCGCCGGGCCGGTCGTCCGCGAAGATGACCGCGAGCCAGCGGACGAGGGTGGGCTCCGGCTCCGAAGCGGCGAGCCGGAGGGCCGCTTCCAGGGCCTCCGCGTACGCCGCCTCGGGTGCGGCGGTCAGGGCCGCGCGGAGACCCACGGTGGTGGGGATGTCCCAGGCCGAGACCGGGAGCGAGCCGTAGCGGCCGGAGGGGCGGGGCCGCAGCCGGTCGAGCAGGGCCACGAGCAGCGTCCCCCCGGTGCCGGAGCGGGCCACGAGCCAGCGGGCGAAGTGGGTGAACGCCGCCCGGGCCGCCGGCCCGTGCGGTCCGGGCTTGTCACCCCAGAGGCGCTGGCTCAGCGCCGGGCAGGCCGCCTCGAGCTGCTCCAGCCAAGCGCGGACCTCGTCCGGGTCGAGGGCAGGCGGCGCGCCGTCGAGCCGCGCCGCGAGGGCCTCGGCCGACGCGCGCGCCTCGGCCGGAGCGGACGCCAGCAGCGGGCGGATCCGCGCCGCGAAGGCGGCCCAGTCGGCCGCGGCGTCGAGGGGCGCGCCGGGACGGCTGCGCGTGGGCAGCGGCGTGCCGGTGAAGATCGGGACGCGGCGCGCCTCCGCACCGGCGGCGGGGGCGGGCGACGTCGCGGCGGCGCCGATCTCAGCGGACCGGGCCTCGGCGGACCGGGCCTCGGCGACCTGCGCTTCGGCCGCCGGGGAGGCGGCGGCGTTGCCCGTCGCCGCCTCCCCGGCGGCCGATCCGGAGGCCGGATCCGGTCCGGCCGGCACGGCCTCACCCGCCGGGCGATAGCCCTTGCCGGTCTTCTCCCGCACCAGCCGGTCGCGCTCGGCCTGCGCCGCCCGCGCGCTCGGGAAACGCTTGGTCTTGGACTGCCCCTGCGTACCGATCCGCCCGAATCTCACGATGAGAACGCTGTCCTCGGCTCCGACCTCCCAGAACTTCGCCGATGTCCCCGCCGTCAGCTCGTAACGCTGCATGCAGTCCTCTCCCTCGTGGCGCGGCGGAAAAATTTTCCTTGTCGGGTCTCAGGTCAACCCGTAGCGGGCGAGCCGCTCGGCGACCCGCGCCTCGCGGGCCAGGGCCTCGGCCTGGTCGGCCGGGCGGGCGCGCTGGCGCATCCAGGCCAGGGCCTCGACCTCGGCCCCGGCCTCGCCGCGGCCGCTCCGGCGCAGGATCGCGACGGCGATGCGCTCGCGCTCCCGGGGCGGGAACCACGCGAAGGCCATCCGCAGGGACGGCAGCGCCCGCAGGAAGTCGTCGTCGCCCCAGGCGGCCACCAGTCCCTCGACGGAGGCGAGGGTCGCGTCGGCGGCGATCTCCTCGCGGGCGAGGGCGAACAGGCCGGCGAGGAAGTCGCCCAGCGTCGCGGGCAGGCCGAAGCGGCGCAGCCGGGCGAGGGCGGCCTCCGGGTCCGTACCGGCCGCGCCGCAGGCGACCCGGAAGCCGAGCGCCGCCCCCGCGAGGGCCGGCGGCGTCTCCGGATCGGCCAGGCGGCGGCCGAGCATGGCGGCGAAGGGCGCGCGCAGGTCGTCGAGGCCCGGCACGTCCGCGCCGGCCTCGCGGAACAGGTCGCGGCAGGCGAGGACCAGCGGGATGGCGCCGAGCCCCGCGCGGGGCTCCCGGATGCCCTCGACGACGAACAGCGCCCGGGCGGCCAGGGCGGCGCAGAGGCGGCCGAGGGCCGGCCGGGCCGGCGCGAAGGCGTCGCCGAACCGGTACAGCCGCACGATCCCGGCCCCGGCGGCGCCCAGGGCGGCGGCGTCGTGCGCCGCCGCGATGCCCGCGCTCAGGCGGGCCAGCAGCTCCCCCTCCAGGGTGAGGCCGGCGAACAGCGCGTCGGACAGGGCCCGGGTGAGGACGTCGAGGGCGTCGGGCGCCGCCTCGACCCGCGCGGTGATCCGGGCGGCGGCGGCCATCTCCAGGGTCCCGCCCCAGAGCGAGGCCTCGATCAGCGCGCCGAGCCAGTGCGGGTGACGCACCAGCGTGAAGCGCTCCCGCGGCAGGCCGGGCTCGGCCCGGTCCGGCCCGTCGCGGGCGATCCCCGGCAGCCCGAGCAGCACCAGCCGGTGCAGCAGGTGCGCCCGCGCCCGGTCGCCCGGCTCGGCCCAGTCGAGATCGATCCGGCGGCGCGCCGGCCCCGGCTCCAGGTCGGCGGCGCGCAGGCGCTCGGCGACGTCGGCCACGAGGGGCGGCTGACGGGTGCCGGGGGCGAGGCGTCCCTCGCGCCGGCCGGTGAGCGCCCGCAGCATCGCGGCGAGGGCGGGGTGGCCGGGCGCGGCGCCGCCGGCCGCCCAGGCGGGCGGTCGGTCGAGGGCGTCCTTCACCAGGGCCGCGAGGGCCGCGTCGATCAGGTCGGCGCGCAGGATCGCCGGATGGGCGCGCAGCCGGGCGAGGGCCTCGGCGTGGACCCGCCAGGCGACGCGGTCGGCGGTGGAGACGACCTGCCCGGCCTCGCGCAGGGCCGCGGTGATCGCCGTCATCGCCCAGTCGGCCGCCGGCGCGAGCCCCGCCTCGGCCACGCGTTCGTAGTAGCCCGGGGCCGGCATGCCGGCCGCGTAGCCCGAGAACCGGTCGAGGCGGGGATAGGCGTAGGGCACCACGTAGCTGCCGGTGCGCAGGTCCGGATCCGGCGGCGCCGGCTCGGGCCGGGTCCCGTCCGCCCGCGCGGCGTGGCGCCGGACGGCGTCCGCGTGCCAGCCGCCGCAGACGAGGACGACCGGCCGGTCGCCGGCCGTCCGCAGGGCGTGGGCCGCGCACGCGCCCATGAAGCGCTCGCGGGCCTCCTCGGCGGGATCGTCCGTGCCCGGCGGGCGCAGCAGGGCGAAGTAGCGGTCGAGCCGGGCCGGCAGCTCCGCCTCGGGCGCCGCCTCGGCGAGGACGTCCCAGAGCGCGTCTTGGTCGGCGACGCCGAGGGCGGCGGCGAGCGCCCGCTCGGCCGCCTCGGCGCGGGCCCCGTGCGGGTCGGCGTAGCGGTTGGCGCGACGCCCGAAGGCCGGGTCCCAGGCCGGCAGGTCGCAGAACAGCGTCTCGGCACCGACCGCCCGGCCCGCCTCCAGCGCCTGCCATTCCGGCGAGAAGGCACAGAACGGCGTGTAGGAGGCGGCGCTGCCCGCCGCGTCCGCGCGGAACGAGAAGATCGCCACCGGCAGGTCGTGGCCGAGGGCGAGGTCGGGCAGGTGCGGGTTGAAGTCGACCGGACCCTCGATCAGCACGCAGGCCGGCCGCAGCGCCGCGATCGTGCGCCGGACGAGCCCGGCGCAGGCCGGGGAATGGTGGCGCACGCCGATGACGGTCAGGCGGCCGGGATCCGGCGCGGGACCGCTCATTGCGGGGTGAGGAGGTGCCGCGCCGCGTAGAATTCACGCCACGCCGCGCCGGAGCGGCGGCTGACGCGCTGGTCGAGGTAGCGGCGCAGGCGGGCGAGATCCTCGGCGTCGTCCTTGGCGGCGGTGCCGGCGAGGCAGGCGACGATGTCCTCCGGCCGACCGGTATCGCCCCGCAGGAAATGGCCCTTCACCCCGATGGCGTGGGCGACGCTGACCGCCTCCGCGGTGCTCATCACGGACGAGAGCCGCTCCATGCCGGTGCCCTCCGTGTCCACGGCCTCGCGCAGCTCCCGGAAGCAGGTCACGAGCAGTTCGAGCACCTCGGGATCCGGGCCGCGGGGCACGCCGGAGCGGACCAGCAGCGCGGTGGCCTCGCGCTGCACCAGGGCGAGCTCGGCTTCGAGATCGGCGATCGGGAACACCGTCTCGAAGCCGAAGCGGCGCTTGAGGGCCGCCGACATCTCGTTGACGCCCCGGTCGCGGGTGTTGGCCGTGGCGATCAGGTTGAAGCCCTCCCGGGCGTAGACCAACCCGTCCGCGCCGGTGAGTTCGGGCACCGCGAGCACCCGGTCGGACAGGACCGAGAGCAGGCTGTCCTGCACCTCCAGCGGGCAGCGCGTCAGCTCCTCGAAGCGGACGATCCGCCCCTCGCTGAGGCCGGTGTGGAGGGCGCCCGGCACCAGGGCGCGCGGGCTCGGCCCCTCGGCGACGAGCAGCGCGTAGTTCCAGCCGTAGCGGATCTGGTCCTCGGTCAGCGACGCGCCGCCCTGGATCGTCAGGGTCGAGCACCCGCTGATCGCCGCCGCGAGGAGCTCCGAGAGCAGGCTCTTGGCGGTCCCGGGCTCGCCGATCAGCAGGAGGGCGCGGGAGGTGGCGAGGGTGACCATGGCCCGCTCGACCAGCGCCGGGGCGCAGACGACCTTGGCGGGCGCCGCGCCATCGCCGCAGATGAACCGCCGGACGGCCTGGAGCGAGAGCTGCCAGCCGGGCGGCCGCGGCGCCGAATCCTCGGCACGCAGGCGCGCGAGTTCCGCGGCGTGGACGGCCTCGGCCGGGGGTCTCTGACGCGCCTCGCGATCGCCGCCCGCCCGCACCGCCTTCGCCATGCACCCGTCCCCTGCCGTCGGGCCGACTCTGTCGGCCCGGTTCCGCGATCGGCAGAACATGCCCCGGCACGTGCGGGTCCCTCAAGCTTTTCCGCGCGTCCGCGAGCCCGTCGCCAAGCACTGGCGGCCCGGTGCGGGCATCGACCGGTCCGCGCGGCCCCGGGCGATCAGGATCGCGCAACCAGAACGGGCATCGTCGAGAAGAAGGCCTACACCGACACCAAGCACAGCGTCAGGATCGCGATCTCGAAGACGATCCAGCCGCCGAAGACGACGACCAGCTCCCAATCGGTTCTCTCTCTGGTCTTGGCAAAAGCGTACATGCTCGACCTCCTCGCCGGGCCGGACAGGCCGCGAGCGAATTCAGTCACCACGATGGAATGCAACGCGTATCAATATACAAACAGATTCTGTCGCGGATGGCAATTGTTCGATCCCGTGCCGGCCCGAACATAAATCAATACAGCGCCATGGAAATGCGTATCCATGCCACCCTGAATGCGGAATTTATTGCATCGCAGCAGGTATTGTCCCGCAACCCCGCCCCCCGCCGGCCCGGGGGCGTGAACGGGATCCGTCCGGCCGCGTTGCCCCCGGTAAGCCCGGAGAGGCGGCCTGGGGAAGCGTTCGAGGGTTCGCACATGAAGACGTTGATCAGCCTGACCATCGCCGGCCTCCTGGCGACGGGCGCGGCCGCCACGGCCGCGGAGAATACCGGCCCCCGCATGCAGGGCTCACCCAACGCGGCCGGCTATACGGGCAAGAGCGAGATGGGCCGGGGCGAGATGGGCAAGGGCGAGACGACCGGCACGACGACCGGATCTCCGGGCTCGGAGATGCCGAAGCAGGACGGCCGGATGAAGGGTCCGCCGAACGCGGCGGGCTTCCAGCCGGGCGGCAGCGAGGCCGGCTCGGCCGGAGCCCCGGGTCGGCGCTGAGCCGGCCCTGCCCCGGCGTCGCGATTGATGCCGGGGCCACGGTCGCGATAGGCCTCGACGGCGGCCGAACCGGCTGCGCAACGCGGGAGGCCCCCATGAAGCACGGCGCGCGCAACGACATCCCCGCCACGGTGACGGCGATCAAGCGCGGGGACGTGATGGCCCAGGTCGAGGTGGAGCTGGTCGGCACCGCCTACCGCATGGCCTCGGTCATGACCGTCGACTCGCTGGAGGAGCTGGGCCTCCGGGAGGGCGACACCGTCCACGTGCTCGCCAAGGCGGTGAACGTGCTGCTGGTGAAGCCGTAGCGGCCGGGGCCGCCGCGGGGGCCCCGCCATCGCACCGTCATCCCGTCGTCATCGGGCCGGCCTAGGGCGGCGCCTCCCGCCCACCCGACCGGCTGCCCTGACCTGATGGATTGGTTCGACCTGCCCGAAGACACCCCGCCCCCGACGGGCGCCGACGAGAGCCGGATGCGGCTCTACATCGCCGTGGGGCTGATCGGCATCGGCGCCCTCGGCATGGTCGGCGGGATGCTGCACATCCTCCCCGCCTGACGACCGGCCCGCCCGGCGACGGGCGCGGCCGCGGCGCGGGCGCCGTCAGGCCGCGCGGTCCGCCACCGGTTCGGCCGCGCGCGCGGCGCGGCCGGCCGGTCCGGCACGCCCGAACCGCGCGTAGAGCGCCGGCAGCACCACCAGGGTCAGCAGGGTCGCGCTGATCAGGCCGCCGATCACCACGGTGGCGAGCGGCCGCTGCACCTCGGCGCCGGTGCCGGTGGCGAGCGCCATCGGCACGAAGCCAAGGGAAGCGACCAGCGCGGTCATCGCCACCGGCCGCAGCCGGGTGAGGGCGCCCTCGCGGATCGCCGCCCGCAGCGGCCGGCCCGCGGCGACGAGCTGCTTGATGAAGGTCAGCATCACGAGGCCGTTGAGCACCGCCACCCCCGAGAGCGCGATGAACCCGACCGCGGCCGGCACCGAGAGCGGCATCCCCCGCAGCCACAGGGCCGCGATGCCGCCGGTGAGGGCCAGCGGCACCGCGCTGAACACCAGGAGCGCGTCCCGCGCGCTGCCCAGCGCCGAGATGAGCAGCAGGAAGATCAGGAAGAAGCACACCGGCACCACCACGGCGAGCCGCGCCTGGGCCGAGGCGAGATTCTCGAACTGGCCGCCCCAGGTCACCCAGGAGCCCGCCGGCAGGGTCACCTGCGCGGCGACCTTCCCGCGCGCCTCCGCCACCAGCGAGCCGATGTCGCGCCCGCGGACGTTGGCGGTGACCACGACCCGGCGCCGGCCGTTCTCGCGGCTGATCTGGTTCGGCCCCTCGCTCACCGAGAACTGCGCCACCTGCCGCAGGAGCACGGAGGCGGCCCGCCCGTTCGGACCCGGGGGGAGGGGGACGGGCAGGTTCTCCAGGGCCTCCCGGTCCTCGCGGACCTGGTCGGTCAGGCGCACGACGATCGGCACGCGCCGGTCGCCCTCGAACACGACGCCGGCGTCCCGGCCGCCCATGGCGGCGCCGATCACGTCCTGGATCGCCCCGGTGCTGAGGCCGAGCCGGGCCGCCTCGGTCCGGTCGATCCGGATCTCGAAGACCGGCAGGCCGGTGATCTGCTCGACCTTCACGTCGTCGGCGCCCGGGATCCCGCGCAGGATCGCGGCGATCCTGTTGGCGGTCTCCAGCATCGGCTCGAAGGCGTCGCCGAACACCTTCACGGCGAGGTCGCCCCGCGTCCCGGCGAGCAGCTCGTTGAAGCGCAGCTGGATCGGCTGGGAGAACTCGTAGACGTTGCCGGCGAGCGCGCCCAAGGACGCCTCGATCTGCTCCTGAAGCGCGGCCTTCGACAGGTCCGGGTTTGGCCACTCCGCCTGCGGCTTGAGCATCACGAACGTGTCGGACGCGTTCGGCGGCATCGGGTCGGTGGCGACCTCGGCGGTACCGGTCTTCGAGAACACGTAGGCGACCTGCGGGAACTTGGCGATCGCCCGCTCCACCTTGAGCTGCATCGCCTGCGACTGGGTGAGGGAGGTGGACGGGATCCGGGTGGCGTTCAGCGCGATGCTCTTCTCGTCGAGCTGCGGGATGAACTCGGTCCCGAGCCGGGTGGCGAGCAGGCCGGCGCCCGCGAGGAGGAGCAGCGCCGCCCCGACGAACGGGGCGGGCGCCCGGATCGCCGCGGCGAGGACGGGCCGGTAGAGCGCCTTCAGGCCCCGGACGAGGGGGTTCTCCGCCTCGGTGACACGGCCGGTGAGGGCGATGGCGATCAGGGCCGGCACGAAGGTCAGCGACAGCACGAAGGCCGCCGCCAGGGCGAGGATGACGGTCAGCGCCATCGGCTGGAACATCTTGCCCTCGACCCCCGTGAAGGTCAGGAGCGGGACGTAGACCAGGATGATGATCGCCTGCCCGTAGAGGGACGGCTTGATCATCTCCTCGGCCGAGTCCCGCACCGTCTCCAGGCGCTCCTCCAGCGCGAGCGGCCGCCCGATCGCGTGCTGCCGCTCGGCGAGGTGGCGGAGCGCGTTCTCGGTGATGATCACCGCCCCGTCGACGATGAGCCCGAAATCGAGCGCGCCCAGGCTCATCAGGTTGGCCGAGATCTTCCCCTCGACCATGCCGGTCACGGTCATCAGCATGGCGACCGGGATGACCAAGGCGGCGATCAGCGCCGCCCGGATGTTGCCGAGCAGCAGGAACAGCACGACGATCACGAGGGCGGCGCCCTCCGCGAGGTTCCTGCCCACCGTGCGGATCGTGGCCTCGACGAGCTGCGTCCGGTCGAGGACGGTCTGGACGACGATGCCGGGGGGCAGGGCGCGCCGGATCTGGTCCATGCGGGCGTCGACGGCGGCCGCCACCGTGCGGCTGTTCTCGCCGATCCGCATCAGGGCGGTGCCGATCACGGTCTCCTGCCCGTTCTCGCTCGCCGAGCCGGTGCGCAGGTCGCGCCCGATCCGCACCGTGGCGACGTCGCGGATCCGCACCGGCACGCCGCCGCGGCTCGCCACCACGACGTCGGCGATCGCCTCCGGGCTCTCCAGGCGGCCGGCGGCGCGGACCACGTAACTCTCGCCGTTGTCCTCCAGGTAGCGGGCGCCCTGGTTGGCGTTGTTGGCCTGGAGCGCCCGGGCGACGTCCGCGAAGGACAGGTCGAGGGCGGTCAGCTTCGTCGGGTCCGGCTGGACGTGGTACTGCTTCTCGAAGCCGCCGATCCCGTCGACGCCGGCGACGCCCGGGACGGACTTGATCTGCGGCCGCACGATCCAGTCCTGCACCGTGCGCAGGTAGGCGACCTGCTCCAGCTCCGTCCGGAGCACCTGGCCCTCCGGGGTCCGGTAGCTCCCGTCCGGCTGCCAGCCCGGCCGGCCCGCCGGCACGGCCGCGCGCTCAGGCGGCGGCGCGTACTGGACCGACCACATGTAGATCTCGCCGAGCCCCGTGGAGATCGGGCCCATCCGCGGCTCGACCCCGGAGGGCAGGTCCTCCCGCACCTGGGCGATGCGCTCGGCGACCTGCTGGCGGGCGAAGTAGATGTCGAGGGACTCGGCGAACACCGCGGTGATCTGCGAGAAGCCGTTGCGCGAGAGCGAGCGGGTGTACTCGAGGCCCTTGATGCCGGCGAGCGCCGTCTCGACCGGGTAGGTGACCTGCCGCTCGACGTCCGCCGGCGACAGGGACGGGGCCAGGGTGTTGATCTGGACCTGGTTGTTGGTGATGTCGGGCACCGCGTCGATGGGCAGCTTCGTGAGCGCGGCGGCGCCGAAGCCCGAGGCGAGCAGCACGAGGAGCAGCACCAGCCAGCGCTGGCGGACCGAGACGGCGAGGATGCGGCTGATCATCGTCCGTCTCCTCAGTGGTCGTGGCCGGCGTCGGCCTTGCCGAGCTCGGCCTTCAGCAGGAACGCGTTGCCGACCGCGATCTCGGCGCCGGACTCGAGCCCGGCGGTGACCTCGTAGGCCTCGTCGTCGGACCGGCCGAGGGTGACCGGCCGCTTCTCGAACCCGTCGGCCGTGCGCACGAAGACGGCGCTTTTGCCCTCGATCGTCTGGACGGCCGCCTTGGGGATCCGGACCGGGACC
Organism: Methylobacterium sp. C33D; assembly: GCF_053345825.1. Lineage (NCBI taxonomy): Bacteria > Pseudomonadati > Pseudomonadota > Alphaproteobacteria > Hyphomicrobiales > Methylobacteriaceae > Methylobacterium > Methylobacterium sp. C33D. The sequence goes on from NZ_JBKFAV010000034.1 coordinate 26,366, forward strand.
GCGTCCCGCGCGATCTCGACCTCGGCGGTGACGAAGGTGCCGGGCCGCCACGCGAGGTCCGGGTTCGGCAGGGCGACGACCACCCGGGCCGAGCGCGTGTCGGGGTTGAGGAACGGGCTGACGAAGATCACACGACCCTCCGCCCGGCGCTCCGTCTCGCCCGTCCGGCCGGGCGTGACCGTCACGCGGGCGCCTTCCCGCACCTGGGCGAGATCGACGGTCGGCACCGACAGCTCGATCCAGACCGTGGAGAGGTCCGCCACCGTGTAGAGGTCGGCCGGGTCGCCCTCCTTGCCGACCGCCGTGCCGACATCGACCTTGCGCTCGACGATGCGGCCGGCGAGCGGCGCCCGCAGCGGATAGCGGCGCAGGGTCGACTGGTTCGGCGTGGCCTCGTCGCGCTTCTGGGCGGCCGCCACCTCGGCGGCGTCGAGGCCCAGCGCCGAAAGCTTCTGGCGGGCGAGGTCGACCCGGAGCCGGTTCTCCAGATAGGCGGCGCGGGCGGTCTCGAAGGCGGCCTCCGAGGCGCTGCGCGAGGCGAGCAGCTTCTGCTGGCGCTCGAAGTTGATCGTCTGCAGCTCGGCCTGGACCTGGGCGGTGAGGTACTCGCTCTTGGCGTCGGCGACCTCCCGGCTGTCGAGGATGGCGACGACCTCGTTCGCCTGCACGGCGTCGCCGAGGCGCTTGCGCATCTCGGCCACGGTCCCGACTACCCGGGCCGGGACTCGGGCGATCCGGTCGGTGTCCGGCGTGATCGTGCCGGGGACGAGGAGGTGGCGCGCCAGCGTGCCGCCCGCGACCGTCCGCGTGACGATGTCCTGATCGGCGACTTGGTCGGGCCGCATCCGGACCGTGCCCGCCTCGTGGGCCTCGTCGGCGCCGTGCGCGTGGTCGTGGTCGGCGCGGTCCTCGCCCGCGCGCGGGGCGGGCGCGGCCTCCGGCCGGTCCGGCGCGGCGGCCGCGTAGCGATGATCGGGGTCGGCGGCCGGGGCGCGGGCGAGCCCGGCGGCCGCGAGGGTCTCCCGGAGGCGGTCGGGCAGGGTGGGGGCGGGGATGGCGGTGCCGAGGGCGAAGCCGGCGGCCAGGAGCGCCGCGGCGGCGGCCACGGACGGGACGATGCGCATGGGACAGGTGCTCGGGCCGGGACAGCGGGGTGCCGCGCGCGGCGGTCCCGGGAGGTCCCGTTCAGGTGTCACGTGAGGGCGAACCCGGAGCCGGTTCGGCATCCGGGCGGAGCGCCGCCCGCGGGCGGCGTCAGCTCACGCGCGCGGAGGCCGCGGCAGCCGGTCGGGACTGACGGACGGGCGGTCCTGGGCGAGGGCGCCCGGCAGCACCCGGCCCGGGGCAGCCGGGGGCGCGATCTCGGTCGCCTCCAGGCGGGCCGCCTGATGGCAGCCGCAATGGAGGTGCTCCGAGAGGCCGGGATCGACGGTCGCGGGCGCCGCAGGCGCGTCGAGGGCCGGGCCCTGGCTCCGGTCGTGATGGCCACCGGCGTGGAAGGCGAGATCCGCCGCGAGGCCGACGCCCGGGGCGGCGACGGTCAGCGCCAGCACGAGCGCGAGCGCGCGGGCGACGAGCGCCCACCAGCCCCGCGCCCCGGCCGGGCGCCTATGCCGAACCCCGAAGGTCATCCTGGCCCTTATGGTCCATCCGAGGGCGGGGGCACAAGGTCCGGGATCCGGCCCCGGACCCGCTCAGGCCGCCAGCTTGAGCACCCACTGGTAGAAGTCGGTCCAAGTCTCGGCCTGGGCCGGCGGCTCCGCGGCCGGGGACCGGGCGGACTCGGCCGCCGCCTGGGCGCGGACGTCCCGGGGGGCGCAGCCGAACTCGGCGCGGAAGGCCTGGGTGAAGTGCGCGGGGCTCTCGAAGCGCCAGCGATAGGCCACCTCGGAGATGCGGGCGAAGCGCCCGTCGCCGGCGGCGAGCTCGCGGTAGGCGCGGGCGAGCCGGCGCTGCCGGACGTAGCCGGACACGCCCCCGAGGGGGACGAACAGCCGGTAGAGGGCGCTGCGCGAGACGCCGAACTGCCGCCCGATCGTCTCGGCGGACAGGTCCGCGGAGGCCAGCTCGGCCTCGATGAAGCGCCGGATCGCGACGAGCAGCGGCGCCCGCTCGGCCGGCTCGGCGCCGCCCGCGTCCCGCGGCAGGCCCAGGGTCGCCGCCCCGAGCAGCGCGGCCGTGGCCTCGGCCGCGGCCGCGGCCTCCGGCTCCGAGAACCCGGTCGCGTGCGCACTCAGGGAGCGCAGGTGGTCGTTGAGCATCCGGCCGAACGGGGTCGCGCCCCGGATCACCGACCCGTGCAGGGCGTCGAGTCCGCTCTGCCGGGATCCGAAGAGCGGGCGCGGCAGAACCACCGTGATGGCCTCGTAATCCGTGGAGGCGGCGGAGAGCGGCTGCGACAGGTCGAACAGGCAGATGTCGCCGGGGGCGCAGTCCCGCTCCCGGCCGCCGATCGCGACCCTGGACTGCCCGGAGACGCGCATGTGGGCGACGATGTGATCGACGCCCATCCGGGCGGTCAGGGCCCGCGCGCGCATGAACCGGAGCCCGGAGGCGCGGGCGCTGCAGACGATCGCGGTGCCGAGGTGCCGGACCCGGGACTGCCCGCGGAAGTCGGACAGGTCCTCCCGGCGGATCGTGAAATCCCAGAACGGCGCGACGGCGTCGCGCCAGTCGTCGGCCTGACGAGGGCCCGGGCTCTCGCCCGTGAGCTGCAGGATCGGTTTCGGTCGCATCGCCCGTGTCGGTCCTGACCGGGCGCGGCCCGGTCACACCGACAGTATGGTGATTCTGCCTGCCCAGAAAAGTGGCACTCCGTTCCAATCACCGGACTCCGGGCCCCGCCCCGTCCCGGTGCGGCCGGCGAAAGCCCGGCAAGAGGCCGACAAGAGGCCGACAAGAGGCCGGAAACAGAACGTCCCGCAGGCCGGGTGGCCGCGGGACGGGGAGTTGCACGGTTGTGAGGATCGAGGGCTTCGATCTTTATGGTTAACCGACGGTTACCGGCCGCTCGGGGCCGCGCCGCTGCCGGTGGCGCCGTTGCCGGTGCTGCTGTCGCCCGCGGGGGCGCCGGGGGACGAGGTGTTCCCGTTGGGCGTGCTCTGCGCGGCGGCCATCCCGGCGGTGCCGGCGACGAGGGCGAGGGCGAGCAGGGCGGACTGAACGGTGCGGCTGGTCATGACTCTCCTTGAATCCCGATCGGGTTCTCGACGTGGGGTCCCGCCGTGCCGGCCCGTGCCGGCGCTGGCTGGAGAACCGCGCCTCTGCGGCCCCCGTTCCCGCCGGGGCGGGGGCGGCGCGAATCGGCCGCAGCCGCCCGCGGCCGCGCGTCGGGAACACCCGCGAATCCCGCGAGCTTGTCCGAGGGTCGAGACCGGGAGCGTGGCGTGAAGGTGTTCCGGATCATGCAGGCGGCCACGGGCGCGATTCTCTGGAGCGGCGCGGCGCTCGACCCCCTGGCGGCCCTCGACGCGATGGCGCGCGCCGCCGGCTTCCGTGACCGCACCCGGATCCCGAACTACCTGCGGGCCGGCGGCCTCCACGTCGAGGAACTGCTGGCCTGATCCCGCCGCGCCGGCGGACGAGACCGGAGGGAGACCATGACCAAGCTGTTCATCGCGCAGGTGCGCGACGCGGGCGGCGAGCGGCCGCTCGTGACGGTCCGCGCCGAGGCCGAGGGCGAGGCGCGCCTGTTCCTGTCGGCCGCCTATCCGGAGGCCGAGATCGCCGACGTCGCCGAGCCCGGCGACTGGATGAGCGACGCCGACACCGGATCCCGGCCCGGGGACGTCCGTGAGCATCCCGGCGTCGCGTGGCAGGCCCCCTCCAGCCTGGCGGGCTGAGGCGCGCCGCCCGGTCCGCAGTGCCGGGCCGAAGCGCGGGTCCCGGCCGCCGGAACCGGTGTGTTGCGGGGAGAACCGGGGAGAACCGGCTGATGCCGACACTTGTAGCGATCGCGTTCACGCGACCCTAGGTCTCCGCACCGAAGGTGCCGCATGCGATCCGCCGATCCGACACCGCGCCTGTTCGCGGCCGCGGCCGCCCTCACCGGCACCGGGATCCTGATGTGCCGGACCGAGCCGTCCTGGGACGGGATCCTGATCGGCCTGTTCTGCCTCGGGCTCTGGGCCCTCGGGACCCTCGCGGCACGGCCCGAACGCCCGGTCCGGCCCGCGCCGGCGCGGCGGCCCCTCGTGCTGGAAGCGGTCGTCGTCGAGACGCCCCGGGCCCCGATGGAGCTGCTGCCCGCACCCCGGCCCGCAGCGGCCCGGGACCGCACCCCACCCGGATCCTCCGGTCTGCCGGATGTGCCGACCCACCGGCAGCGCGTGGTCGAGCGCTCCACCCGCAGGCGCGGCTGAGCGCGGCTGAGCGCAGCGGGACGCGGTCGAACCCGACACGCCCCGGTCGCGGCCGGCGTCGCGAGCTTCTGCCGCACCGTCGATCCCGGTCTCCCCGCGTTGCCCGCAGCCACTCAGGAGATCAGCATGGCCGACAAGTCCGCCGACGGGGCAAACGTGACGACCTACACGGTGAAGCAGGCGCTGGCCGCCAAGGTGGCCGACCACATCGAGATCGCGGTCGAGGCGCAGGACGGCACGAAGCTCAAGCTCGTCGCGACCGCCGACCAGCTCGACGCCCTCGTGGGCGACCTGGAGACGATCCTGGACGCCGACGACGCGGAGGGCGAGGCGGCCTGAGCGAAGCGCGGGCGGTCTCTGCCCTCCGGACGTTGGCCGCTCGCGCACTCCGCGCGGGCGGCCCCCGCGCGTGCTCCGCGGGCACCCCTGCGCGGGCCGGGTGGATCTGCTATGGATCGCGCTCGACGCGTCGAACCCAGGAGGGCCGTATGTGCCGCGGCGTCCCCGCCATCCGCACCGGCACATTGCCGGCGCCCGGGATCCTGCCGCGCCGCTCCGGCGCCGCGCCGGCCCGGTGACCGGACGGGAGATCGCCATGGCCCTGCCCGAGACCCCGGCGCCCTACCGGCTGCAATGCATGATCCACCGCGAGCGCGCCGGCGGCATCATCATCCACGACGAGCAGGTCGCCGCCCCCCTGGAGGAGGAGGCGGTCGCCGCCGCGAAGGCCCGCTTCGCCGAGCTGCGCGCCGGCCGCGCCGGCTCGGCGGCCCTGCGGGATCCCGCCGGCCGGGTCGTCTGGTCGGCCCGGCAGGACGCCGCGACGCCCGGGACCGCGGGATCCGCATCCCGGTAGGTTCGGCCCGGCGCGGGGTCAGGTGAGGTGGCGCGGCTCCAGATCGATCACCGGACCGCCCACGTCGAAGAACTCGTCCTCGTACGGGAGCACCTCGTCCAGCTCCTCGACCTCGCGCCGCCCGAACGGGATGACCGCGGACAGGATCCCGAGGCAGAGCGCGCCGGCGACGAAGGCAATCAGGATCGCGATGCTCATGACGGAACACTCGGGCGCGGCCCGCGGCGGAATCGGGCGACCGGGAGACTAAGGCCCGGCTCCCGCACGCCGCAACCGAAATCGCCACCCGGCCCGGATCGCCCGGCCGGCACCGCGCGCATCTGGAGCGTTCCGCGGGATCACCCGACGGGATCGCTCCCGCGGTCGCCGTGCAGAGCGGGCGGCCGCCCCAGGGGCGCGAAGGGCGCCCGGGCGATCCGGCGCGGATTCACCGCGGCGTCGACACCTGATCCTGCTGGCGGTCGACCGCGTCGCGGACGCCGCGGCCGGCCATCAGGATCTCGGTCATGAACGCCGCGATCGCCGCCACGGTGCAGACCAGCGCCGCCCCGAAACAGGCGAACAGGACGGACGCGGTCGCCGCATCGCGCAGCGCGCCGACGAACAGGGTGAGCACCGCCAGACCGATCAGGCCGCCCGCCAGCGAGGCCAGGACCACCGCCACGTCCAGCACGAAGGAGCGCCGCCGCAGGAAGGTCAGGCGGCGGGCGAGGCGGCCGGCCTCGGCCTCCGTCGCCCGGGCGGCCTCCGCCGAGAGGCTGTCGACCTTGTCGGAGATCCGGCCGAGGCGGGTCGAGAACACGTTGAGCAGCGTCGCCAGCGCCGAGAGCAGGAAGGCGGGCGCGAGCGCCACCTGGATGATGTGGGCGATGCTGTCGGGCTCGGTCGCGCTGAGGGAGAAGCCGAACATCGGCGGGCTACGCGCGCGGGCGCGTCACGCCCCGCCCCCGCCAGCGACCGGGTCGCGCGGCCGCGCGACGAGAGCGGGCCGGGCGGATCACCACAGGAGACCCTCCGCCTGCAGCCCGGCCACCAGCAGGAACAGCGCCGAGAGGAACGCCACCGCGAGATACGGGGCCGGCGTGTCGGTCATCGGGCCCTCCCGGCCGACGCGGGGCCGGCATCTTCGATCCCGATCCGGACCCGGAGGGCCGGCATCGAAGGCAGCGCGACGGGGTGCATGCGCGTCTCCTGAACTCTCCACCGACGACGACGCCGGCACATAGGGCCTGCGGCGCGCCGGAAAAGCCGCCACGGCCGCACGGCCCGGCCGTGGCGGCGCCTTCTCCACAGGCCGGGTGATCCGGCGCCGCGCCGGCGCGGCGGCGCCGCTGCCCCGCGAGATCTGACGCCCCCAAGGAGATCGATCCGGCCCGGGGCCCGCGCCAAGACACGGCGGCGCCGGATCAAGGTTCGGGGCGGCGGGGACACTGGATTCATGGGCGCCGATCCGCGGCGGCGAGCGCGCGTCGACGCGGTGCATGCGCGACGCAGGCGCCCGAAGCCGCCCGGAACTCCCGCGATACAGGCCCGGATCGCGCGAGATCTGCGGCGGGAACCGCGGCCGCGGGCCGGGGGCCGGCGGGAAGGGGCCGTCAATTAATGTTAACCGCTCGCGGGATCGCGATCGGGCTTGCGGCCGGCCGGCCGGTAGGATTTATTAAGCCTCGAAGCTTCCTGGTTGGTCCTGGGAACGTTCATCGACGAACTGAAGCCCCGTCCGCTCCCGCGCGACGGGGCATTTTGTTTCTGGAAACACTCGATTACAAATATTCTTCTTGGGTTCGACCAGTCGCTCTCGCGATGTGCTCCAGCGCACCCGGCTGTTTCGGCGTCGGAGACCCGATTCCGAGCTGTTGCAGCGATGCACTATCGGCCCGGCGCGTCCTGGCGTTCTGTCCGGCCCGCACACATCCCGCCCAACGGGAGACAGAGGACCAGATGATCAAGAAGCTTCTGCTCGCGAGCGCCGCCACGGCTCTCCTGACCGGCGCCGCCTCGGCCGCCGACCTGCCGCGCCGCGCCGCCCCGCCGCCGGTGTTCACCCCCGTCCCGGTCTTCACCTGGACCGGCGCCTACTTCGGTATCAACGCCGGCTACGCCTTCGACGCCAGCAGCAACAACACCAACAGCTTCGGCGTGCCCGCCCCCTACGGCAACGGCACCACCGCCTTCTTCAGCCAGCGCAACCAGGAAGGCTTCACCGGCGGTGGCCAGGTCGGCTACAACTTCCAGTTCACCCCGGGCTCGGGCATCGTCGTCGGTATCGAGGCCGACGCCCAGTACCTCGACTTCGGCCGCAGCCGGAACAACGCCTTCCTCGTCGGTCCGCTGGCCCCCGGCTACTACGTCACCGACCCGCGCGGCCTCTCCAGCCTCGACTTCTTCGGCACCGTCCGCGGCCGCGTCGGCTACGCCTTCGACCGCGTCCTCGTGTACGGCACCGGCGGCTTCGCCTACGGCTCGGGCAGCGCCGACCGCTCCTTCGGCGGCTTCGCCGGCAACGACAGCTTCCGCACCGGCTACGCGGTCGGCGGCGGCATCGAGTACGCCCTGCCCACCGACTCGTTCCTGAACTTCTTCCGTTCGAACGCCGTGACGCTCAAGGTCGAAGGCCTGTACGTCAACCTCGACCGCAACACCCGCAACCAGGGTGCGTTCGTCATCAACGCCGCCAACAACTTCCCGGTGGTGTACAACAACATCGGCCGCCGCGACGACGAGTTCGCCGTCATCCGCGCCGGCCTGAACTACAAGTTCGGCTCGTACTGAGATCCACCCGCGCGCCGTCCCGGTCGCCGGGACGGCGCGCGGGCCTCTGGACAGGCCGCATCCCCTCTCGACCTGAGCATCCCCAGCCCGATCAGACTGGCCGCTTGAGCCGAGGAGCGTCCCGGGAGCCCTTCCCGGGACGTCTTGCGTCGGGGACGAGGGCGCGCGTCAGGCGTGGACCGCGTGCTCCAGCTGCGCCTTCGACATCCGCGACCGGCCGGGCACGTTCTGCGCGCGGGCCTTGCGCATGAGGTCCGCCTTCGTCGTCTCCGACTTGCCGGACGTCTTGCCGGACGTCTTGGCGGCAGACTTTGCGGCAGATTTGCCGGACACCTTGCCCTTGCCGGACGCCTTGGCGGCCTTGCCGTCCTCGCGCGCCGCGGCGGCCTTCTCGGCGGCGGCCTTCGGCTGCTTCGAGAACTGCTTGCCCTTCCGGGTATCGGCCCGCTTCTTGGCCGTGCTGGCGGCGTATTCCTTGTCGGTCAGGCTCTCGCGGGCCTTCTTGGGCAGGTAGCGCTCGCCGGTCTTGCCGCTCTCCTGGCCCGACTTCGTGCCCCATTCCTCGTCGGTCCATTGCTGGAGATGGTTGTCGGCCGACTTCTTGCCGGCGTAGCCGCCGCCTTCCTTCTTATATTCGGCGGTGGCGATCTGCGCCTTGCGCGCCGACCACTGGCCGGGCTTCCCGCCCTTCTCGGATTTCGTGACCTGCGTCTTGACTTTGTCCCAGAGTTTCGGGTCGGTCTTCTTGGCGGTTCCTGACATCGGCGCCTCGTGAAAAAGATTTGGCAGACAACACGGGCCCCGCGACCGTGTTCCTGCGGCGCGTTCGCCCGGCCTACGCCCTCCCGCAGGCACCCTCCCACCTCCTCCACAACTCCGCGCGCGCGGCGCCCGCCGCCCCGACCGGGGCCGCCGGATACGCCGGCGGCCTGACGGGTTGGCCCTCAGGGGATCGGCCGCATGGTCCGATATGGCCCGATCCGCCCGGGACCCCCGCCGCGCCGCGCGCCGGCGCCCGGAACTCAGGTCGATCGCGAGGGATGCGGCATGGCCGACGCGCCGGACGACACCCAGGCCGAGCGGATGCCGCACGGCGAACCGGAGCGCGCGGGCCTGGCCGACAGCCCGCGCGACACCGCCACCGGCACGGTCAGGCCGCAGGACGGCCCGATGGAGCGGGCCGGCACCGAGAAGGAGGAGGCGCGCCGGGGCGGGACCAGCCTGGGCGCGGAGCGCGACCGGCCGGGCGGCCGGGACTGAGCGACGCCGTCGAGACGGCTCACGAGAGAGGAGGACACAGCATGCAGATCCGGCACAAGCCCTTGCGCGAGCAGGTGATCGTCATCACCGGCGCGTCCAGCGGGATCGGCCTCGCCACCGCCCGGGCGGCCGCCCGCCGCGGCGCCCGCGTCGTGCTGGCAGCCCGGAACGGCGACGCCCTCGACGCCATCGTCCGCGACATCCAGGAGCGCGGCGGCGAGGCCCGGGCCGTGGTGACCGACGTGTCCCGCCGCGCGGATGTCGAGGCTCTGGCCGCCGAGACCGTGCGCGCCTATGGCGGCTTCGACACCTGGGTCAACAATGCCGGCCTCTCGATCTTCGGCCGCCTCGAGGCGGTCCCGGACGAGGACCATCGCCGGCTGTTCGACGTCAATTTCTGGGGGATCGTCTACGGCTCGACGGTGGCGCTGCAGCACCTGAAGAAGGCCGGCGGCGCGCTGGTCAACCTGGGCTCCGTCGCCTCCGACCTCGCCCTGCCGATCCAGGGCATGTACTCCGCCTCCAAGCACGCGATCAAAGGCTTCACGGACGCGCTCCGGATGGAGCTCCAGGAGGAGGGGGCCCCGGTCTCGGTGACGCTCATCAAGCCGGCCTCGATCGACACGCCGTTCCCGGAGCATGCCCGGAACTACATGGCGCAGGCTCCGAAGCTGCCGCCGCCGGTCTACGACCCCGCGGACGTCGCCGACGCGATCCTGTACGCCGCGGAGCGCGGGCCCCGCGACCTCTATGTCGGCGGCGGCGGCAGGCTGATGAGCGCGATGCGCGAGCGGGTGCCCGCGGTGACCGACTGGATGGGCGCCCAGGTGATGGCGCGGAGCCAGACGGCCGGCGTGGCCGGCAAGCAGCGGGACGGCGCCCTCCACGCGGCCGGCCGCGACGGGGCCGTGCGGGGCGGCTCGCCCCACCACGTCATGCGCAGCGCCTACACGCGGGCCTCGATCAACCCGATCCTGACCGGGATCCTGCTGGCTGGGGCCACGGCGGCCGCGGCCTCGCTCCTGGGCCGCGCCGACCGCCGCTAGGACGCCGATGTCGGACGCCGATGTCGGACGCCGCGGCAGGACGCCGATGCGGCGCCCGCTCCCGCGCGGGCGCCGGGCGGAGTGTTTGTTTCTAGACGGTTATGGCGGAGGTCAGCCCACATTCAGGCCCGATGACCATTCTAGCCTGGTCTTGCGCCGGGCCGAACCGGCGCGGAATCGCACAGAAGGTCTGATGATGATGCACGTGAAGATGATCGCGGCCGCCGCGGCTGTCGTCGGCGGCCTCGGCCTGGCCTCCGCCGGCGCGGCGCCCCTGACGCCCGCCGGCGCCGACACGATCACCGGCCCCGCCGCGGTCAGCACCGTCGCGTTCGGCTGCGGCCCGGGCTGGGCGCCCGGCCCGTACGGGCGCTGCCGGCCGATGTACCGGCGGCCGCGCTTCTACGGCCCGCGCTGCCTCTTCCGTCCGACCCCGTGGGGACCGCGGCGCGTCTGCCGCTAGCGACGCGCACGCGTCCCGACGCGACGGTCCGGCGCCGATCCCGGCGCCGAACCGTGACACGACCCGCGGGTTGATCCAGGGGCAGGTCCCGTCTCCGAGGAGGTGGTGGCCTGCCCTTTCCCGTTGGCGGCGACGCGGGCGGATCGGACGGGGGGACGTCGCATCCGGTCCCCGTCCGCTCCGCTCTCCGGCGGTGTCGGGGGTGCCTCGACCGGGACCGCGCACGGTTCCGCTCCGTTTGGACATGGCCATGGCCCAGGATCAGAGCGGCGGCGCGACCCCCTCGGCGGCGGAACGGGCGGCGGCCGAGCGCGTCGCCCGCAAGCGCCTCGGCCCGGACGGCTGCCCGGAGCCGGCGCCCGACAGGCGATCGGCATCCGGACAGGCCCCCGGGACGGACGCCGCGGCGCCGGACCGCCGCGCCGCCGGACGTGCCCGGGGCGGCCGGTAGGGCCCATCACCGGCCCCGGTGCCTGTGCCGGGCGGCTCCCCGGACGGCGGCCCCAGAATTCCCGGGTCGGGCCCGGGAATAAAGCCCGCTGCCGCCCGGTTCCGATTGTGTGGCACAAGGCTGCAGGCTGGAGCACCAGGGCGGGGACCCATGGCTTCGCAGGCTCTCGACGGGACGGGCTCGGCCCGGCCGCCGACATGACGACCCTGGCGCGGGCGCGCTTCAGCCAGCTCGTTCTCCCGCGCCTGGACGAGGGCTACCGGCTCGCGCACTGGCTCACCGGCAACGCCACCGACGCCGAGGACGTGATGCAGGAGGCGTGTCTGCGCGCCTACCGGGCGATCGAGGGGTTCGCCGAGGGCAATGCCCGGGCGTGGTTCCTGACCATCGTCCGCAACACCGGCTATTCCTGGCTGCAGCGGCACCGGCCGCGGGCGGTGGTCTTCGCCGACGACCTCGCCCCCGCGGCCCGCGCCGAACTGGAGATCGGGGGCGCCCTGACCGAGGCTCCGGAGACGCCCGAGGCGACCCTCATCGCCCGCGACGATGCGGGGCAGCTCGCCCGGGCGGTCGAGGCCCTGCCGGTGGCCTTCCGCGAGGCGCTGGTCCTGCGCGAGTACCACGGCCTCAGCTACCGGGAGATCGCCGCGGTGACGGGGGTCCCGATCGGGACCGTGATGTCGCGCCTCGGCCGCGCGCGGCAGCACCTGCTTGCACGGCTCGCGAGGGACGGGCGATGACCGACGACGAGACCCTCCTGCTCCTCAGCGCCTACGCGGACGGCGAGCTGTCGCCCGGCGAGGTCCTGGCCATGGAGCGCCGGCTCGCGGCGGACCCCGACGCGCGGGCCCTGGCGGAGCACCTCCGCGACCTGTCGGCCAGCCTGCGCGAGCCCCTCGCGGGCCCGCCCGCCCCGGCATCCCTGCGCGCGCGCGTGGTCGAGCAGATCGGCTTCTCCGACCCGCCCCCGTCCCGCGGCCGTCTCGGCGGCCTGTTCGGGACCCGGCCCGGATCCCGGCTCGAGGCCTGGCTCGAGTCCTGGCTCAAGTCCTGGCGGGAATCCCGGCAGGCGCTGGCCGCGACGCTGCTCGTCGGCCTGGTCGGCGGGGCCGCGCTCGGCGGCGGGGTCGTCTACGGCGACCGCCCCGACGGCACCCCGGATACCGGCGCGGCCGTGCTCGCCGGCCATCTCCGCGGCCTCGCGGCGCCCCAGCCCTTCGACGTCGCCTCCTCGGACCGGCACGTGGTGAAGCCCTGGTTCAACGGCCGGACCACCCTCGCGCCCGAGGCCCCCGACCTGTCCGACCAGGGCTTCCCGCTGGTCGGCGGCCGGGTCGACATCGTCGGCGGCACCCCCGTTCCGACCCTGGTCTATCGCCGCGACCGGCACGTCATCAGCGTCACGGTGGTCCCCGCCGCCGACGGCCCCGGGGCCGGCGAGGAGCGGCGCGACGGGTCCACGATCGAGCGCTGGCGCCTCGGCGACCTCACCTACTGGGCGGTGTCGGACCTCAACCGGCGCGACCTGCGCGCCTTCGCCGACCTGTTCCAGTCCCGCACCGGCGGCCCGCCCGGCTGAGGCGGGAATAACGGTCGTCAATGCCGGGTTATTACTGATATCGTGATGTCGATCCGGCGGGGATCCCAGCGTGATCAGTCAGTCGTATCTGAAAATTCGCAGAGCCGAAACAGTATCCGAGATCGGCCCCGCGCAGGTGCGGCGGTCCCAGTCCGGCGGCGCCCCGGCCTTCCCGGACCCGTCCCTCGTGGAGGCGGCGCTCCATCTCCTGGCCGAGCATCTCGAGCAGGGACTGGCGGTGACCGACCGGTACGGGCGGGTCCACTTCCTGAACCGCGTCGCGCAGGCCTGCGTCGCGCGCGGCCTCCTGTGCCTCGAGCACGGCAGCCTGCGCGGCGCGGCGCCCGAGGACAGCGCGGCGCTGCGCCGGGTCATCGCGCGCTGCGCCGCCGGCCATCGCGGCGGCTCGGTGCGCCTGGAGGGCGCGGGCGGGACCCTCCTGGTCGCCGCCTCGGCGATTCCCGGAACGCTCGGCCCGATCGGCGAGGGCGCCGTTCTGCTGCGCCTCACCGACCCCGGGACCCCGCGCCTGCCGGATCCCGGCGTCCTGCAGGACCAGTTCGGCTTCACGCCCGCGGAGGCGGCCCTGGCCGTCGACATCCTGGCCGGGAACGACCTCGCGGCGAGCGCGACGCGGCGGCGGATCACCCGGAACACCGCGCGCGTGCACCTGCGGCACCTCTTCGAGAAGACGGGGACGCGCCGCCAAGCCGAGCTGGTGCGCCTGCTCCTGCTCTGCCCGCAGCCGATCGCGGACGCTTAGCGCTCTCAGCGAAAAATATTCGCACCGCGAGCCGCGCTTAGTCCGAACGGGGGATGCGGACATTCCAAAATAAAGCGACGCTGATCCGGCCGATCGTGGACGAACCACGGATCTTTCGGCGCAACGGAGGCTGGATCATGATCCTCTCGGTCCTGAAGTCTGTCCGGAAGAACCGGATCGCGGCGCGAAATCTTCGCATTCTGTCGGCCCTGGACGACGAGATGCTGCGGGACATCGGCCTCGACCGGCGCACGCTCCGCAGCTTCTGCGAGAACGGCTGCTCGCACGTGCCGCCGCCGAGCCAGGCCGAGGCGCCCCGTTCCGTCGTGATGCCCGGCGCGCTCGGGATCGCCTTCCGCTGAACGCCCGCCGGATCGCCCGTCGCGCCGCCCCCCGCGCCACCCCGGCCGGGACGCTCAGATCTCGACACAGATCTTGCCGAAGTGGCGGTTGCTCTCCTGGTGGCGGAACGCCGCGACGAGGTCGTCGAGGGGGAAGCGCCGGTCGATGACCGGCCGCAGCCCGCAGGCGTCGATGCCGCGGATCATCTCGATCTGGTGGCGCCGGCTGCCGACCAGCACGCCCTGCAGCCGGATCTGCTTCAGGAGCGCCGGCACCAGCGGCAGCTCGCCCGCGACACCCGAGAGAATGCCGATCACCGAGATGTGGCCGGCGACCCGCGCGGCCGCCATAGACTGCTCCAGCGTCGCCGGGCCGCCGACGTCGAGGACGTGGTCGACGCCGCGCCCGCCGGTCAGGCGCCGGGCGGTCTCGCCCCAGGCCGGGTCGGCCCGGTAGTTGATGACGTGGTCGGCGCCGAGCCCGCGCAGGCGCTCCAGCTTGTCGTCGCTGGAGGAGGTGGCAATCACCGTGGCCCCCGCCGCCTTGGCGAATTGCAGGCCGAACAGCGACACGCCGCCGGTGCCCTGCACCAGCACCACGTCGCCGCTCTTCAGGCCGGCATCGGCGTGCAGCGCCCGCCACGCGGTCAGCGCGGCGGTGGTGAGCGTCGCCGCCTCGGCGTGGTCCCAGCCCACCGGGGCGCGGGTGAAGGCGGTGACGGGCGCGGTGACGCGCCCGCGGGCGTAGCCGTCGACCCCGTCGCCCGGCACGGTGGCGAAGCCCTCGACCAGCGGCGTGCCCTCCAGCCATGTCGGGAAGAAAGTGCTGACCACCCGGTCGCCCGGGGCGAATTCGGTCACGCCCGGCCCGACGGCCTCGACCTCGCCGGCCCCGTCGGACATCGGGACGCGCGGCTCGCTCGGCCCCCACATCCCGCTGACCACCGCGTAGTCGTGGTAGTTGAGGGAACTCGCCCGCAGGCGGACGGTGATCGCCCCGGGCCCGGGCTCCGGCACGGGCCGCTCGCCGAAGGTCACCTTGTCGAAGCCGCCGCCGGGCTGCACGATGACGGCCCGGGCTGTCGATCCGGTCATGACGCACCTGTCGCTCCGCGGCCTCGGCCGCCGGGAGGCGGACACTGGCAGGCCCTGAGCGCCGCGTCGAGACGAGGGTGCCGCGCCGGGCCGGGCCGCCCGCCGCGGGGCGGGGAGGGCGGCCCGGGACCCCGCCCGCGACCCCGTCCCGCCGGCGCCGCCCTTGCCGCTGCGCCGCGCCGGCGCCAAGGTCGCGGATCGCATCCCGTCCATGGAAGGAGGGCAGACCGTGTCGACCGAGCGCGTCGTTCTGACCGAAAGCATAGCGCCGACGGCGTCCAGGATCTTCACGCAGGCCGGGATCGGCGCCGTCCGGCAGCTGTCGCGCGCGGTCAGCCCCGGGGACGCCCGCGATCTGGCCGACGTCACCGTCCTCGGCATCCGCTCGCGCACGCAGGTCACCGCCGCGCTCCTCGACGCCCTGCCCGATCTCGCCGCCATCGGCTGCTTCAGCGTCGGGACCAACCAGGTCGACCTCGAGACGGCCCGCGCCCGCGGCCTGCCCGTCTTCAACGCGCCGTTCTCGAACACGCGCAGCGTCGCCGAACTCACGATCGGCGAGATCGTGATGCTCCTCCGGCGCATCGTGCCGCGCTCGGTCGCCGCGCACGAGGGCGGCTGGGACAAGTCGGCCACCGGCGCATTCGAGGTGCGCGGCAAGACCCTGGGCATCGTCGGCTACGGCAATATCGGCGCGCAGCTCTCGAACCTCGCCGAGGCGATGGGCATGCGCGTCATCTTCTACGATCTCACCGACAAGCTCCGGCACGGCAACACCGAGCCGGCCGAGAGCTTCGAGGCCCTGCTCGCCGCGAGCGACGTGGTCAGCCTGCACGTCCCGGAGACGCCGCTGACCCACGGGCTGATGGGCGCGGAGCGGATCCGCGCGATGAAGCCGGGCGCCTACCTGATCAACAACAGCCGCGGCACGGTCGTGGACCTGGACGCCCTGGCAGCGGCCCTGCGCGACGGGCATCTCGCCGGGGCCGCGATCGACGTCTTCCCCGTGGAGCCGACCTCCAACGCGGAGCGCTTCGTCTCGCCCCTGCAGGGCCTGCCGAACGTGATCCTCACCCCGCATGTCGGCGGCTCGACCGAGGAGGCCCAGGACCGCATCGGCGCGGAGGTGGCCCGCAAGCTGGTCGACTACGTCCAGACCGGCTCGACGCTCGGCGCCGTGAACTTCCCGCAGGTCCAGCTGCCGCCGCGCCTGTCCGGCGCGCGCTTCCTGCACGTGCACCGGAACGTGCCCGGCGTGCTCGGGCAGATCAACACGATCTTCTCGGGCCGATCGCTCAACATCGACGCGCAGTACCTGCAGACGGACGGCGAGTTCGGCTACGTCGTGGTCGACGCGTCGGTGCCGCCGGGCGAGGCGGACGCGGTGCTCCGCGCGCTGCGGGCCATCGACGGCACGGTGCGGACGCGGCACCTCCGGCCGAAGGCGGGGTAAGGAGCCCCGATTCGAAAGGCCAGAGGCCTGTCGCGGATGCGGGCGGGAGCCCCGCCGTGACACAGCATCAGGGCTCCGCCCCGATGCCCCGCCCGAGGGCATGCCCTCGGGGATCCCGCGACGGCGCGCCGGCGCGCGGTCGGCGCCCCGCCGGTCACGGTCGCGGCAGGGTGTGCGGCGCCCGCAGGACGGCGTCGACCTCCGCGCGGGTGTTGTGGAAGGCGAGCGAGGCCCGCACCGACAGGTCGACCCCGAGCCGGCGCAGGGCCGGCGCTGGGCCGGGGCAGGGCCGGGGCAGGGCCGGGGCAGGGCCGGCGAGTCCCGGCGGACATGCGCCACGGCGAAGGGCGCTGCCACCGGCCTCGATCCCCGCGCGGCCAGGCGCGGCGCCGGGCCCGGGTCGCGGGCCGAGCCGAGGTTCAGGACATCGTCGTGCCGGCCGTTCTGCTCCGCGCCGCGGCTTCGACGAACAACCTGCGCTGCAAGTCCTCGCCAATTTGGCAGCACATTCTCGCGCCCGGCCTCTACAGTGACGGCGTCGACATACAGTCGATGCAGGGCCGAACGGAGGTTTGCCGTGATCGCCAGCAAGGAACGGATCGCCCGGATGACTGCGCCGTGTCTGCCGTGTTGCCGCATCCAGGAGGAGGCGCGCGCACGACATCAGACACGCGAGGCGATTACCGATGCTGACCTATGACACGACCCGGAACACCGGTCCCGACCTGAGCCCCGAACCGGCCGCCGCCCTCGGCCGGGCCCTGCCCCGGAGCGTCCGCTCCCATCCCTCCCACGAACGCGCCGCCCTCGCGAGCGCCCTCGACGACGGCCTGATGCCCGACGAGGTCGCCCGGATCCTCGCCGGCCGCCGGGTGGCCGAGGCCTTCCCGATCCGCTGGGGCGAGAGCCCGGAAGCCTACGCGTCCCGGGCCGTGTCCGAGATGTTCGTCGCCTACCTCCAGTAGGCGCGCCGCGGCCGGCCGCGCCGGCTTCTCCGACCACGAAACGATGGAACCCTGCCATGTCGGTTCTCCCCCGCGGGTGGAGGCGCCGGTCGGGGACGGCTGCCTGCGCGCTCGCCGTGGCGCTCGGTGCCGCTGGCCCGGCCGCGGCCGGACACCTGCCGAAGGGCGGCGCCGCGACCGCGGCAGACGGGCCGGACGTCCCGGCCCGCCTCACGGTCGGGCCGGGCGGCCGGGACCTGCGGCTCGCGGGCGATCTCGCGGCGGGCGTCGCCGCGCGGGTCGCCGCCATCCTGGCCGCGCACCCGCGGATCGCGCGCATCCACCTCACGAGCGACGGCGGCCTCGTGGCGGAGGGGGCGGCGATCGGGGCGCTCGTGGCGGCCCGCGGGCTCGCCACCTACGTCCCCGACGCCTGCGCCTCGGCCTGCACGCTGATCTTCGTCCGCGGCCGGGCGCGCTACCTCGCCACCGGCGGCCGGCTCGGCTTCCACGCTCCCTACGAGATCGGGCCGCGCGGCCGGATGAGCCCGGTGGATCCCGCACCGGAGCGGGCGGCCTACCGGGCCGCCGGCCTGCCGGCGGCCTTCGTGACGCGGGCCCTGGCGGTGCCCCCGGCCGGGATCTGGATCCCGACGGGCGGGGCGCTGCGCGCGGCCGGCATCGTCACCGAGGTGGTCGGGACGGACCGCTTCCCCGACTCGACCCTGGACGCGGATCCGAGCGCGGCCGGGGCGCGGGCCGCGATCCTGCGGAGCCTGCCGATCCTGCGGCAGGCCGAGGCGGCGGGGCTCGACCCGATCGCCCGGTGGTACCGGGACGGCTACGCCGCCGGCCGGCCGGAGGCGGAGGCCGCCGCGGGCCTGAGGCGGATGGCCGCCGGCTACCTGCAGCGGCGCTTCCGGGCGGCCGACGACGCCGTGGTCCGGGCGCTGGGCCGGCGGATCCTGGCGACGCTGGAGCGGGCCGGCGCGGGGGACGCGGCGGCCTGCGGCCTCCTGGCGGCCGGCGACCTCCTGGCACTCGACGCGCGGCTGCGGGCCGAGCGGCCCGCGTCCCACGGGCTCGCCCCGCTCCTCGCCCGGACGCCGGCCGCGCGGCCGGACGGGGTGGACGGGGCGGCCATCGACCTGCCGCCCGCCGAAGCGGCCGCCGGGCTGCGGGCGCTGTTCCTCGCCGGGCCGCGGCAGGTCCTGGCGAGCCGCGCCGGGCCGTAGCGGCCCGCCGACCCTCGACACGCCGCGCCGGCGCCTATCTTCGCACCCGCGGCACGCCCCGGACGGGCGCCGGCCGCGGGGAGACGGAGGTTCGACGGATGCCGGATTATCGCCTGCGCGGGGCGGTTCGTGGCGAGGACGGGGAGATCGGCGCGCCGCGCGTCGACGAGATGCTCACGGCCGCGGACGCGAAGGAGGCGATCCAACTCGCCAACCGCCGCTCGCTGACGATCGAGGACGACGCGGTGAACGCCCTGTGGCTGGTCGACGCCCACGGCACCCTGCTGTGGTCCCTGCGCCGGGCCGACCGGGAATCCTGACGCGCGTCCCGGCGCGCGGCGCCCCCGAGATGCAGGGACCGGACGTCGTCCCGCGCCCGCAGGGACGCGGCGGTGCCGGCCAGCGCGCTGCGCCCGCTCTCCAGCACGACGGCGTGGTGGGCGCGGCGCAGGGCGCGGCGGACATTCTGCTCGGCCACGCAGGGTCAGACCCTCGGCACGGTTCAGGCCGGCGAGCACCCGGCGGATCTCCTCGACCACGCGGGGGGAAGCCCCGTGGACGGCTCGTCGAGGACGAGCAGCCGGGGTCGGCCCATCAGCGCCCCGCCGATGGAGCCCGAAGGGGAGGCCGTCCGCTGCGGCGCGGACCGGCGGCACCCGTTGCGAGAAGCAGGGAGACAGGACGGCGACCTGTCCGGGGCAGACATTCCGCTGTTTCCTTCCGTCGAATCCTCTGTGCGGCGCGCGCCACGTCAGAAGCACCGTCTCTTCAAGTTCGATACGGCGCGCGTCCATTCCCCCTCCGGGACGCGCCGGCGCCGGATCACTGCCCTGATCGCACATTGGGCCGCCCGGCCCGCCGAGACCTTGCCGCCGCGGGACCGCGATGGGACCGCGCGGGGCCCGAATCCGGCCGGATCGACCCGGCGCGGCGGGCGGAAAGACACCTTACGGTAGCACAAACTAATCTGCGTAAGTATTCATAGCGTGAAACAAAATGTAGGTTCGCGCCCCCACGCCGCCGTGGAGACGCCCCATGCCAAACCCGCTCGCGCACAAGCTAAATTGCTATGTCGGGCTCTCCGAAGACGACCGGATGTGCTTGGCCGACGCCATGAGCCCGAGCCGCATGGTCGCCGCACGCACCGACATCATCCACGAGGGCGACGATCCGCGGGCGATCAACGTGATCCTCGAGGGCTGGGCCTGCCGGTACCGGCAGTTCGCCAACGGGCGCCGACAGGTCGTCTCGCTCCTGCTCCCGGGCGACCCGTGCGACCCGCACATCTTCCTCCTCGACGAGATGGATCACGCGATCGGCGCGATCACCCCCGTGCTCCTCGGCCAGATCACCGGCCCCGCGATGCGGGACCTGACCGCCCGCAGCCCGCAGCTCGCCATGGCCTTCCACCGCGAGGCCCTGGCCACCGCGGCGATCCAGCGCGAGTGGACGGTCAGCCTCGGCAGCCGCACCGGGATCGAGCGCCTCGCCCACCTGTTCTGCGAGTTGCACGCGCGCCTGGCGGCCATCGGCCTGACCGACGGGAATACCTGCGCGATGCCGATGACGCAGAACGATCTCGGCGACGCGATGGGGCAGACCAGCGTGCACATCAACCGCACGCTCCAGGAACTGCGCGGCATGGGGCTGATCACCCTGCGCAGCCGGCGCCTGACGATCCACGATCCGGCCGCGCTCGCCCGGCTCGCGCATTTCGATACCGCCTATCTCCATCTCACCGAGGCCGGCCACGCCGCCGCGCGCTGAACCCTGCCGGTCCCGCGGCGATTGAGCCAGGTTGAACGACATCCGGAGTGGCCCGGCATGACAGACCCTCGCGATCCGGCGGAGCGACTCGCGGCCCTCGAGGCCGACAACGCGCGCCTGCGCCGGCTGCTCGACGCGGCGGGGCTCCCGGACAGCCTGCGCCACGGGATGCGCAACACGATGGCGATGATGCGCACCGTCATGCACCGGTCCGCCGAGAGCGCCGCGGATGTCGAGAACTACGTGGCGCATCTCGACGGCCGGTTCGGGGCGATCATGCGCGTGCAGGCCGCCACGGACGCGTTCGGCGACGCCGACCTGCACACGCTGATCTCGGACGAGCTGATGTTCCACCTCGCCCGCGAGGGCGAGCAGGCCATCCTCGCCGGCCCGCGGGTGCGCCTCCGGCCCAAGGCCGCGCAGGTCGTCGCGCTGGCCCTCCACGAGCTGACGAGCAACGCGGTGGAGCACGGGTCCCTGGCGCTCCCGCAGGGCCGGGTCCGCGCGGCGTGGCGGGTGGCGGAGTCGGAGACCGGACCGCCCGTCCTCAGCCTCGACTGGGCGGAGACCGGCGGCAGCGGCGTCGCGCCCTCCGGCCGGCGCGGCTTCGGCACGGACGTGCTGACGGAGATGCTGGCCTACGATCTCGGCGCGGCGGTCGACCTGCGCTACGAGCCGGACGGGCTGCGCTGCACGATCCGCGTGCCGCTCACGGCCCAGATCGGGCGCCGCGTGGCCGAGGATCCCGGGGCGGGCTGGGACGGCGACGGCCGGTGAGGCTCACGGCCCCGAGGCCGCCCGCACCTGCCCGGTCATCTGCGGCAGCGCGCCGAGGGCCTCCACGGCCGGATCGCGGCCGGGCAGGAGCAGGTAGTCGGGGGTGAAGCCGGAAAACTCCTGCAGACGCGCGAGATTCGGCACGCGCACGCTCTTGCGCCCGCTCTCGATCAGCCCGGCCCTGCGCAGGTCGGCGAGGACGCGCGAGAGGTGGACGTTCGAGAGCCCCGCCGTATCGGCCAGCTCGGACTGCGCCAGAGGCAGGCGGTACTCGGGCTCCAGGCCCAGGCCGACGGCGTTCAGGCGCGCGAAGAGCTCGCAGATGATGTGGGCGACCTGCTTGTCGGCGGACCGGCGCCCCACCCCGACGAGCCATTCCTGCAGGACGGCCTCGTCGACCAGCACCGACCACCACAGGGCGCGGTAGATGTTGGGTCGGAGAGCGGCGAGTCCCTTGATCGTCCGGTAGGGGATCGAGGCCACGGTGCAGGGCGTCAGCGTCGCCACGGAGTGGATCGCCCGGTTGAGCAGGGACGCGTGCAGGTCGCAGCCGTCGCCGGGAACGAGGTAGGCGAGGATCGAGCGTCCCCCGTCGGGCACCAGCTTGTAGCGGCAGGCGAACCCGTCGAGGATCACGTAGGCGGCGTCGGGCCGCACGCCTTCCGAGACCAGGTCGCGGCCTGCCTCGACCTGCGCGACGTCGCTGGTCGCCGCGCCCAGCGCGGCCACGTCGCCGTCGTCCAGGTTCGCGCGCAGCGCCAGCTTGCGAAGGAAGGGGTTCAAGGGATCTCCCGGACAACCTGCCCCGTGCGCGGAGCCGTATCTGCGTAAACGCGTGACGGCTTATCCTTACTCCGCGAATGCATCAAATGATCGCCACGCCCGGGATCCGGATTCCGCCGGCGCCGATCCGTCGAAACCTTCGGCGCCCGGGCACGCCGACGCCCGAATGCGTCTCGTCCCGCGATCGGAGCTGGGACGCCGCCCGGGATCGGCCGCGCCGGATCGTGCGGGCCGGTCGTGCGGGCCGATCGTGCCGGCCGGGTTGCGCGGGCCGGAGCGGCGTATCAGGAGACCCGCAGCGTGCGCAGGACGGTGCCGCTCCCGTCACGGATCTCCATCCGCCAGCCCGCCGCGGCGTCCGGCAGCTCGCCGGCCATCCGGAACTCCTCGATCAGCGCCAGCGCTTCCGCCTCCGCGTGCGCGGGCGACGCGGCGAGGACGCCCGTCTCGTCCTCGATCGTCTCGCCGTCGCTCCGCAGGCGGAAATAGTAGCGCTCTGCCATGATAGCCTTCAGCCCAGGATCCGGATCCGCCCCGGCGGCCGGGCCCCGCCCGCCCGGTGATGCGCCCGCGCACGCCGCGGCCCGCGCCGCGGGCTGAGGTAAGTGGCCCCGATCCGCGTCCGATCAACGGACGGGCGAGATTCCGGTCGCGGATGCCTATCGCTTGGTCCGCCCGCTCCAAGACGCGGCACGGCGCGGCACCGCGCTGCCGGTCTGGCGGGCGAAACGGCGCCGTTCTGGGCGCCGGCGGACCCGGAACAGCCTCCCGCGGCGCCATGCCTAATTATTTGGCACACGATTTGCGAAGCCCGCCCCGTCGCGAGGACGACGACGCAGGGGACCGCCATGAAGGCATTTGGAACTTGGGCCTCGGCCGCCGCGCTGGCCGCCGGGCTGGCGATGGGCACGCTGGGGGCGGGCGCCGCGCGGGCGCAGGAGACCATCAAGGTCGGCATCCTGCACTCGCTCTCGGGCACGATGGCGATCTCGGAGACCACCCTCAAGGACGTGATGCTGATGCTCATCGCCGAGCAGAACGCCAAGGGCGGCGTGCTCGGCAAGAAGCTGGAGCCGGTGGTGGTCGATCCGGCCTCGAACTGGCCGCTCTTCGCCGAGAAGGCCCGCGAGCTGATCAGCAAGGACAAGGTCGCGGCCGTGTTCGGCTGCTGGACCAGCGTGTCGCGCAAGTCGGTGCTGCCGGTGTTCAAGGAGCTCGACAACATCCTGTTCTACCCCGTCCAGTACGAGGGCGAGGAGAGCGAGCGCAACGTGTTCTACACCGGCGCCGCCCCGAACCAGCAGGCGATCCCGGCGGTCGATTACCTGATGTCGGAGGATGGCGGCGGCGCCAAGCGCTGGGTGCTGGAGGGGACCGACTACGTCTACCCGCGCACCACCAACAAGATCCTCGAAGCCTACCTGAAGTCCAAGGGCGTCAAGGACGAGGACATCCTGATCAACTACACGCCGTTCGGCTTCTCGGACTGGCAGACCGAGGTGTCGAAGATCAAGGCGTTCGGCTCGGCCGGGAAGAAGACCGCCGTGGTCTCGACCATCAACGGCGACGCCAACGTGCCGTTCTACAAGGAGCTCGGCAACCAGGGCATCAAGGCGACCGACATCCCGGTCGTCGCCTTCTCGGTGGGCGAGGAGGAGCTCGCCGGCATCGACGCCAAGCCGCTGGTCGGGCACCTCGCCGCCTGGAACTACTTCGAGTCGATCAAGACGCCGGAGAACGAGGCCTTCATCAAGAAGTGGCAGGCGTTCAAGAAGAACCCCAAGGCCGTCACCAACGACCCGATGGAGGCCAGCTACATCGGCTTCAACATGTGGGTGAAGGCGGTCGAGAAGGCCGGCACCACCGACCCCGACAAGGTGATCGACGCGCTGCCGGGCATCGAGCAGAAGAACCTCACCGGCGGCACCGCCACGATGCTCCCGAACCACCACATCACCAAGCCGGTCTTCATCGGCGAGATCGAGGCGAACGGCCAGTTCGACGTGGTGTGGAAGACCGAGGGCCTGATCCCCGGCGAGGCGTGGTCGAAGCAGCTCGAGGGCTCGAAGGACCTCGAGGCCGACTGGGTCAAGCTCAAGTGCGGCAACTACAACACCAAGACCAAGACCTGCGGCGGCGCGTAACCCGCGTCTCCCCTCCCCCTTGCGGGGAGGGGCAGGGGTGGGGGTGGTGCAGGAGGCACCGCCACGCTCGATCCTGCACCACCCCCAACTCCGGCTCCTCCCCGCAAGGGGGAGGAGAGTCCGGTCGCGCCAGAAGTGCCATGCTCCGTCTCCTCACCCTCCTGTTCCTGCTGCTGGCCGCCCCGGCCCTCGCCCAGGCGCCCGACCCCTACGCCCAGCTCGCCGGCGACGGCTACGCGGAGATCGAGGCCGGCGTCTCCGGCCTCGCGGCGAGCGGCGACCCGCGCGCCGACGCGATCCTCTCGGCGCTGTCGGACGGCCGCCTGCTGGTGAGCCCGGACAAGACGCTGCTGATCCGGCAGGGCAACGCGGTCGTCGATGCGAGGACCGGCGCCCCGGCCGCCGACAGCCCCGACCTCAAGCCGGTGCGCGCCAACAACCGGGTCCGCCGGGCGATCGAGGCCGCCCGCGGGCAGCTCGAGCTCGCGAGCCCCGACCCGGCCAAGCGCCGCGCCGCCGCCGACGCGGTGTTCAAGGCAAGGGATGCGGCGGCACTGCCGGCCCTCGACGCGGCGCTCGCCCGCGAGACCAACCCGGGCGTCCGCCAGGCGCTGACCGAGGCGCGCGCCGCCGTGCTGCTCGCCAGGCCCGGCACCGCGGAACCCGACCGGATTGCCGCAATTCCCGCCATCCAGGCCCGGGGCGATGGCGACGCGATGGGCATCCTGCGCGGTCTCGCGGCGGATCCGAGCGAGGCGGTGCGGGGAGCCGCCGCCCGCGGCATCGCGGCGATCGAGACGCGGCTCGCGATCCTCGGCGCCCTCCAGAACGTCTGGTACGGCATCTCGCTGGGCTCGGTCCTGCTGCTCGCCGCCATCGGGCTCGCCATCACCTTCGGGGTGATGGGCGTGATCAACATGGCCCACGGCGAGATGGTGATGCTCGGCGCCTACACGACCTACCTCGTGCAGGAGCTGATCCGCACCAAGGTGCCGGCCCTGTTCGGCTGGTCGCTCGCGATCAGCATCCCCTGCGCGTTCCTGGTCGCCGGCCTCGTCGGCGTGCTGATCGAGCGGTTCATCATCCGCTTCCTGTACGGGCGCCCGCTGGAGACGCTGCTCGCCACCTTCGGCGTCAGCCTCGCCCTGCAGCAGGGCGTCCGCTCGATCTTCGGCCCGACCAACCGCGAGGTCGGCGCCCCCGGCTTCATGAGCGGCGCCGTCGATGTCTACGGCCTGTCGATCACCTGGGGCCGGATGTGGATCATCGTGTTCGCGCTGGCCGTGTTCCTGGGCCTCCTGTTCGTGCTGCGGAAGACCTCCTTCGGCCTGAAGACCCGGGCGGTCACCCAGAACCGCCGCATGGCCGCCGCCATGGGCATCCGCACGCCCTACGTCGACGCCCTGACCTTCGGCCTCGGCTCCGGCATCGCCGGGATGGCGGGCGTCGCCCTCTCGCAGATCGACAACGTCTCGCCCAATCTCGGCCAGGGCTACATCATCGACTCGTTCCTCGTGGTGGTGTTCGGCGGCGTCGGCAACCTCTGGGGGACGCTGGTGGCAGCGCTGACGCTCGGCGTCGTGAACAAGCTCGCCGAGCCGTATATCGGCGCGGTGCTGGCCAAGATCGGCCTCCTGATCTTCATCATCCTGTTCATCCAGAAGCGCCCGCGCGGCCTGTTCGCGCTCAAGGGCCGGGCGGTGGAATCGTGAGCTCCTTGCCGTCCCGCACCCCCCTCATCGACCGGAAGGGCTGGATCTTCCTCGCCGTCCTGGCCGCCTTCTGCCTCGCGGTGCCGGTGCTGAACCTCGCCGTGCCCGAGGGCTCCGGCCTGCACCTGCCGACCTACCTCGTCTCGCTCTTCGGAAAATACCTCGCCTACGCGCTGCTCGCGGTCAGCCTCGACCTCGTCTGGGGCTATTGCGGCATCCTCTCGCTCGGCCACGGCGCGTTCTTCGCGCTCGGCGGCTACGCGATGGGCATGTACCTGATGCGCCAGATCGGATCCCGGGGCGTCTACGGCAATCCGGTCCTGCCCGACTTCATGGTGTTCCTGAATTACAAGGCCCTGCCCTGGTACTGGTACGGGTTCGACCACTTCGCCTTCGCGGCCCTGATGGTGCTGCTGGTGCCGGGGCTCCTGGCCTTCGTGTTCGGCTGGCTCGCCTTCCGGTCGCGGGTCACGGGCGTCTACCTGTCGATCATCACCCAGGCGCTGACCTACGCGCTGATGCTCGCCTTCTTCCGCAACGACATGGGGCTCGGCGGCAACAACGGGCTGACCGACTTCAAGGATCTCCTAGGATTTTCCGTCCAGTCCCAGAATTTTCGCGTGGGTATCTTCGTGGCGACGGGCCTCGCGCTGGCGCTCGGCTACCTGATCGCCCGGGTCATGACGGTCTCGGCCTACGGCAAGATTCTGATCGCCGTGCGCGATGCCGAGAGCCGCACGCGCTTCCTCGGCTACCGGCCGGAGCACTTCAAGACGCTGGCCTTCACGGTCTCGGCCATGATGGCGGGCGTCGCCGGCGCCCTCTACGTGCCGCAGGTCGGCATCATCAACCCGGGGGAGTTCGCCCCCACCAACTCCATCGAGACGGTGATCTGGGTGGCAGTGGGCGGCCGCGGCACGCTGGTCGGCGCGGCGCTCGGCGCCGTGCTGGTCAACTACGCCAAGACCGTGCTCACCGGCGCGATGCCGGACGCGTGGCTGTTCGCGCTCGGCGGCCTGTTCGTGTTCGTGACGCTGCTCCTGCCGCGCGGCCTCGTCGGCACCGCCATCGAGCGGTTCGGCGGCCGGCGCGCCGCCGCCAAGCTGCCGCCGGAGCCCGAGATCGCCCCGAAACTCGCGGAAGAAGGGCAGGGCTCGTGAGCACCGACCTCCTCGAACGCCCGGACACCCGCGGCCCCGCCAATCGGAAGCGCGAGACGGACGCGCTCCTCTACCTCGACGACCTGCGGGTGACCTTCGACGGCTACAAGGCCCTGCGCGGCCTGTCGCTGACGCTGGCCCGCGGCGAGCTGCGGGCGATCATCGGCCCGAACGGCGCCGGCAAGACCACCATGATGGACTGCATCACCGGCAAGACCCGGCCGGACAGCGGCATCGCCGTGTTCGACGGCACCCACGACCTGCTCAAGAGCGACGAGCCGGCGATCGCCGACCTCGGCATCGGCCGCAAGTTCCAGAAGCCGACCGTGTTCGAGAGCCACACGGTCGCCGACAACATCCTGCTGGCGCTCAAAGGTCCGCGCGCGGCCTTCGCGTCCCTGTTCGGCTGGCGCAACCGGGTGGAGGCCGAGCGGATCGACGCCCTGCTCGAAACCGTCGGCCTGCTGGCCCATCGCGTCCGGCCGGCGGCGGATCTCAGCCACGGCCAGAAGCAGTGGCTGGAGATCGGCATGCTGCTCGCGCAGGACCCCAAGCTCCTGCTCGTCGACGAGCCGGTCGCCGGCATGACCGACGCCGAGACCGCCGAGACCGCCCGCCTGCTCCGGCGGATCGCCGGCGAGCACGCCGTGCTGGTGGTGGAGCACGACATGCACTTCGTCCGCGACCTCGGCTGCCGGGTCACCTGCCTGCACGAGGGCGCGGTGCTGGCCGAGGGCTCGATCGACGCGGTCTCGGCCGACCCGCGGGTCGTCGAGGTGTATCTGGGACGATGACCATGCTCTCCGTCGACGGCATCGACCTCTATTACGGCGCCGCGCAGGCGCTCCGCGGCGTCTCGCTGACGGCCGAGGCCGGGCAGGTCACGACGGTTCTCGGCCGCAACGGCGTCGGCAAGACCTCGCTGCTGCGGGCGATCGTCGGCCAGCAGCCGGTGCGCGCCGGCGCGATCCGCCTCGACGGCCGCCCGATCCAGGGCCTCGCGCCCTACGACCGGGCCCGGGCCGGGATCGCCTTCGTGCCCCAGGGCCGGGAGATCTTCCCGCTGCTCACCGTCAAGGAGAACCTCGAGACCGGCTTCGCGCCGCTGAAGCGCCGGGACCGCCACATCCCCGGGGAGATCTACGACCTGTTCCCGGTGCTCAAGGACATGCTGCACCGGCGCGGCGGCGACCTCTCGGGCGGCCAGCAGCAGCAGCTCGCCATCGGCCGGGCGCTGGTGACCCGGCCGAAGCTCCTCGTGCTCGACGAGCCGACCGAGGGGATCCAGCCCTCGATCATTAAGGATATCGGCCGGGCGATCACCTACCTGCGCGGCAAGGGCGAGATGGGAATCGTGCTGGTCGAGCAGTATTTCGAGTGGGCCCGCGACCTCTGCGATTCCTACGCGGTGATGGATCGCGGGCAGGTGGTGCTGGCCGGGCCCCGGGCCGGGATGGTCGAGGCCGACGTGCTGCGGTGGATGTCCGTCTAGGGCAGCCGCCGCGCCCGCCGCATGCCCCGCCGGCATGCCGCTGAATACGGCGCCTCGATCCGAAGATCGGGCGGATAATCAACAATCGCAGCGCGGCCGGCGGCGAATTGGGCCGCCAAAACTGTGCATACGGCCCAGATCGGCCAATGTTAAAACACAATTCGGGTCCGCCATGGGGCTCAACCACGGAGGCGCCCATGACGATCCTGGATCCGGTCACCGGCGAGCTGGTCACCATCACCGTACCGCGGCCGCGTCCGCAGGCCGGTCCGCGCTGACGGGCGGCGCGCTGTCATGACGAACGCGACCGATCGAAGAGGCGGACGCCGCGGCGTTCGCGGCGGCCGTCCCCAGGTCCGGACCGTGCCGCCGGGCCTGCTGCTGGCCGGCGGCGTCGGGGCGAACGCGCCGCTGACCGCCGTCGACCTGATCGCCCAGGCCCGCGCGGCCCGGCGGGAGGCCGAGGCCCGCGACGGCGCGGACCGGGCGGAGCAGGGCTGACGCGGCGACCGGAGGCCGCCGGACCGGCCGTCCGCCCCTTGAGATCGCCCGCGCGGGCTGGTCAGAAGGCCGGAAGTCTCGCGGCGGCCGGCGGGTGAATCATGAAGATCGGCATCCTGATCCTGATCGGCGCCTGCGGCGTCCTCGTCGGGATCGTCGTCGGATACGTCGCGGGGACGCGACTCAGCGAGGCCTTCGCGCGGTTGCCGGTGACGGACCGCTCCCCCGCCGCGCAGGCGCTCCGGATCGTGGACCGCATCGCGGCCGAGCACGGCCTCGCGCGGGACGCCCTGCTGAGGGCGATGCTCGACCGGCAGGGCGGCGGGACGGCGACCGCCCGTCCCGGCAAGGATCCCGGAATGGACCCGCGCGAACCGGCCCGGTGAGGGCCGACCGCGCGCCTCACGCGGCCGGCGCGGGCCGGGGACGCAGCCGGAGGCTCGCGGCGGTGAGCACGGAGCGCAGCTCAGCCGGCCGGACCGGCTTCGAGAGGATCGGGATGTCCGCCGCCCCCAGATCCTCGCGCACGCGCGCCGCGTCGTGGCCGCTCATCACCACCGCCGGCAGCGCGCGCCCGGCGAGCCGCCGGACCGCCGCGATGCAGTCCGTCCCCGTGACGCCGTTCCCGAGCTCGAAATCGGTGATGAGGAGGTCGATCTCGGGCGCGGCGTCGGGGATCCCGGTTTCGGGCTGCACGCGGCAGCCCCATTTCTCCAGCAGGCTGGCCGTCGCCCGCAGCACAGCCCCGTCATCCTCCACCAGCAGCACGCGCAGGCCGCCGATCGTCGCCGGCGGGTCGAGCCGGGCCGGGAGCGCCGCGGGCTCCGGAGCCCGGGCGACGGGCAGGTTGCCGATCGTCACGCAGGTCCCGCGCCCCGGCACCGAGCGCAGCGTCACCGCGAGGTCCAGGAGTTCGCCGAGCCGCCGGACGATCGGGAGACCGAGGCCCACGCCCTCGACGTCCCGGTCGCCGCGGCGACGGACTTGGTAGAACTCCTCGAAGACCCGTTCCTGATGCGCGACCGGGATTCCGGGGCCGCGATCGTAGACCTGGATGGCGAGCCGGTCGCCCCGCCGGCGGCAGGCGATCAGGATCGGCCGGCCGGGCGCGTACTTGATCGCGTTGTTGACGATGTTCTGCAGCATCGTCGTGAGCAGCGCCCGGTCGGTGCGCACCACGACCGCGCAGGCGCGGCTGCGCAGGGCCGTCCCGGCGATCTGGGCGGCCTCCGAGTTCTGGCGCCGCACATCCTCGATGACGTCGTTGATCGCGACGGGCTCGGGCCGGGGCTCCACCCGTCCGCTGTCGAGGGTCGAGATGTCCAGGAGCGACTTGAACAGGCGCGAGACGCTCTGCAGCGACCGGTCGATGTTCTCGACCATCTGCAGCTCCTCCGGCCCGAGCCTGGCGTCGCGCAGGCAGGCGGTGAACAGGCTGATGGCGTGGATCGGCTGGCGCAGATCGTGGCTCGCCTGCGCCAGGAAGCGCGACTTGGACAGGCTCGCCTCCTGCTCGCGCTCGTAGGCGCCGCGCAGGCGCTCCAGCAGGCTGTAGATGTAGGTCGGCACGAGGACGGTGATGGCCGTCAGCGTCAGGACCAGGAACGGGTTCGCGCGCCAGTAGGCGTTGACGTACGTGGTGGCCGCGATCGAGACCAGGGCCGCCGCCGTGGACGCCTTCAGGGCGGTGACCCCGTAGCGCAGGCCGTTGCCGACGATCAGCCGGATCACGATCGCGTAGAGCGGCAGGAACGGCGCGCCGCCCACCGCCATCGCGTAGGTCATCCCGCCGAGATCGAGGAGGAAGGTGACGACGCGGCGCGGCGTGTTGCTGCCGGGATTGCGGGCGATCCAGCCGTACAGCGCCACGGCGAAGACCCAGTGGCACGTCACGAGGTAGGCGACGAACCGGGCCTCCGGCGGTGCGATCCCGCCGTAGATCTGCGGCAGGAGGTACAGGCAGGCGAGGCCGATGACGACGGCCCGGATGAGCGCCTGCGCCTTTTCATTGTCGTACGCCTCGTCCCGCCGGCGCCGCGCCCCGAACATCGGCGGCTCAGGCCCGGCCGGCGGCGCGGCCGAGGCCGGGCGCCCGCTCCGCCGGGACAGGTCCGGCCGGGACAGGCCCCGCGGCGCCCGCCCCGAACGGCGCCGTGCCGGTCCCTGTCTCCCGCTGTCGCTTCATCGTGCAGTCGCCCTGCCGCGTCGCCGCCCGGGACCCGGGTCACGGCGCGCCGCCATCGCCGGTCGTGGACAGATGCGGAAAGTCTACCTGAAGGTGATCGACACCACCAGACGCGACGGGAGCCCGCGACGCGGCGACGAGGGCGAGTCTTGGGCGCAAGAACCGCTTATTCAGTCTCCGCGACAATGGTACCTGTGCTGAAGAGAGACTTTCGTGAGGAATATAGGCGGCAGAATATTTTTTACTTCACTGCAGGCCCGATCTCGGCGACCGGTCACGGGCACCGTCAGCGGTAGGTGCCGGCGCCCGAATCGAAGCGATAGACCCGGGCATCCCGGTCGGTGGCGGGACGGAGCGTCCCGTCCGCGCCCAGCACGGTGCCGCTCAGCGTGACCCGGACCGGGGGCCACGCGGCGGGGTCGCGCGGATCCTCCTCCGGCAGGATCTCCAGCCGCCCCGTGCTCGATCCCAGCCGGCAGGGATCCTCCGCGCAGCCGGCCGTCTCGTCGGCGCCCGCCGCGACCTCGCCCGCGAGCGTCCAGTGCGCCGGCGCGGCGCGGAACTGCAGGAGCAGGAACGAGAAGCCCTGCGATCCGGCCGTCCCGTAGACCGTGAGGCGCAGGCCCATCAGGAGGCGGCCCCGGCTCAGCGGCCTGAACACGGCGCCGAGCCGCTCATCCACCTCCGGTGCGCCGCCGTTGCGGTTCCCGGTCCCGATCCGGCCGGACAGGACCTGCACGTCTTCGAGGCGCCAGCGCATATCCTTGAGGACGTAGGTGGCGGCCGCGACGCTCAGCCGGTCGGGCGCCGCGGCGTCCGCGCCCGGGGCCGGCATCGTGACGAAGCCGGTGAACCGGCTTCCGGTCTCGGTGGAGAACATCGCGGCGGTCCAGAATTCCGCCGTGCGGCCGTCCTTCATCCGGCAGGTCTCGGCCGCCGTGTCGGCGGGCCGCCCGCAGATCGCCGCCAGCACCGCGGCGTGCGGCAGCATGGCGAGGTCGGGATCGGCCGCGGCCGGCGCGGCAGCGAGGCCGGCAGCGAGGACGGCAGCCAGGACGGGCCGCACCGCGAGGGCAGGCCCCGTCGGAAACCGCCCGCGGGCCGCGCGCCCGTCTTCCCGTTCCGCTTCCCGTCCCGCCCGTCTCATGCGCCGGGCTCTGCCACGGAGCCCGGCACCGGGCCATTCGGACAGGTGTACGATCGACGCCCCCGCACGGTCCGCCCCCTCAATCCCCGACGCCGGCCGTGGCCGCCCTCGCGGCCGCGGCGGACCGGGAGGTGACGTCGAGGGCGCGCAGGAGCGCCGAGACGTGGATGCGGACGGTGAAGGGGGAGATCTCGAGCTCCCGGGCGATCTCCTTGTTGGTGCGCCCCAGGGCGACGAGGCGCAGCACGTCGCGCTGGCGCTGCGTCAGGGGCGGGAGCGGGCCGCGCGGCGCGGCGAGACCCGAGACCGGGCTGCGCCGGATCACGAACTCGCCGTCGCGGATCGCCGCGATCGCCTGGGCGATCTCCGCCGCGGGCAGCGCCTTGCCGATGAAGCCGTCGGCGCCCTCGGCCATGACTGTCCGGATCAGGCCCTCGTCCTCGATCATCGACACGACGATGATCGAGGCCCGCTCGAACTCGACGCGCAGCGCGCCGATGGAGCGGCGGGGATCGAGGCCGGGGAACACGAGGTCCAGGAGGAATGCCCGCGGGGGGGGCCCGGCGCGCGCCAGCGCCAGGACCTGCTCCATCGTGGCGGCCTCCCGGACCAGGGCCTGCGGGTAGAGCCGTTCCGCGATGCGCCGCATACCTTCGCGGAACAGCGGATGATCGTCGGCGACGATGAGGGTCTCTCGCGCGGAGCCGTTCATACCACTCCCGATCGCAGCATCGGAATCTTTCCCCATGACGTCGCGGCGAGGAGCCATGCCGAGGGAAATCCAGGCCCTGTCAAGCCTGCGACGATAGGTCATATACACTAGTAGACCGGTTTTTTCCGCCTGCCTAGAAGTCGGGCCGTCATGGTGACAGGCAGCGGCCCGCTAATTTCTTCGAATCTTTCCAAAAAGAGCGAGGCTGCAGGTCATGTCGTGCGCGCCGACGCGACGCACGAATTACGTCGTTCCATGTTCGGGGGCCCGCTGGATGTCGGAAGTCGAACACCAGAATGCTGAGCGACAGGCTCAGGACAGGCTTTCCGAGCCCCGCGCGGCCCCGAGCCCCGCGGCCCCCGCCAGGCCGGGCGTGTCGCCGAGCCTCATCGCGATCGTGGGCGGCCTGGTGGCGGCGGGCGCCGTCGCGGGCGTGCTGCTCTCGGGCAGCGGCGAGACCGCCGGGACGGCCGCGCGGCCGGCCCTGACGCTGGTCAAGGCGGGCGAGATCGACAAGGCCGCCGAGACCCTGCCCTCCGACGAGAAGGACAAGATCGTCGCGGAGGCCAAGGCCTGCCGGGCCCCGCTCGGCCAGATGCGCCTGTCGAAGATGGCGGCCGATGCCGGCGGCGTGGTGCGGATCCGGGCCGGGAACTACCTGTCCCCGGCCTTCAACGTCGCCGACGGGCCGATCAACATCGCGGTCCCGTTCCCGGCGCCCTACGAGACCGGCAAGGGCGAGATCACCGTCGAGGGCGCCGCCAAGGACGTCTTCGTCGAGCTGACGCCGGGCCTGAAGATCGACACGACCGGCGGCGCCCAGCGGATCCCCGTGATCTGGAACACCAGCAAGCCCTGCGGAGGCTGACGGATGCCGAGATCCGCCATCCTCCCCTTCGTCGTCTCCGGGCTGGTGGTCGCGGTCCTCACCCCGCTCCTGCTCAGCACCGATTACGGCCCGGTCGCCTGGTGGAACGCCGCCGGGCCGGAGCTGCGCTGGAAGGCCGCGATCGGGATCGCCGTCGCCCTGCTGGCGGCTCTGGGCCTCGCCGCGACCGCGACGGCCGCGCGGAGGGCGGAGGCCGGCCTCGGGCAGCCGGCCGGCGGGCTGCTGGCCCTGCCGCGCCTGATCGCGGCGCCGCGCCGGGTCGTGGAGGCCCGGTCCCCGGAGGCCGTGATCGCGAATCTCGAGGCCATGGTCGGGCTCGCGCCGGTCAAGCGCGAGGTCAACGCCCTGATCGCGCGGCTGGAGCTGGAGCAGCGGCGGCGCGCCGAGGGCCTGCCGGTGGCGGCGATCAGCCAGCACATGGTGTTCACCGGGCCGCCCGGCGTCGGCAAGACCGAGGTGGCGCGGGCGATCGGCGAGATCTACCGGTCCCTCGAGGTGCTGCGCCGCGGGCATCTCGTGGAGGTCGACCGCGCGGCCCTGGTGGCGGGCTATGTCGGCCAGACCGCGGCCAGGACCCTGGAGAAGTGCCACGAGGCCCTCGACGGCATCCTGTTCATCGACGAGGCCTACACCCTGGCCGCCGGCGGCGGGGGCGGCGGCGACTTCGGCAAGGAGGCGATCGACACCCTCCTCAAGTTCATGGAGGACAACCGCGACCGGATCATCGTGATCGTCGCCGGCTACACCAACGACATGCGCCGGTTCATCGACACGAATCCCGGCCTCGCCGGCCGCTTCACCAAGACCGTCGCGTTCCCGCCCTACAGCCCGAAGGATCTCTGCGAGATCCTGAGGCGCATGGCGGCCCGGCAGCAATTCGCGCTCCCCGAGGGGTTCGAGGCGGCGCTGACCCCCTGGCTCGCGCAGCGGTCCCGCGCCGACGACTGGGCGAACGCCCGCGAGATGCGCACGCTCCTGGAGAAGGCCCGCGAGGCCCAGGCCGCCCGGGTCGCCCTGCAGGGCGGCGACCTGCGCCGCCTGGAGATCGTCGACCTGCTCCGCGCCACCGGCGAGGACGCCTGAGGGCGGCCCGGTCGCGCCCCGAGGCACGCCGCGCGCCCATCACCAGGGCCAGCACCGAGACCAGCACCGAGACCAGCACCAAGGTTCGCCACGTCCATGGAACGCCTCGACAAGCATCCGGTCGCGCTCTTCGCGGTCATCGTGCTGGGTGCCACCGGCCTGCTGGTCGCCCTGCGGCCGGACGTGCTCGGGTCGCTCGCCGCGACGCCGGCGGCGCTGCTGCGCAACGGCCTGATCCTCGGCGGCCTCGTCGGCGGCCTGCTCGCGGCGAGCTACATCCCGGCGCGGATCGAGGCGACGCGGCGCGCCCTGGACCGGGCCCGGGCGAGCCGCAGGATCCGCCCGATCCGCTTCGTGGACGACGGCGCGGCCGCGGAGAAGAAGGACCTCCTGGCCACCGCGCTCGCGACCCTCGACGGCATGGTCGGGCTCGAGCCCGTGAAGCTGGAGGTGAAGGGCGTCATCGCCCGGATGCAGGTGGAGCAGCAGCGCCGCGCCCAGAACCTGCCGGTGGCGGCCATGAGCCAGCACATGGTGTTCACCGGGCCGCCCGGCGTCGGCAAGACCGAGGTGGCGCGGGTCCTCGGCAGCGTCTTCAAGGCGCTCAAGGTGCTGCGCAAGGGCCACCTCGTGGAGGTCGACCGGGCCGGGCTGGTGGCGGGCTACGCCGGCCAGACCGCGATCAAGACCCTGGAGCGCTGCAAGGAGGCCCTCGACGGCATCCTGTTCATCGACGAGGCCTACGCGCTGGCCCCCGGCGGGGGGAGCGGCGGCGAGTTCGGCAAGGAGGCGATCGACACCCTCCTGAAGTTCATGGAGGACAACCGCGACCGGATCATCGTGATCGTCGCCGGCTACACCAACGACATGCGCCGGTTCATCGACGCGAATCCCGGCCTCGCCAGCCGGTTCACCAAGACTGTCGAGTTCCCGCCCTACAGCCCGCCGGAACTCGCCGAGATCCTGAAGCGCATGGCCGCGGGCCAGGGCTTCGTCATGCCGGAGGGGTTCGAGAAGGACCTCGCCGCCTATGTCGGCGCCCGGTCGAAGGCCGAGGACTGGGCCAACGCCCGCGAGATGCGCACGGTCCTGGAGAAGGCCCGCCAGGCGCAGGCGCTGCGCCTCGCCGCCAGCCCCGGCGGCGACATCAGCCGGCTCGAACCCGCCGACATCGCCGCGGCCCTCGGCCGCCAGGGCGGCGGCGCGGTCGACATGGACGCGGCCCGGAAGGTCATGGCCCGCCTCGACGCGATGATCGGGCTCGCGCCGGTCAAGGAGCAGGTGAAGACCGTGGCGGCGCGGGTTCTGGTCGACGCCCGGCGCCGCGCCGAGGGCATCGAGGTCGGCGCGGTCAGCCAGCACATGGTGTTCACCGGGCCTCCCGGCGTCGGCAAGACCGAGGTGGCGCGCATCATGGGCGACATCTTCCGGGCGCTCGGCGTGCTGCGGAAGGGGCACGTGGTCGAGGTCGACCGGGCCGGGCTGGTGGCGGGCTACGTCGGCCAGACCGCGGCCAAGGCCCTGGAGCGGTGCCGCGAGGCCCTCGACGGCATCCTGTTCATCGACGAGGCCTACACCCTGGCCGAGGGCGGCGGGGGCGGCAGCGACTTCGGCAAGGAGGCGATCGACACCCTCCTCAAGTTCATGGAGGACAACCGCGACCGGATCATCGTGATCGTCGCCGGCTACACCAACGACATGCGCCGGTTCATCGACACGAATCCCGGCCTCGCCGGCCGTTTCACCAAGACCGTCGAATTCCCGGCCTACGACCCGTACGACCTCGTCGAGATCCTGCGCCTGATGGCGTCGCGGCAATCGTTCCGGCTGCCGCCGCGCTTCGAGACCCTGCTGATCCCGTGGGTCGAGCAGCGCGCGCAGCGGCACGACTGGGCGAATGCCCGCGAGATGCGCACCCTCCTGGAGCGCCTGCGCGAGGCCCAGGCGATGCGCCTCGCCAGCGATCCCCTGGGCGATTACGGCCAGTTCGAGCTCGTGGATGTGGAGCGGGCGCTCCGGCCCGCCGGGGACGCGGCGCGTCCGGCGGCGGGGGCGTAGCGGCATGGCGCGGCCCGACACGCCCCCGCCGCCCGGATCGGCGGGGAGCCCGACCGCGGGCGACGGCGCGGGCCCCGGGGGGCCCGCGTCGCTGGCGGTGCTCCGCCGCCTCGCCGAGGAGGTCGTGCGCCGCAACACCGCGGTGGCGGCGGTCGTGGCCGCGGCCGATCGGGGCGAGAGCGCGGCGCTCGTGACCCTCGGCCACCTCTACAGCCCCTTCACCGCGGGATCCGGTGAACCCGCGCGCAATGCCCGGCTCGCCGCCGTGTATTTCGAGCGGGCGGCGGCTGCCGGCAACTGGGTGGCCGGAGGGCTGGCGGCCGAGCTCCACGACCGCGGCCCGGGCAATCTCGAGCGGGACCCGGACCGGGCCGCGGCCCTGGTGATGCGCCAGATCGAGACGGACCCGGACAGCGGCTGCCTCGTCACGGATCCCGGGATCGGCGCGGTCTGGACCCCGGATTTCTGGGCGGCGTTCCAGCGCGCGCTGGCCGCGCGGGGCCTCTACGCGGGCCCG
Source organism: Methylobacterium sp. C33D (assembly GCF_053345825.1). Lineage (NCBI taxonomy): Bacteria > Pseudomonadati > Pseudomonadota > Alphaproteobacteria > Hyphomicrobiales > Methylobacteriaceae > Methylobacterium > Methylobacterium sp. C33D. The sequence goes on from NZ_JBKFAV010000034.1 coordinate 63,912, forward strand.
TTCGAGACGCGCTGCAACGACGCGACCCGCGCGGCGGTCCGGCACCTGGTGGACGCCGCCGGGCCGGCCCGGGAGCCGGCGCGGCCATGAGCATCGCACGCGGGGACTGGCTGCGCGCGCACGCGGCCCTCTGGTACGACGATCGCCGCTACCGCCTGGCCTGGCTCGCCCTGCCGCAGGCCGTGACCTGCGCGGTCGCGGGCCTGTGCATGGCGCTGGCCGCGCAGGGCGTCTGGGGGCAGCCGGCCACCGCCTCGAAGGCGCGGCTCGCCGAGCTGAGCGCCCTGCGCGACCGGGCCGGCAAGGACGGCGACCGCGCGGCGTTCGACGCGCTGACCGCCGCGGCGACCCGGGGCCAGATCGACGCCGCGACCAAGCTCGGGACGCTCTACGACCCCCTGACCGCCGCCTACTTCCCCAACAAGCCCGCGCCGAACGACTTCGACCGGGCGGCCGCCCTCTACGGACCCGGCGCCGCGATCGGCGATCTCCTGGCAGTGACGCGCCTCGCGGACGTGCTGCTCGACCCGGCCAACCCCAACCGCGACCTGCGGCGCGGCTGCCGCCTCGCGCAGACCTGGATCGACGCCCCCGAGACGCTCGAGCGCACGATCACCGGCGAGGAGCGGCTGACCGTCAAGCTCGCCACCTGCTACGTCGAGCCCGAGAGCGGCCTGCCGCAGGACCCGGTGCGGGCCGGGGGGCTGGTGACCGCGGTGCTGTGGCGCCGCCACCGGCCGACGATGGACGCCTTCATCAACGATCTCGGGCGGCAGAACCCCGCCCTGGTGTCGGGCATCCAGCGGCACCTGGCCGAGCAGCGCCGCTACATCGGCCCGGTGGACGGACGGCCCAATCCCGGGATCATCACGGCCCTCCAGGTGGAGGCGGGGATCACCGACACGGTCGCGACGCCGCGGCCCGAGCCGCGGCGGATGTCGCCCAAGGGCCCGGATCCGGAGACGCTGGCCCTCCAGGCCGCCGCCCGGGCCGGCGACCGGGTGAAGATGGCCGAGCTGAAGCGCCGCGCCGAGGCCGGGGACGCGGACGCGCTCACCGCCTACGCGCGCCTGTTCAACCCGGTGATGAACAAGGGCGACGTCTTCGCGCCGGACGCGCAGGTCGCCGTCGCCGCCTACGAGCGCGCCGCGGCCTCCGGCAACGGCATGGCGGCGGGCGAGGCGGCGGTGCTGTACGATTCCGGCTACGGCAACGTCGCCAAGGATCCCCGGAAGGCCGCCGCCCTCGCCCTGCGGGGCGTCGACCTCAAGGACGACCAGATCACCTTCTGGCTGCTGTTCCCGGAAGCGGGCAACTGGAGCGACGGGTTCTGGGGCGCGATCCAGGCCGCGCTGACCGCCCGCGGCTTCTACACGCTCCCGGTCGAGAACAAGCGCAACGCCGCGGTCATCACGGCCCTGCGCGCCTACATGAAGGCCAAGTCATGAGCGGCGTCACGATCGGGACCGACCGGCTCCGGGCGCACGCGACGCTCTGGTACGCGGACGCGCGCTACCGGCTCGCCTGGCTGGTCCTGCCCCAGGCCGCGGTCGCGCTCCTGGCCGGCCTCGCCCTGGCGCTGCTGAAGCCCGCGGGCGAGTGGGGCAAGCCGGCCGACAGCAAGGAGAACGAGAAGCTCTATCTCGACCTGCTCGACAAGGCCGGCAAGGACGGCGACCGGGCCGCCTTCGAGAAGCTGCGGACGGCCGCCGAGGCCGGCGACGTCAGCGCCCGCTCGTTCATGGGCGCCCTCTACAATCCCGAATGGGCCGCGGTCTACGTCAAGAGCCCGGTCACGCCCGACGCCGCCAAGGCCCTGACCTACTACCAGAAGCCCGCCGACCTCGGCTTTCCCGGGGCCCAGCGCGGCATGACCGAGCTCCTGCTCGACCCGGCCCGCGGCCAGCACGATCTCAGGCGGGGCTGCCGCTACGGGCTGGCCTTCCAGGCGAACCCGGTCGCGGCCCGGAACAACTACCTCGATTCCTGGTCGACGCTCTACTGGATCGCCGGCTGCTACACCGATGCCGGGAGCGGCGTGCCGCGGGATCCGCAGAAGGCCGCCGGCCTCTACATGGACACGGTGGCGGCCAAGCTGCCGCGGGCGGTCACCACCTTCACGGACGAGCTCGGCCGGCAGCCCCCGGACCTCGTGGCGGCGATCCAGCGCGACCTCGCCAAGCGCGGCTTCTACACGGGGCCGTCCGACGGGACGGCGACGCCGCAGACGCGCGCGGCCGTGCAGGCCCTGGCCGGCCGGGGCGCCGGCCCGCAGGGCAGTGCGGGGGCTGGCAGTGCGGGGGCGGGCAACCCCGGAGCCGGCAACCCCGGCGCCGCGAAGCCCGCCGGCCCGCCGCCTCAGGCACCGCCCGCGGCGACGCCGAGCGTCGAGGACCTCATCGCGCTGTCGAAGCGCGCGGTCTCCGACGCCGCCGACGCGGCGAAGCTCCGGGGCCTGGCGGAGAGCGGCGTCCCGGTGGCGCAGTACCTCTACGCCGCGATGCACCTGTCCCCGGCCAACAGGGAGCAGCGGGTCACCGCGCCGGACGGCCCCCTGGCGGCCCGGTATCTCGAGCGCCTCGCGGTCGAGCGCTCCTTCGCCCCCGCGGCCGCCTCGGCGGCCTTCCTGTACGATCTGGGCGGCGCCGGCCTGCAGCGGGATCCCGCGAAGGCGGCCGACCTGACGATCCGCGCCCTCGCGCTCAAGTCCACCGAGATCCTGCAGAATCTCGAGCAGGACCAGTGGGGCGCCGGCTTCTGGGCCGCCCTCCAGCAGCGCCTCGCCGAGCGGAATCTCTACCAGGGCCGCGTCGTCGACCAGCGCAACGACCGGACCATCCAGGCGGCGCGCCGCCTCCTCGGCAATCCATAGGAGACGGCGATGGACCCCCGCCGCAAGGATCCCGCGCGGTTCCCGGCCCCCCGGGCCGTAAGCCGCACCGCCCGCCGCGCGGCCGCCCTGCTGGCGGGCCTGATGGCCGGCCTCCTCCTGCCCGCCGCCGCGCAGGCGCAGATCAAGGTCCGCAAGGCCGACTGCTTCTTCGCGGCCGACGGCAGGACCGTCATCGACGGGGTCTGCGAGTTCCTGACCGACGCGCGCAGCTACGGCGTGGGCGGGTTCCGCCTCGCCACCTACACCAACGGCTACCTGCGCGACGGCGTGGTCGTGTCGGTGACGGCGCCGGGCCAGGGCACGGCGACCTGGAACCGGGAGCCCGGCGGCAAGCCCGAGGACGGTCCCGCCGACGGCGTCACCGGGGAGGGCGCCTGCTGGACCGGGTCCCGGAGCCGGGTCTGCGCCTGGAAGGTCGGCGAGGGCCGCCCCGGCTTCGGCGGAGCCCCCGCGGCGGCGCCGGAGGCCGGCGCCCCGCGGGCCGCCGACTGCTACCTCGAAATCGCGGGCGATGTCCGCCTCGACGGGGCCTGCCAGTTCCGGTCGGAGACCGGGCAGACCGGCGCCCGCGGCTTCGAGATCCGCTCCTACGCCGCCGGCAAGCTCGACGTCGTGGCGCAGCTCGTCCGCGACCCGCAGAACCCGCTGAGGGCCACGGCCTTCTGGAACGGGTCGTCCGGGGGCCTGCGCGCCGCCGAGGCCCTCGGCGCCCTGACGCCGAGCGGCCCCTGCTGGGACAATGACGGCGTCCGTCTCTGCGTCTGGCAGCCCGGCCAGCCCCGCGGCGGCTGGGACCGGCGGGACGGCGGGACCGCGCCGGCCCGCGACCGGCCGGCCGAGGCCCGGGCCCCGGCCCCGCCCGACACGCCGCCGGCGCCGCCGGCATCGCAGCCGCCATCGCAGCCGCCATCGCAGCCGCCGGCGCCGCGCGACAGCGCGGAGGGGCGCGATCCGCCGCCGGGCACGTTCCTGAAGCTGTCCTTCAAGGGCCGCTGCGAGTCCCTGATGATGGACGGGGAGGACCTCACCGCGACCTGCGCCCCGGAGGCGGTGAACACCTCCGTCGTCGGCAGCCCGAAGGCCGGGTTCATCTTCGGCACCACTGACGGCAAGGCCATGGCGTTCATGGCCTCGGCCAAGGGCTTCGTCGAGGGCGGCACCCTGCACCAGCCCGTCGACGAGCTGATGTACGCCGAGCGCGACCAGTCCACTTTCAAGGTCAAGGGCACCTGCGAGATGCCCAACCCGATGGGCGGCCCGGTGGTCATCACCTGCAACGCCCAGTCGGCGAACAGCACCTACGCGGTCCGGTTCCGCACCGACGGCGGCAAGCCGGTCCTGACCCGCGGCGACGCGAAGTGAGGCTCTCGCCGCGGACCGAGACCACCCGCCCGCACCTCGAGGAGGATCTCATGCCACGACACGTCGCGACGACGGGAGCGGCCGGCGATGCCCGGCCCGCGCGGGCCGTCGGCGCCGGGATCCTCGCCGGCCTCCTGGGGCTCTGCCTCGCGGGACCGGCGCTCGCGGGGTCCACGAGCGTGACCGCGCGGCCCGGGCAGCGGGTCCGCCTCGACGGCTACGCCACCCACGAGACCCGGCCGGGCTGCCCGTCGGTTCCGGCGGCCGCGATCGAGCTGATCACGCCCCCGCGCGGCGGCCGCATCGAGCAGCGGCGCGAATTCCTGGTCCTCGGCCAGAACATCGACGGCACCCCGTCGCGGGACGGCTGCCAGGACGTCGAGCGGGACGCGCGGACGCTCTACTACACGGCCCGGCCCGATTTCGCCGGCCAGGACACGGTGTCGGTGATCGTCACCTTCGTCACCGGCGAGGAGGCGACCTACACCTACAGGATCACGGTACCCGAGGGCGAAGGCCGGCGGGCGCCGGCGGTGTCCCAGGCACCCGCCCCCCGCGACGCGGGCCTCGCGCGGCCGGCCCCGACGGCGCGCGTCGCTCCGGCGGAGCGGGCGACCCCGGCTCCGGCTCCTGCGCCCCGGGAGGCCAGCACCGGCGACTTCCTGCGCGACGCGGTCCGCGGCGCGGTCCCGGCCACCCGTCCGGCGCCGACCCCGAAGGCCGCGGAGGCCGCGGCGCCCGCGTCCGGCACGCCCGCACCGTCCGCACCGTCGCCGGCGCAGCAGCTGGCACCGCCGCGCCCGCCCGCCGCGCCGCAGCTCTGACGCAGCTCCGACGCAGCTCCGACGCGGACGGCCGGCTCGGCCGCCCGCGCTTCACCGCCACGCCGAGGACGAGTCCCGTGCATCAGCGCCTCCCGAACGACCCCCGATCCGCCGCACCGACCCGGCCGCGGCGGCGCGCCGGCGCCCGCGCCCTCGGTTCAGCGCTCTGCCTGCCGCTCGGCCTCACGTTCTGCCTCGCCCTGCCGGCCCGGGCGGAGGTGGAGAGCAAGACCGCGCGCGCCGGCCAGCGGATCTTCCTCCAGGGCTTCACCTACTACTTCGCCACGCAGGGGTGCCGCTCGCGCGCGGCCACGATCGAGCTCGTCCGGCCGCCGCGCGGCGGGCGCATCGAGCAGCGGCGCGAGTTCCGGATCCTCAGCGGCAAGGTCGACGAGACCGGAGCGCAGATCCGGCAGCCGGACGGCTGCGAGCACGCCAAGAAGGACGCGATGTCGCTCTACTACACGGCGCGGCCCGACTTCTCCGGTCTCGACACCCTGTCGATCGACGTCACCTTCGGGGACGGGTCCACGGTGCCGTACACGTTCCGGATCACCGTGCCGCCGGGCGAGCCCCGCCGGGCCCCGGCAGTGTCGCAGGCGCCCGTCCCGAGCGCGGGCGGCGCCGGGCAGGCCGCGCCGGCGGCCCGGGCGGCGCCGGCCCCGCCCCCCCGGGAGGCCGGCACCAGCACCGGCGACTTCCTGCGCGACACGGTCCGCGGCTCGGTCGCGGCCCCGCGGCCGGCACCGGTCGCGGAGCCTCCGAAGTC
>NZ_JBKFAV010000035.1:0-69603 GCF_053345825.1 Methylobacterium sp. C33D
GCCTTGGCGAGCAGGCTGCGCAGGTCGGGGAAGGTGAAGCGTGTGCCTTCGATCGTCGTCGCGTAGGCCATGCGGGCGCTCCCGGCGCGCTGTCGGATCTCAGGGAACCCGATCCTGCAGGATGTCGGGGCCGCCGGGAAGCGGGGACGGTGCGGGCGCTGGCCGCCCTCAGGCCGGCAGCACGACCACCTTCGTCTTGACCGGCGTGCGCGCGTAGAGGTGGATCATGTCCTGGCTCAGCAGCCCGACGCAGCCGCTGGTGATGCCCGTGCCGATCGATTCCGCGTCGCTGCTCGCGTAGATCGTGTAGAGCGTGTAGGCGCCGTTCTGGTAGAGGTGGAGCGTGCGGGCACCGAGCGGGTTGTCGAGGCCGCCGGGCATGCCGCGGGCGTATTTCGCGGCCTCGGGCTGGCGCCGGATCATCTCCTTGGGCGGGGTCCAGGTCGCCCATTCCGACTTGCGGCCGACATAGGCGTTCCCGTTCCACAGGAAACCCTGGCGGCCGACATTGGCGCCGTAGCGGGTGGCGGTGCCGTCACCCTCGATGCGGTAGACGTAGTAGTTCGCGGGATCGACCACGATCGTGCCGGGGGCCTCCGACGAGGCGTACTGGACCGTCCGCCGGTAGTATTTCGGGTTGACCTTGCTGATGTCGACCGCCGGGATCGGGAACTTCTCGTTCGGCATCGGCCCGTAGGTCTTCGCCGCCTCGGCCATGAGCAGGGTGTCGGTCGTCCCGCACCCGCCGAGCGAGAGCGCGCCGATCCCGAGGGCCGAGCCGGCCAGGAACGACCGGCGGCTGAGTATCCCCGCCTCGCACCCGAGGCGCCCACGCCCGTCCAGCCCGCCGGCCCTGCGATCGTCCGTCATCATCGCCCTGGACTTCCCCGTCCTGCAGCCCGGCGCGACCGCGCGGCGTGCCTCCGTCGCGCGAACGGCCAAGCTCGAGAGTGCCGCGCGCCAGCGCGCGTGGCAAGCTTGTCTTTACAGGGTCGAGAGCGGCCGAAATGCGTCGCAAGTGTGGTGAGTCCTCGCGATCTCCGGAGTTCGTCGCCGAACGACCGCGCTGAACGCGCCGGGTGTGCTTCGGACGTCGCAGGTAGGCCGGCGCGGGGCGAGGCCGTGCGGCGTCAGAACTGCACGCCGCGGGTCAGGCTGCCGTCGACCACGAGGTTGGTACCGGTGATGAAGCTCGCGGCGGGGCTCGCCAGGAAGACGGCGGCGCGGGCCACCTCCTCCGGCCGCGCCATCCGGCCGGTCGGGTTCAGCCGGAGCGCCTCGGCGAACAGCGCCGGGTTGCCGGTCTCGATCTGGTGCCAGACGCCGCCCGCGAAGTAGGTGTTGCCGGGCGAGACCGAGTTCGCGCGGATGTTCCGGGGCGCGAGTTGGAAGGCCAGCCCCTGCGCGTAGTGGATCAGCGCCGCCTTGAAGGCGCCGTAGGGACCGGCCGCGAAGTCGATCTCGCGCCCGGACACGCTGGAGATGACGACGATCGCGCCGGCCTCGGACCGCTCGAGGAACGGCATCGCCGCCTCGACCGCCGAGACGGTGCCCATCATGTCGACCGCGAAGCCGCTGCGCCACGCCGCCGCGTCGCTGCCGACCGCGAGAGCGCTGACGTTCGGCACCACGATGTCGAGGCCGCCGAGCTCCTCCGCGGCCTCGGCGACCCAGCCGCGCAGGGCGGCGGAATCGGCAACGTCGACGGCGCGCCCGGTCGCCGCCACGCCCCTGGCGCGCAGGGCCGCCACCTTGGCGGCGACCTCCGCGGCGTTGCGGGCGCAGAAGGCGACCGCGGCCCCCTCGTCGGCCAGCAGGTCGACGATCGCCGCGCCGATCCCCTTGGTGCCGCCCGTCACCAGCGCCCGAAGGCCTCTGAGCCCGAGATCCATCCCATCCTCCTCCGTCGCCGATCAGGCGTGGGCGATCGCCTTCGTGATCGAGGCGCCGAGCGTGTATTTCGGATCGACCATGTTGCCGAGCCGCACGCGCCCGCACTGCGTGAGCAGCATGTAGGCGTCGATCTCGTCGAAGCCGAAATCGGCCGCGAGCCAGCGGACCAGCTCGCGGTAGGCGATGCGCGCGGCGTCCTCCATCGGCCGGGCCGAGCCGATCGTCATGTAGAAGTCTTCGGTCTCGAGCCGCGGCCAGCGGAAGGTCCAGCCCTTGATCAGGTCGATCTGCACCGTCGTGTGGGTCGGGTGCTCCACCGCGACGCCGCAGAGCTCGCCGTCGCCCTGCGCGGCGTGGCAGTCGCCGAGATAGAGGAGCGCGCCCTTCGCGTTCACCGGCAGGTAGATCACCGCGCCGACGCCCACGTCCGGCAGGTCCATGTTGCCGCCGTAATAGTCCGGCTGCAGCGAGGAGATCGCCTCGATCTCCGGCGAAGTGCCGATCGTGCCGATGAAGGGCTGGTAGGGCAGCGTGATCCGGTCGTTCCAGCGCACGCCGTTCTCGGCCGTGACCTCGAGCTTGCGCACCCGCTCGGGCAGGGACGGGTTGAGGAGCGCGGTGTCGCCGGTGGCGACGAGGCCGCCGAATTCCGGCATGATCAGCGTCGTGCCGCAGGGCTGCGGGCCGCGCGGCCGGATCGAGCGGATCGCCACCGCGAGGCAGTCGCCCTTCTCGGCGCCGTTGACGTAGATCGGCCCGTTCTGCGGGTTGAGGTAGGGGAAGTTCAGGATCTGCGTCGGGCTGTCGGTCTCGTGGCGGATCTTGCCCTCGAAGGCGTCGTGGGTCTCGACGGTGACGACGGCGCCGGGATCGACGGTCAGCACCGGCTCGGCGAAGGGCCCGTAGACGTAGTGGTAGCGGCCCTGCTCGGCCTCGGTGATCGTGTGCTCCCGGCCGGGCTTGCCGCCGGCGACGCCCTTGCGGGCCATGATGGACTGATCGAGCCACTGCATGGTCGTCTCTCCCTGGGTTGTCGGACGCTGGTGTCAGACGGCGAGGTGGCGCCGCACGAGGTCGCGGTCGTCGAGGTCCCGGGCCGTCAGCTCCGCGACGATCCGGCCCTTGTCCATGACGTAGCTGCGCTGGGCCATGGCGCGGATCAGGTCGAGGTTCTGCTCCACGAACACGATCGTCACCCCGGTGCGCTTGTTGAGATCGACGAGGGTGCGGCCGATCTGCTGCACCACCGAGGGTTGGATGCCCTCGGAGGGCTCGTCGAGCAGGATCAGCGCGGGCCCGCCGACGAGGACGCGGCCGATGGCGAGCTGCTGCTGCTGCCCGCCCGAGAGCGTCCCGGCCCGCTGCCCGCGCCGCTCCCGCAGGATCGGGAACGGCCCGAAGGCGCGCTCGTAATCCGGCCGCTCGCCCTTCGGCAGCAGCGACGCGCCGACCGTCAGGTTGTCGGCGACGCTCATGCGCGGGAAGACGTCGCGGCCCTGCGGCACGTAGCCGATGCCGAGGCGGGCGCGCCGGTGGGCGGCGAGCCCCTCCACGGCCGCGCCCCGGAACGCGATGCCGCCCGCGGAGGCGGGCAACAGCCCGACGAGGCTGCGCATCAGCGTCGACTTGCCGACGCCGTTGCGGCCGATCACCGCCACGATCTCGCCGGGCCGGACCGCGAGGTCGACGCCCTGGAGCACGGGCTTGCCGCCGTAGCCGGCGCGCAGGCCGGTGGTCGCGAGGAGCGGCTCAGGCATCCGCGACGCTCCGCAGCGGCGGCGCGTCCGCCTCCCCGAGGTAGATCGCGGCGACACGCTCGTCCGCGATGATGGCGTCGGTGGTGCCCTGGGCGAAGATGCGCCCGACATGGAGCACGGTCACCCGCTGGGCGATCTGCCGGACGAAGGCCATGTCGTGCTCGATCGCCAGCACCGCGACGCCGTCGCGGTTGAGCGCCTGCACCATCGCGCCGGTGGCGAAGGTCTCGTCCGGCGACATCCCGGCGGTGGGCTCGTCGAGGAGGAGCAGGCGCGGCTTGAGGCTGATCGCCATGCCGATCTCCAGCCACTGCTTCTGTCCGTGGCTGAGGGCGCCGGCGCGGTCGGAGGCCGCCGCGGTGAGGTTGAGGAAGGCGAGCAGCCGGCGAATCTCGGCGCCGAGCGAGGCGCCCTCCAGATGGTGCTGCAGGGCGATCTCGAGATTGTGCGCCACCGACAGGCTCGGGAAGATCCCCGGGACCTGGAACTTGACGCTCATGCCCCGCCGGATCCGCGCGAAGGGCTTGAGCGCGGTGATGTCCTCGCCGCCGTAGAGGATCTGCCCACGCTCCGGCGCGTACTCGCCGAGCAGAAGGCGGAAGAAGGTGCTCTTGCCGGCGCCGTTCGGCCCGATCAGGCAGTGGATCTCCCCCGCCGCGAGGGCGAAATTCACGTCGTTGGTGACGTGCAGCCCGCCGAAATGCTTGCTGAGATCGCGGGTCTCGAGGAGCGGGGTCATCGGCCGGCCTCCCGGCGGCGCAGGCGGCCGAGCCCGCGCATGGCCGCCACCACGAGGCCGTCGGGCGCCGCCAGCACCACGACGACGAGGAGCAGGCCCATCACCACCAGGGCGTACTGGCTGCCATAGATCGTCAGCGCCTGGAAGCCGCCGAGGACCACGAGCGTGCCGATCAGCGTGGCCGTCAGGTCGCCGCGGCCGCCGACCGCGACCCAGATCACCGGCAGCGCGGCAGCGGTGAGCCCCATGCTGGAGGGCGTGATGTACTGGCCCCAGGCGGTGTAGAGGGTGCCGCTCAGCCCCGCGAGGGCCGAGCCGATCACGAAGGCGGCGAGCTGGTAGCGCCGCACGTCGTAGCCGAGCATCTCGGCCCGTTCCGGGTTCTCGCGGATCGCCACCAGCACGTTGCCGAACCGGGCGTTCACCAGGATGCGCAGCGCGAGGTAGACGACGATCAGGAGGCCCAGGAGGCCGTAGTAGAGGGCGACGTCGGGAAACAGCACGACGTCGCCGTCGGGCCACGGCACGGTCAGGGGTGGCATGCCGCTCATCCCGTTGTAGCCGTTGAGCCGCGCCGCCCCGATCTTCCATTCCGGACCGGCGGTCTGCGCCATGAAGCGCTCCAGGGCGAGCGTCACCGACAGGGTGATGATGCCGAGGAACACCCCGCCGATCCGGCCGAAGAACAGGAAGTAGCCGAGGAGCGCCGCCATGACGGCCGAGAGCGCCACCGCCAGCACCAGGGCCGCGAAGGTGAAGCCGTAGGCGGCGCCGACGTTGAGCGTGAGCACGCCGTAGGCGTAGCCGGAGAGGCCGAAGAAGGCGGTCTGGCCGAAGCTGAGCGCGCCGCCGTAACCCCAGATCAGGCACAGGCCGAGCGCCATGAACACCCAGCAGAAGAAGTAGGCGGTATTGCCGACCGTGTAGCCGTCCGCGAACCACGGGTAGGCCACGGCGGCGGCCACCGCGAGGGCGAAGACGGTCCAGAAGGCCGGGCCGCGCCCCAAGGTCTGCGGGCCCTCGAGGCGCCGGAGCAGGGTCATCGCCGGGGTCATCGCCATGGCCTCAGGCCCGCTCGCGCAGGATCAGGCCCGAGATGCCCCGCGGCAGCACCCGGATGACCAGGATCACCGCGACGAGGAGGCCGATCTGGCCGAAGAGCTGGCCCTGCCACGTCGTGAGCAGCGCCCGCACCGTGCCCAGCACGAGCGCCGCCGGCGCCGTGCCGAGGAAGATGTCGGCGCCGCCGACCACCACGGTGACGAAGGCCTCCATGATGAAGGTCGTCCCCATGGTCGGCACGATGGTCATGGTCGGCGCGTAGAGCCCGCCCGCGAGGCCCGCCAGCGCCGCGCCGAGGCCGAAGGTCAGGGCGTAGACGGTGCGTGTGTCGACGCCGAGGGCCTCGGCCATGTGCGGCACCTGGATGGTGGCGCGGGCGAGCGTCCCGAAGCGGGTGGCGTTGAAGGCGAGGTAGAGCCCGGCCAGCACCGCGACGGCGGCGACCATCAACACGACGCGGTAGGTCGAGTAGGAGTAGCCGCCGACCGTGAAGCTGCCGAGCGGCGTGCCGATCCCCGGCATGCTGGAGCCCAGCAGGATCAGCGTGCCCTGCGTCGCCGCGAGGCTGATGCCCCAGGTCGCCACGATCGTGTCGAGGGGCCGCCCGTAGAGGTGGCGGATGACCAGGCGCTCCATCACCATGCCGACGGCCCCGGCCGCGAGCGCGCCGGCCAGGATCCCCAGCGGAAGCGGAAGCCCCGCCCGCGTGGTCGCCGCCGTGACGTAGGCGCCGCACATGATCAGCTCGCCGTGCGCGAGGTTGATCACGCCCATCATGCCGAACACCACCGCGAGGCCGCAGGCGGAGAGGACCAGGAACGAGAACGCGTCGCCGATCTGGTAGAGGAACGCGAAGGCGTGAGTCAGCAGATCCATCCGGAGGCCCGATCGTGATGGCTGTGGGCCGGGGCCTCGGCCCCGGCGATGTCGCGTCGTCTCCGGCCCGGGGCCGCGGCGCGCGGATTTCCGTCCCGGCGGCTCAGGGCTTCGGCGGGTTGCTCGGCGTGTACTGCGCCATCGGATCCTTCTGCGTCAGGTCGCAGCCGGCCTTCCCGAGCCAGTAGGGCTGGATGTTGTCCCAGGTCTTCGGGAAGGAGATCGCGTGCTTCTCGTCGACCTTCGCGAGGTAGATCGTGTGGGAGGCGTGCTGGCTCTTCGGGTCGATGCAGACCTTGCCCTCCGGCGCGTCCACGCAGACGTCGCCCGCCGCGATGACCTTGCGCAGGTCGGCGCGCTTGGTCGAGCCGTTCGCCCGCTCCACCATCTGCTTGTAGAGGTAAACCGCGAGGTAGGAGTTCTCGGCCTCCTGGTTCACGTACGGCTCGTTCGGGAACTTCGCCTTCCACTTGGCCAGGAAGGCCTTGCTCGACGGGCTGTCGACCTCCTCGATGTAGTTCGTGGTCACGTACATGTTGGCGAGGCTCGGGGGCTGGAAGCGCTTGTGCTCGTAGCCCTGGCCGATATTGACCGAGGAGCCCATCGGCACCTTCAGGTTCGCGGCCGCCGCCTGCTCGTAGTAGGAGGCCTGCGCCGTCCCGACGAGCAGCGTCATCAGGATGTCGGGCTTGGCCTTCTGGATGTTCTGGATCGTCTGCGAGAATTGCGACACGCCGAGGGGGATGAACTCTTCCCCGACCATCTCGCCGCCGTTCTCCTTGACGATGTTGCGCACCCACTCGGCCGAGATCTGACCGAAATTGTAGTCGGCCGCGATCGTGTAGACCCGCTTGCCGAACTTCTCCATCATCCACGGGATCAGCGTCGAGAATTGCTGCTCCGGCACCGCGCCCGTGACGACCATGTGGCCGTCGCAGACGCCGCCCTCGTACTGGTTGTTGTAGAACGCGAAGCCGTCGAGCTGGTCGACGATCGGCCGGTAGGCCTCGCGGGACGCGCTGGAGAAGCCCGCGAAGACGGCGTTGACCTTGTCGCGCTGGAGCACGCGGCGCATGAATTCCTGGTAGCGCGTGTTGTCGGACTGCGTGTCGTAAATCACGAGCTCCAGCTTGCGCCCGGCGATGCCGCCCGCGGCGTTGATCTCGTCCGCGGCGAGCTGGATGCCGTGGACCTTGCCGATCGTGGCGACCGCGAAGTCGCCGGACTGGTCCTCGAGGACGCCGAGCTTGATCGGGTCGGCGGCGCGGGCCGCGGGGGCGGCCAGGGCTGCGCCGGCGAGCAGGGCGGCCGCGAGGGCGGGCAGTCGGGATCCGCGGGGCGTTCTCGGCATCAGGGCGTCCTCGTTTTCGGGGTGGCGACGGAAACTCAGGATCGGGCGAGCCGCGGCGGTGCGGCCGGCGCCGCGACCGCGGGACGGGCGCGCACCAGCGCCTCGCAGTAGGCCTCGAGGGGCTGCCGGGCGCGCATGGAGTCGCGGCGCAGGGTCTCGTAGGCCGCGTCGTCGTCGAGGCCGTGCTCCTGCATCAGCCGCAGGATCGCCTTGACGACGTGGCGCCGGCCGCGCCGCCGCTCCTCGTGGCGGGCCAGGCGCTCCTCCAGCAGGCGGCGCCGGTTGTGCTCGTTCACCGCCAGGAACAGGGCGGCGTAGACCGAGGCGCCGTGGATCGGCTTGCGCAGCAGGCCGGTGGCGCCGAGCTGGAGCAGGCCCTTGAGCCGGCTCGGCGCCTCGACGCCCACGAGGCCGACCACCGGGACCGGCGGCAGGTCCGGCACGGCGCTCGCCGCGAGGCCCGGCAGTGGCAGGTCGCCGTCCACGATGACGATGTGGTGCTCGGGATCGAGGATCTCGAAGTCGAGCCACGGCGCCTCGCCGGCCGGGACGACCGAGGCCACGGTGAGCCCGAGCTTCATCAGGGTGCCCGCCAGGACGTCCGTGGCGGTGCTCGGCGGCGCGATCAGCAGGGCCTGCGCGCCGCTGAAATTCTGGATCAGCCGGGGCGTCGTCATGGGACCACCCGCAGGCGCGGGCGCCGGCTCACCGGCACGACGCGCGGATCGCTGCGCACGAGGTAGGGGTCCGGCGCGACCGGCTCTTCGGCCTGCGCCACGATGGTGAAGCGGGCCGCCGCCGTCGAGAGCCCGATCCGGGGGGTCAGGCAGGCGTGGAGGGTCGTCTCGTCGAGGCGCACTGGTCCCTGGGGCGCCTCGAACTCGTCGGCGCAGGCCGCCCGGCGCACCGTCGCGGCGTCCTCGGTCCCGGCCCGCACCAGCGCCCGCGCCAGGAGATGCACCGCGATGTACGAGGATTCGGCATCCGCCGAGGGGGTCGGTCCGCCGGGGAAGCGCGCCGCGTAGGCCGCCATGAAGGCGCGGTTGCGGGGCGTGTCGATCGACGTGAAGTAGACGCTGGAGGACAGGTGGCCGTCGACCGCCTCCGGCCCGATCGCCTCCAGTTCCGGCTCGGCGAGGCTGCAGCTCGCCACCGGCATCGTGCGGGCTTGGTCGATGCCGCGCGCCGCGCAGGCGTTCCGGAAGTCGCGGAAGAACTGGTACGCCGAGATCCCGATCAGCGTGTTGAAGACGAAGTCCGGCCTCGCGGCCAGGATCGCCTCGATCACCTGATCGAAGGCGGTCTCACCCACCGGGAGGTAGCGCTCGCCCGCGACCCCGCCACCGGCGATCGCCAGCGTCTCGCGCAGGATCCGGTTGTTCTCCCAGGCCCAGATGTAGTTGGAACCGATGCAGTAGGCCGTGCGCCCGCCCCCGGCGAGCAGGTGTCGCACCAGCGGGACGATGTGCTGATTCGGCGCCGCTCCGGTATAGACCACATTCGCTGAGGTCTCGAAGCCCTCGTAATGCGACGGATACCAGAGCAGCGCGTCCCGCTTCTCGAAGATTGGGATGATCTCCTTGCGGCTCGACGAGGTGTAGCAGCCGACGACGTGGCGGATCCCCGCGCCGAGGAGCCGCTCGGCCCCGGCGACATAGCCCGCGAGGGCGCCCTGCGGATCGCTGATCACCGGCTCGAGGACGCAGTCGCCGCGCGCGTTCACCTCCTCGACCGCCAGGAGCGCGCCGTTCAGCATCGCCCGGCCGACGAGACCGTAGGGTCCGTCCGCGGAGAAGAGGATGCCGACGCGGTGATGGCTCAGGCCCATGCAATCCTTCAGAACGCAAAAAGCCCGCCAGTGCGTGAGCACTGCGGGCGGCATCGCCGAGAAAGATGGTGACGTATTGGCGCGAAACTGGGCAGCTTTGCCCCGCGCCTGAAAACTAGGCTCCTCGGTTATGGCCTCTGTGTCAAGTGCCGCTCAGTCTTTTCGGAGCCGGCGTCTTGGCGATTGCTTCCCGGGGTCGCCGGCCGGCATACGCGCGAGCGCGCCTCAGAGGCGCCTGAAGCCGCGGAGGCGGGGCGCTGGCCGACCGGCATCGGCTGACTCGGAGTCGCGCGGGGCACCACCGGCCGGCGCGATTATTCCAATCTCCGGAATGATGAACTGTGCAGAACGCGTATTCTGCTCGCCCGGACGCGGCGGCATTCTCCCCTCACGGCCCGGGGCGATCCCGGCCCCCGACGGAGACCGACGGTCATGAAGCTCTACCACCATCCCCTCTCGGGCCACGCCCACCGCGCGCGCCTGTTCCTGTCCCTGGTCGAGGCCCCGCACGAGCTGATTGAGGTCGACCTGAAGGCGGGCGAGCACAAGACGCCGGCCTTCCTCGCCATGAACCCGTTCGGTCAGGTGCCGGTGCTCGACGACGACGGCGTGATCGTCTCCGATTCCAACGCCATCCTGGTCTACGTGGCGAAGCGGCTCGGCCGCTCCGACTGGCTGCCCGAGGATCCGCGCGGCGCGGCGGCGGTCCAGCGCTGGCTCTCAGTCGCGGCGGGCGAGCTCGCCTACGGGCCGGCGGCGGCCCGGCTGATCACGGTCTTCGGCGCCACGTTCAACCCGGCGGAGGTGATCGCCCGGGCGCACACGCTGCTCGGGCGGCTCGAGGCGCATCTCGACGGCCGGGAGTGGCTCGCGGCCGAGCGGCCGACCGTCGCGGACGTGGCGGTCTACAGCTACCTCGCCCGCGCCCCGGAGGGGAACGTGGACCTGTCGGGCTATCCGCGGGTCGGGGCCTTCCTGCGCCGGGTCGAGGGCCTGCCGGGCTTCGTGCCCTTCGCCGAGACGCCCGCGGGCCTCACGGCCGCGGCGTGACCGGACGGCCCCGGGCGCGCCCGCGCCCGGGGGGCGGATGCGAGTTGAGGGCGCGAAGATGACCGACGATCAGACCCTTGCGACGCTGCCGACTTGGCATGCCGGCGAGACGACCATCCAGGAGACGGTCGGCGCCGCCGACCGGATGGCCGTGATCGGCCAGCGGGTGGTGCGGGACTTCATGCCCGATCAGCACCGCGCGTTCTTCGCGCAGATCCCCTTCGTCGTGCTGGGCAGCGTCGACCGGCAGGGCGACGCCTGGGCCACGCTCCTGGCGGGCGGCCCCGGCTTCATCACCTCGCCCTCGGCCACCACCCTCGACATCGCCGCCCGGCCGGACCCGGCCGACCCCGCGTCGGACGGAACGCGCGAGGGCGACGCTATAGGCCTCCTCGGGATCGCGCTGGACAGCCGCCGCCGCAACCGCGTCAACGGCCTCGTCAGGTCAGCGGCGGGCGGGGTCCTCCACTTCGCCGTCGATCAGAGCTTCGGCAATTGCCCGCAATACATCCAGCTCCGCGACATGACCTTGGCGGGCGAGCCGGGCGCCTCCACTCCGGTCCCCGCCGAGGAGAGCGCGGAACTCGACCCGGAAGCGCGCGGCCTGATCGGCGCGGCGGACACGTTCTTCGTGGCCTCCTACGCCGACCGCGAGGGCCGGCGCCAGGTCGACGTCTCGCATCGCGGCGGCAAGGCGGGGTTCGTCCGAGTCGCCGCGGACGGCACGCTCACCATCCCCGACTTCGCCGGCAACCTGTTCTTCGCCACCCTCGGGAACATCCTCCTGAACGGAAGGGCCGGTCTGGTCTTCACCGACTTCGCGACCGGCGATCTCCTGCAGCTGACCGGTGACGCCGCGGTCATCCTGGACTCGCCCGAGATCGCCGCCTTCCAGGGCGCCGAGCGGCTCTGGAGCTTCTGGCCGCGCCGGGTGATCCGCCGGCGCTGCGCCCTGCCGCTGCGCGGGTCGTTCCGGCCGGACGGCTGGTCTCCGAACGCGCTGATGACCGGCGACTGGGCGGAGGCCGCCGACCGCGCCCGGGCGGCCGGGCGCGCGGCGCAGTGGCGGCCGTTCCGGGTGGCCGAGATCGTCGACGAGAGCCGCACGATCCGGTCCTTCCACCTGGTCCCGGACGACGGGGCCGGTCGGCTCCCGCACCGCGCGGGCCAGCACCTCCCGATCCGCGTGACGCTGCCCGGAGCGACGGCGCCGGTGATCCGGACCTACACGCTCTCGGTCGCGCCCTCGGACCCGACCTACCGGATCAGCGTGAAGCGCGACGGCGCGGTCTCGCAGCACCTTCACGACCGGGTCCACGTCGGCGACATCCTCGAGGCGCGCGCCCCCGACGGCGGCTTCACTCTCGACGCGGGCGCGACGCGCCCGGCGGTGCTGCTCGCCGGCGGCGTCGGGATCACGCCGCTCGTCGCGATGCTCCGGCACGTGGTCTACGAGGGCCTGCGCACGCGCAAGATCCGGCCGACCACGCTCGTCTACGCCGCTCGCACGCGCGCCGAGCGCGCCTTCGACCGGGAGCTGTCCGAACTCGCCGCGGCGGCGCAAGGGGCGGTCCGGGTGGTGCGCGTGCTCAGCGACGTGTCCGATGCCCGGCTTGGCGCCGACTACGACGCCGCGGGCCGGATCGACATGGCCCTGCTCACGCGGTTCCTGGCCTTCGGCGACTACGATTTCTACCTGTGCGGGCCAGCTTCCTTCACGCAGGCGCTCTATGACGGGCTCCGCGGCCTCAACGTGGCGGACGACCGCATTCACGCGGAAGCCTTCGGCCCCTCGGGGCTCGTCCGCGACGCCGGACCGGCGGCGGCCGTGCCCAAACGCCCGCCGGCCTCCACCGCGACGGTTCCGGTCGCCTTCCTCGACACCGGCAAGGAGGCGCGCTGGACGCCCGAAGCGGGCAGCCTCCTCGACCTCGCCGAGGCCCGCGGCCTCGCACCGCCCTTCAGCTGCCGCGAAGGGAGTTGCGGAACCTGCCGCACCAAGCTGCTCGCCGGCGCGGTGACCTATCCCAAGGAACCGAGCGCCGCCGTGGCGGCGGACGAGGTGCTGATCTGCTCGGCAGTGCCCGCGGAGGGCACGGAACGGGTGCAGCTCGCGCTCTGACGCGCGATACGCCGTGTTCCACGCCGTTTTCCGTCTTCCGGGACCGGCGCGGCGCGATCATGCTGCGGCGCGCCTGTGCCGGGCCTCGAGCCCCTTTCATCCCGAGAACCTGAGGAGTCCCCCATGTCCCGTCCGCCGCTGCCGCCCTTCGACGAGCAGAGCGCGATCACGAAGGTCCGCCTCGCCGAGGATGGCTGGAACGGCCGCGACCCGGCCAAGGTCGCGCTGGCCTACACGACCGATACCCGCTGGCGGAACCGGGCCGAGTTCCTGAACGGGCGGCAGGAGGTGGAGGCGTTCCTGACCCGAAAGTGGAACCGGGAACTCGATTACCGCCTCATCAAGGACCTCTGGGCCTTCACCGGCAACCGCATCGCCGTGCGCTACGCCTACGAGTACCACGACGACAGCGGCCACTGGTTCCGGGCCTACGGCAACGAGAACTGGGAGTTCGCCGAGGACGGGCTGATGCGCTATCGGCACAGCAGCATCAACGAACTGCCCATCGCGGAAGCGGACCGCAAGTTTCACTGGCCCCTCGGGCGCCGGCCCGACGACCATCCCGGCCTGAGCCACTTCGGCTTCTGAGCGGTCGGGCCGCCGCGCGGTCGGGCCGGGCGTGGGCGTCGCGACCCGGCCGCACAACACGGGAGCGAGGCCATGGATCGGTGGCAGGCCATGCGCATCTTCGCGAAGGTCGCCGAGACGGCGAGCTTCGCGCGGACCGCCCGCCTCCTGCACATGAGCCCGCCGGCCGTGACGCGGGCGGTGGCCGCGCTCGAGGAGACCATCGGGACCCGCCTCCTGATCCGGACGACGCGTTCCGTGAAGCTGACGGAGGCGGGCAGCCGGTACTACGAGGATTGCCGGCGCATCCTGGCCGACATCGCCGAGGCGGAATCGGCGGCGGCCGGCTCCAACGCCGCGCCCTCGGGCACGCTCGCGGTGACGGCCTCGGTCCTGTTCGGGCGGATGCACGTGCTCCCGATCGTCACCGACTACCTCGACACCTACCCGACCATGGCGGCGCGCACCCTCTTCGTCGACCGGCCGGTGAGCATGGTCGAGGAGGGGATCGACGTCGCGATCCGCATCGGCCACCTGACCGATTCCGGCGTCACGGCCGCCCGGGTCGGTTCGGTGCGCCACGTCATCTGCGGCGCCCCGGACTACTTCGCGCGGCACGGCGTGCCGGCGACGCCGGCGGATCTGAAGCGGCACCGGATCGCCGTCTCCACCGGCGCCTTCGCGTCGCCGGAATGGCGGTTCGGCCGGAACGAGCGGGTGGTCGTCCACCCGACCCTGGAGGGGAACACGAACGAGGTCTCGATCGGCGCCGCCCGGTCGGGCTGGGGGCTGGCGCGGGTCCTGAACTACCAGATCGGCCCGGACCTGCGGGACGGCCGCCTGCAGATCGTGCTCGCCGACTACGAGGAGGCGCCGCTGCCCGTCCACGTCCTGTACCCGGAAGGCCGGCACGCGCCCGCGAAGGTGCGAACCTTCGTCGACCTGGCGGTGTCGCGGCTGCGCGCCAACCGGACGCTGAACTGAGAGCGGCCCGGATCGACACCGGTCGCATTGGCCGCAGCCGCGGCGGCGGAAAGGATGGCTCAGTCTTAGGTTAGTTTCTTAGGATCTCCCGCATCTTCTGCGGGTAATGAGGGCCCATCCGTGACGAGACCCGAGCGCGCGACCCTGCGCGGCCAAGCTCCGCCGACCGTTCGCCCGGATGTCGCTGCCGCGACGCCCGCGGACCGGCGGCACGCGGGCGTCGCGCCGTGCCCGGCGCCGATCTGAGAGAAGGCAGGCGCATGGATCAGTGGACTCGCCTCGACCCCATCTACGATTCCGAGGCGGCCGCGCGCGCGATCGCCGCGTCGGCGCCCGCGCGCGCCGACGTCCAGGATCGCGACGACGGCTTCCCGCGGGACGACATCGCCGATCTCGGCCGCCTCGGGCTGCTCGCCGCGCCCGTCCCGGTGGATCACGGCGGCGCGGGTCTCGGGACGGAGCCGGGCGCCGGTGCCCTGGCGGAGGTACTGCGGCTGGTCGGCTACGGGAGCCTCGCGCTCGGCCGGCTCTACGAGGGACACGTCAACGCCCTCCAGCTCATCGCCCGGTACGGCTCTCCCGCCCAGCGGGTCCGCCTGTTCGCCGACGCGCGCGCCGGCCATCTGTTCGGTGTCTGGAACACCGAGCCGGGGGAAGGCGGTCTGCGGATCGAGGCCCCGGAGGCCGACGGCCGTCTCCGCGGCGTGAAGACCTTCGCGTCGGGCGCTGGCTTCGTCACCCGCGCCCTCGTCACCGCGCGGCATCCGGGAGAGACCGGCACGGCGATGATGGTGGTGCCGCTCGACGCCGGCGCGCGGTCCGACCTCTCGGCGTGGCGGGCGCAGGGCATGCGCGCCTCTGCGACGGGCACGATCGACTTCACCGGCCTCGCCTTCGACGCCGATCACGTGGTGGGCGCGCCCGACGACTACTTCCGGCAGCCGGCCTTCTCGGGCGGCGCGTGGCGCTTCGCGGCGGTGCAGCTCGGCGGCATCGAGGCCGTGTTCGATGCCTGGCGCGGCCATCTCGGCCGCCTCGGCCGGGGGAGCGATCCGCACCAGCTGGCGCGCCTCGGCGAGGGTGCCATCGCGGTCGAGGGCGCGCGGCTCTGGGTCGAGCGCGGGGCGCAAGTCGCGTCGGACGCGGAGATGCCGCCCGAGCGCGTCGTCGCCTACATCAACTTGGTCCGCCTCGCGGTCGAGCGCGCGGGCCTCGACGTCCTGCAGCTGGCCCAGCGCTCGGTGGGCCTGCAGGGCTTCCTGCGCGGCCATCCGCTCGAGCGGCTGTCGCGCGATCTCGCCACCTACCTGCGCCAGCCCGGGCCGGACCAGGCGCTCACCAGCGCGGCCTCCGAGATCCTGCGCAGCGGCGGCCTCGCCGGTGACTTGTGGACCGAGAACGCCGCGTGACGGGATCCGGGAGCCACGGCCCGGCGCCGCGGACCGCCTGGCTGGACGGGCCGGAGCGGTACGGCCGCGTCAGCCGCGGATTTCACTGGCTGATGGCCGCCCTGTTCGCGTGGCAGTTCGCGGGCGCGCTGCTCTACGTCACGATCGGCGACGCGGCGCTCACCCGCCTCGTCGGCGGCAGCCACTTCACCCTGGGCTTCACCCTGTTCGTGCTCGTGCTCCTGCGCGGCGTCTGGGGTCTCGCGAACCTTCACCGGCGCCCCGCCCACCCGGGCGCGCCGGGGCGCGCCGTCGCGGCCGGTCACGCCCTGATCTATCTCCTGATGGTCCTGGTCCCGAGCCTCGCGCTGCTGCGCCAGTATGGGTCGGGCAAGCCCTTCGCGCCCTACGGCATCCCGGTGATGCCGGCGCGCGAGACGAAGATCGAGTGGATGATGCTGCCCGCCGATCTGTTCCACTACTGGCTGGGCTTCACGCTCCTCGTTGTCGTGCTCGGCCACGCCGCGATGGCGTTCCTGCACCGCAGGCTCTGGAACGAGAGCGTCCTGACGCGCATGACCTGACCGGCGGCGGGCGCGCCACGCGCGATGCTCAGGCCTCGGCCTCCGCGGCGGCGGGCGCGCGCTCGGGAAGCGGCGCGTCCAGCGTGAACACCACGCCGCGGGCGCGATACTCGATCTCCGCCGTGCCACCCATCTCGGCGGCCAGCGCCCGCTCGATGAGGCGCGTGCCGAACCCGCCGCGGGCCGGTACCGTCACCGCGGGTCCGCCGACCTCCTCCCACCGAAACCAGAGACGGGCCGGCGGCGCCCCGTTCACCACGTCCCAGTTCAGGATCACCCGCCCCCGGTCGTTCGACAGGGCACCGTACTTGACCGCGTTGGTCGCCAGCTCGTGCAGCGCCATCGTGAATGCGAGCGTCAGGCGCGGCGTCAGCCACACCTCCGGTCCGTTGATCAGGAAGCGCTGCCCAGCCCCGCCGCGGAAGGCCTGGAGGGTGCCCTCCACGATGACGCTGAGCGTGGCCCCGATCCAGCTCTCGCGGGTCAGGACGTCGTGGGCGGCCGAGAGCGAGTGCAGCCGCGCGTCGAGGGTCCTGTGCGCCTCCTCCAGGGAGGCGGCGTTGCGCAGGGTCTGGTGCGCGATCGACTGCATGGTCGCCATCGAGTTCTTCACCCGGTGGTTCAATTCGTCGGCCAGGAGGGCGCGGTGCTCCTCCGCGCGCTTGCGCTCGGTCACGTCGATCGAGACGCCGGCCATGCTGAGCGGCTGACCGACCGCGTCGTAGAAGGTCTGACCCCGGATCTGCAGCCAGCGCAGCTCCCCGCCGGGGGTGCGCGCGCGGTACTCGATGTCGTAGTCGCTGTGCTCGCGGATCGAGGCCTGCACCGCGGCCCGCATGCGGGACTGGTCCTCGGGCTCGATCGCGGCGATCAGGTCCTCGTAGCTGAACGGCTCGCCCGGGGCCCAGCCGAAATTCTCCTTGCAGGTGTCGGAGGCCACGAGCCGCATGTCGGCGAGATCGAGGGTCCACGAGCCGAAACGTCCGGCCTTCAGGATGAAGCGCAACCGCTCCTCGCTGCGGGTGAGGTCGCTGGTGCGGCGCTCCACCTCCTGCTCGAGCGCCTCCCGGTCGCGCTGCATCCGCGCGAGCTTCTCCCGCTCCAGCGTCACGTCGAACTGCGACGCGAAGAAGTAGGTGAGCTCACCGTCGCGATCGAAGACCGGCGAGATCAGGAGCCGATTCCAGAAGAGCTCGCCGCTTTTCTTATGGTTCAGGAGCTCGATCTCGATCGGCACGCGACGGCCGATCGCCGCCCGGATCTTCGCGATGTCGGCCTTGCTGGTCTCGGGCCCCTGCAGGAACCGGCAGTTCCGGCCGATGATCTCGTCGTGGCCGTACCCGGTCAGCTTGGAGAAGGCGGCGTTGACGAAGACAATGGGGTTGTCCGGCTGATGGGGGTCGGTGATCAGCATCGGCATCCGCGTCGCCCGCACGGCGGAGACGAAGGGGTCGGTACTCGCGTCGGTCCGGGCGAACTCCGCCTCGAAGCGCGTGCGTTCCAGCTGATCCGTCACTGTCCCGTCGCCTCTGCCACGACTCGCCGATTGCGGCCTTCGGCCCTTGTCGCTTGGCTGTACCACAGCAGGGATCGCTTGTGCGCAATCGGGACGCGGGCCGAGACGCCGCAGGGGGCCGCGACGCCTCGCCCGATCGGAACCGGGGGATGCCGGCCGCTACACCGCGGCCCGAGCGGGGCCGAACCCGGCCGGCGGGCGCGAGCCGAGATGCTCCCGCAGGGTCCGGCCCTCGTACTCGGTGCGGAACAGGCCGCGCCGCCGCAGCTCCGGGAGGACCAGCGCGATGAAGTCGTCGAGGCCGCCGGGCAGCGTCGGCGGCATGATGTTGAAGCCGTCGGCGCCGCCGGCCCGGAAGCGCGCCTCCATCTCGTCGACGATCTGCGCCGCCGTCCCGACGATCTGCGAGTGACCGCGGGCGCCCGCGATGCGCAGGTAGAGCTGGCGCAGGGTGAGGCCTTCCCGGCGCGCGAGGTCGAACATGAGCTGCTGGCGGGACTTGATGCCCTCGGTCTCGGGCAGTTCGGGGACCGGCCCCTCGGGATCGTAGCCCGACAGATCGTGGCCGCCGATCATGCGACCGAGCAGCGCCAGCCCGACCACCGGGTCGATCAGCTCCTGCAGCGCCTCGAACTTCGCCCGCGCCTCGGCCTCGCTGCGCCCCACGACCGGGAACAGGCCGGGCATGATCTTCAGGTCATCCGGCGCACGACCGAAGCCGGGCATGCGCCCCTTGAGATCGCCGTAGAACTCGACCGCCTCGTCCAGCGTCTGGTTCGCGGTGAAGACGATCTCGGCGGTCCGTGCCGCGAGGTCCTTGCCGGGACCGGAGGCGCCGGCCTGCACCAGCACGGGCTGGCCCTGCGGCGTCCGCGAGATGTTGAGCGGCCCGCGGACCTCGAAGTGCTTGCCCCGGTGATCCAGCGGGCGGAAGCCGTCCGGCTTCGAGAACTGGCCGCTGGCGCGGTCGATGATCACGGCGCCGTCGTCCCAGGTGTTCCAGAGGCCGAGGACGACGTCCGCGAATTCCTCGGCGCGCTCGTAGCGGTCGGCGTGGCGGCCGATCCTGTCGCCGCCGAAATTCGCCGCCTCCGCGTCGGTCGCGGAGGTCACGAGATTCCAGCCGGCCCGCCCGCCGCTGAGGTGGTCGAGGGAGGCGAACCGGCGCGCGACGTTGTACGGCTCGTTGAAGCTGGTGGAGGTGGTGGCGACGAGACCGATCCGGCTCGTCACCGCCGCGAGGGCCGACAGCAGGGTCAGGGGCTCGAAATGGGTCGAGCGCGCGGTCCGCTCGCTCGATCGCAGATCGAGGTCGCGGATCCCGCTCCCGTCCTCGAGGAAGATGAGGTCGAACTTCGCCGCCTCGGCCCGCTGCGCCCAGCCGACGTAGCGCTCCAGGACGAGGCCGCCGTCGGCCTCGCTGGAAGGATGGCGCCAGCCGGCGACGTGATGGCCGGTCGCGTAGAAGAACGCGCCGAGGCGCAGGGTACCCTGTCTCATCGAACCGACCGTCATCGTGCCTGATCCGCTCCGTGCATCGCGCGGCAGCCGGTGTCTAGCCGACCCGCCCGCGGGGGCGAACCCCGCGTCTCGCCGCGCGCCGTCACGGCGCGGCGAGAGCCCGGCCGGTGCGGCGGGCGGGGCGTCAGCGCGGGACCGCGGCGTCCGGCGCGTTCTCGGCCGGCAGGTCGCGCAGGTCGGACGAGGCGCAGCGCCCGTGCCGCGTCGCCAGGGAGCCCCGGGCCTCCTGCATCGGCATGAAGGCCGCGAACCCGACCGGCTCGGCGACGTCGTGATAGATCGCCTCCATGCCGCCGCGCATGTGGTAGGTCTCGTGCCAGATGCCGACGCCGCGCGTGTCGCGCAGGAAATCCCGCCACCAGATCCGGTGCGGCTCCGACTTGGACCACGCGACCATGCTGTCCATGTCCCGCCAGTACCAGCGCATGCCGACATGCAGCGGGCGCAGGCTGAAGATAATGTTGTTCTCGTAGTGCAGCAGGCCCTCCGGGCGCGCCGCGCCGACCCTGTCGATCCGCGGCCCGAAGCCGAGCAGGGTCTTCACGCCGGCCAAGGTCCGGACCTTCATGCCCAGATAGATCACGACGAGGTCCGGGTATCCCGAGAAGTCCGGGACCCCGTCGCGCCGGTTCGCGCCCATGACCTTGCCTCCTGAAGCGGGCCGACCCGCGCGGCCCTGCACGCCGAGAATACACGGTGATGCTATCGGATTTCAATATTCGTTCGATTATGCCTCGGATCGTGCAAATTTTATCAGTATCGGCACTCATCCCCCGCCGACGCTGCCGATGACGCGCGCCCGCGCGGACAGGACGCCTCCGCGCACGCGGCGACGGCGATCCCCGAGGCGCGCGTCGGCCGCCTCGGGGATCTTCGCTGCGCCGCCGGGTCGGTGGGGATGGCACGCGGCCCGGCGCGGCGATGTTCGAGGTCGGGAAAGCCGTGCGCCGAGCCGCCGCCTGAGCGCCGTCAGAGGCGGGTGAGCCGCAGGCGCCACGCGGACGGATCCACGTCCAGGGCCCGACCGGGCGGCGATGCTGCCGCCTGTGCGAGTGGCCAAGGCTCAGCCGCGGCGATGGCGGAAGTCGGTGCGCGGGTCGAGGCGCAGCCGCAGAGGAGCAGCGCGAGCGCGGCCGCGGCGACAGCTTTTATCGACGCGATCCACGTGCCGAGCGGGCGCGCGCCTGCGATCGAGCGAACGGTCTCGACGATCCGCCCGCGTCCGGTCGCGCCGCCGGCCTCGGGTCCTGGCCGGCGCCCTGGCGCGGCGCTCCGGCGGGGCCGGACGGCCGAAGCCAGCATGGGCCTGCCCCCGGACGCCGGCTTCAGGCACCCGACGGCCCGCGGCCCGTGGGTCTGCCCAGAAGGAGCGCCTTGGCGGCCGCGTCGATCCGCCCGAGCCACTTCTCGGCCGTCTCGGCGCGCAGGTCGGCGACGCGGACCTGCTCCTCGGCGGCGCGAACCCAGGCTTCCGCCTCCGCGCGGATCGTCCGGACCCGGGCCTCGGCCTCAGCGCGGATGTCCTGGACCTGGGCCTCCGCCTCGGCCTGGACGCGCTGCAGCCGGATGTCGGCGCGGGCCTCGACCTCGCGGACGCGCATCTCGGACAGCTGCAAGCGATGCTGGGTCTCGGTCAGCGCGCGCTGCGCGGCGGCCAGGGCGGCCTCGTGCGACAGGCTCTGCTCCTGAAGGCGCTGCTTCTGCGCCTCGGCGCGGCCGGCCATGCCGTTGATGATGTCGAGCGTGCTCATCCAGTCCGACACCCCCTCGGGCTCGGAGGCGGTCGGCGCCGGGCCGGCATCGTTGACCGCGGGTTCCGGCAGGATCGGCGGGTGCGCGGCCGCCTCCATGCGCGGCGCGGACAGCGCGGCCGGCCCCGCGACCGTGTCGAAGGATGGCTTGAGCTTCAGGATCTCGGCGGACGGGCCGTCGACGAAGCGGTCCAGGCTGTCGGCGACCTGCGTGAGGATATGGGACCACGTGGCTGTAGGGGCCGCGACCATGCTGTCTCTACCCTGACGGGATTCTTGCGATAGCTAATACAATCTCCGGTATAGTTAATGGGTGGTTAACTGCCGGTCTGGCGGTCCAGCCTCGGCCCATTCGCGCGGGCTCCTATCAGTCTCGGGAGGCCGTAGCGGGGGCGGCGCGACATTTGTCCGTGCGCCGACGCCACTCTCCAGCGCGCCTCGCCTGCTGCCATCAGTCCATCGAGCGTCGAGGACCCGGACTCCGCGCCGTCCTCGAGCGGTCCGGCATCATCGCGCGGTCTGCGTCGCGGGCGCAGCCTGGATGATCGGTGACGCGGCGGCCAGGATGGAAGCGGCGTCGCCGTCGAGGGGCGGATAGATCCGCGTGCCGTTGATGATCCGCTTCGTCGCCTTCGCGGCGGCGCCCGACGAGACCAGCGTGCCGCGGTCCCAACCGGAGGTGTAGACCGCACCCCAGGCGCCCAGGTCCAGCACGGTGACGTAATCGGGCGCGGCGAAGCGCAGCCGCCGCTCCGGCCGGCCGGCGAGATCGCAGACCACGTTGTACCCCGCGAACCGCCCCATCGGCCGGGCGTGCTGGCACGACATAACCGTGCGGTGACCGGCATCGTCGGCCGCCGCCGAGGCGATGTCGCCGGCCGCGTAGACGTCGGCGAGCCCCTGGACGGCCAGGAAGGCATCGACCGGCACGCGCCCGAGCGGGTCGCGGGGGAGGCCGAGCGTCTCGCCCAGCGGGCTCGCCCGCATGCCGGTGGCGCAGACACTCGTCCACGCCGGCAGGCGCGTTCCGTCCGCCAGCGTCACCCCGGCCCGATCGACGGCACCGACCCGCGCACCGCCGATGCAGGTCACGCCGGCCTCGCTCAGGGCTTGGCGGATCGCCGGCAGGGCCGCCGCACCCATGGCGCTTCCGACCTCGCGCGCGCTGTCGATCAGGATGGTCCGCACCGGACCCGTGCCCCCGGCCCGGTCCCTGGCGGCCGCGAGCCGGGCGGGCAGCTCGCAGGCGAGTTCCAGTCCCACCAGGCCGCTGCCGATGACGACGGCGGTCCAGCGGCCGGCCTCGTCCGGCCCGCCCGCGTCACCGAGGCGATCGAGATGCGCCGCGAGGGCCTGGGCCCCCGCGAAGGTGTCGACATCGAGGGCACCCTCGATTCCCGGGATCTCGGGGCGCCACAACAGGCTTCCGGCCGCGAGGATCAGGCGGTCGTACGCCAGCGTCCCGACGCCGCCGGCCGACGCGGCGGACTCGACCGTGACCGTGCGCGCCGCGGGATCGATGTCGATCGCGCGCGCCTCGCGGCGTTCCACGCCGATCGGCCCGAGAACGTCGTCGAGGGGCACGCGCAGGGCGCTGAGATCGGTCTCGTAGCAGCGGACCCGGATGACGTGGAACGGGTCCGGCGCGATCACCGTGACCGCGACGCATTCGCCCAGGCCGAGCTCGGTCCGGGCGCGCGCCGCGGCGGCGGCGGCCCACAGACCGGCGAAGCCGCCGCCGATCACGACGATTCTCGAGACCATGGCAGAGCTCCCCTCGTGCCGGAGTCGTCGAACTCTGCACGTCGCTCGGCGATGCGGCAACGGTTACAGTCCTGGCGCGGGCGAAGATCGCTTCCGACAGTCGAGCGCCGGCGGTTCGGCCGTCGTGGCAACCGCCACCCTGGCGCGCCATCGGGCGCCGGAAAGACCCGTCAACCCGCAGCCGCGGTCTCGCGAGAGTGCGGGCCGCGCGCTGCCGTCGCGCGGCTCCAGCGTGGCTGCGGCGCGGCCGGGGAGGACAGACGCCGTTCCTCGCGCGCGTCCTCGCGCGCGAGGACGCGTAATTTCTTCTCGTCTTGGGTCGACCGACCGAAAATTCTTGCTTCGACACCGCGAAGTAGAGAAAGCCCTTTTGTTGACTCCGCGATCGGCCGACAGGATCTTGCATTCACAGTCACGCCGAGGGCCGCGCAGGTACGATGAAGACGCAGGGGCGGACCGGGCGTGATCCCGGAGCCGGGGGATGTGTCGGCGCGGATCGCGCGATCGGGGCGGTCCTGGGTGTCGGACGCGCCGGATACGCCCGGCCGATCGTCTCGCCGACGGCGCCGCGCCCCTGAACCCAGCCGGCCGGACGAGACCGCTCGGATCCGCGCCGCGGAGCGGATCCCCTGCCCCGCGCCGGCCCCGCACCCCGCCCTCCGTTTCGCCACGACATCAGGCCCGACCATGCGCTCCACCCGCCGATCCCTCCTGGCCGCCGGACTCGCCCTGGCCTGCCTCTCCGCGGTCGCGACGCGCGAGGCCCGCGCCGACGATCCGAAGGAGATCCGCCTGGACTGGGCGACCTACAACCCGGTCGGCCTGCTCCTGAAAGAGAAGGGTTTCCTGGAGGAGGCGCTGGCGCCGCGGGGCATCAAGGTCCGGTGGGTCCAGTCGCTCGGCTCCAACAAGGCGCTCGAGTTCCTGAATGCCGGCGCCATCGATTTCGGGTCGGCGGCCGGCGCCGCGGCCCTGGTGGCGCGCATCAACGGCAACCCGATCAAGGCGATCTACGCCTACTCGCGCCCCGAATGGACGGCCCTCGTCACCCGCAAGGACAGCGGCATCGCCAAGCCCGCCGACCTGAAGGGCAAGCGCGTCGCGGTCACCCGCGGCACCGATCCGCACATCTTCCTGATCCGCGCGCTCCAGGGCGCCGGCCTCACCGAGCGCGACGCCAAGCTCGTGCTGCTGCAGCACGCGGACGGCCGGACCGCCCTCGACCGGGGCGACGTCGATGCCTGGGCCGGCCTCGACCCGATGATGGCGGCGGCCGAGATCGAGAACGGCGACGTGCTGGTCTACCGCGACGCCGCGGCGAATACCTGGGGCCTGCTCGACGTCCGGGAGGACTTCGCCACCGCCCACCCCGACCTCGTCCGGACGGTGATCGCCGCCTACGAGCGGGCGCGGGCCTACGCGCTGGCCAACCCCCAGGCGCTCTCGGCCGCCCTCGTCGCGGCCACCAAGCTGCCCGAGCCGGTGATCGCCCGGCAGCTGGAGCGCACCGACCTGTCGCAGCCGGCGATCGGCGCCGCCCAGGCGCAGTCGATCAAGGCGGCCGGCACCGCGCTCCAGCAGGCAGGCATCATCCCGGCGGGCACCGACGTGTCCGCGTCCGTCGACGGCCTGCTCGACACGCGCTTCAATCCCGTCGCCGGGCAGTGAGCGGCCGCGTGCCGCTGCTGCGGCGGGGCGGTCGCGCCGGCCTGGGCCTGCTGCTGCCGGTCATCCTGGCGATCGGCTGGGAGATCGCGGTCGCGAGCGGTGCGGCGTCGGGGCGGCTGCTCCCGCCGCCGAGCCGGATCGGCGCGACCCTCTGGGCGCTGGCCGCCTCGGGCGATCTCTGGATGCATGTCGAGGCGACGCTCGTGCGGGTCGGGCTCGGCTTCCTGTGCGGCGCGGCCGCCGGGATCCTGGCCGGGGCCCTCGTCGCCACGGTCCCGCCGCTGCGCTGGCTCCTCGACCCGAGCCTGCAGGCGCTGCGGGCCGTCCCGTCGCTCGCCTGGGTGCCGCTCTTCATCCTGTGGTTCGGCATCCTGGAGACGCCGAAGGTTCTGCTGATCGCCGTGGGCGTGTTCTTCCCGGTCTATGTCGGCGTCTCGGGCGCGATCGCCTCGGTCGACCGCAAGCTGGTCGAGGTCGGGCGGATCTTCCGGCTGTCGCGCCTCGCCCTCGCCCGCCGGATCCTGCTGCCGGCCGTGCTGCCGGCCACCCTCGTGGGCCTGCGCACGGGGCTCGGCCTCGGCTTCCTGTTCGTCGTGGCGGCGGAGCTGATGGGCGCATCGGAGGGTCTCGGCTACCTGCTGGTGGACGGCCAGCAATTCAGCAAGCCCGATCAGATCGTGGCCGCGATCATCGCCTTCGCCCTCGTCGGCAAGGCGGCCGACATGGCCCTGGTCGCGCTGACAGCGCCCCTGACCCGATGGCAGGATACCGTGCGGGACAGCCTGTGACCGCCGCACCGGGGCGGCCCCGCACCGCGGTACCGGGGCTTGGCCAGCACCGCGATCCTCCTGTCACGTCCGCCGCGAGACGCCCGTGCTGACCGTCGACGACCTCTCCAAGACCTACGCGGACGGCACGCAGGCCCTCGCGGGCATCAACCTGTCGGTGCAGCAGGGCGAGATCCTCGCGCTGATCGGCGGTTCGGGCTGCGGGAAGACGACTCTGCTCCGGCTGATCGCGGGGCTCGACCACGCGAGCGCGGGGGCCGTCGCGGTCGACGGCGAGACGATCCGCGCGCCCCATCCGAGCGTGGGCGTCGTCTTCCAGGAACCGCGCCTGCTGCCCTGGCTCGACGTGGCCGGCAACGTCGGCTTCGGCCTCGCCGACCTGCCGCGGTCCGAGCGCCGCGCCCGCGTCTCCCACGCCCTGGAGCGCGTCGGGCTCGCGGAGCACGGCGGCCGCTGGCCGCGCGAGCTCTCCGGCGGCCAGCAGCAGCGCGTCGCGATCGCCCGGGCCTTCGTGGCGCGGCCGCGGGTGCTGCTCCTCGACGAGCCGTTCTCCGCCCTCGACGCCTTCACCCGGAAGGATCTGCACGACCAGCTCCTCGGTCTCTGGGCCGAGTCGAGGCCGACGATCCTGATCGTCACGCACGATGTCGGGGAGGCCGTGACCCTGGCCGACCGGGTGGTGGTGATGCGCCCCCGGCCCGGGCGCCTCGACGAGACCGTCCCGGTCGGGCTTGCCCGGCCGCGCGAGCCGGTGGCGGCGACCTACGAGGAGGCCGTGCGCCGCGTGCTGGCCGCCCTCGACCACTCCCTGCGCCCGGCGACGAGCAGCCGGCCGGCCGCCCCCGAGACCCGCGCGAGCTGGTGGTAGGGCCGCCGGCGATCCGCGCCCTCAGGACCCGATCGCGGTCAGCTCCAGATCCGCGGAATCCGCGCGCCGGAACCGGGCATAGCGCAGCGCCATCACCGGCAGGACCAGCAGGTTCAGCACCGTCGAGGTGACGAGGCCGCCGAGGATCACGAGGGCCATCGGGCCCTCGATCTCGCGGCCGGGCTCACCGGCGCCGAGGGCCAGCGGCAGCAGGCCGAGGCCGGTGACCAGGGAGGTCATCAGGATCGGCACCATCCGGTCCGCCGCACCCTCTGCCGCCGTGGCGGCGTCCCAGGGGCGCCCGTCCCGTGTGACCATCTGCTCGTAATGGGCGATCATCATCACGCTGTTGCGCAGCGAGATGCCCGACAGGGTCACGAAGCCGACTATCGAGCCGAGCGACAGCACCCCGCCGGTGAGCGCCGCCGCCGCCACGCCGCCCACGAAGGCGAAGGGCAGGTTGACGAGGACCAGGAGCAGGTTCGCCGCGGAACCGGTGACGATCGCCAGGAGCACCACGATGCCGAAGCCGGCCATCCCGGCATGGACCAGAAGGTCGCGTCGGGCGGCCGCCTGCGCCTCGGCGGCGCCCGCGAAGGTCACGTAGACCCCTTCCGGCAGCCGCACCTCGCGGGCGATCTTGCGCTTGGCCGCCGCGACGAAGCCCGCCACGTCGCGGTCGGCGACGTTGGCGGTCACCGCCTGCACCCGCTGCGCGCCGAGATGCTGGACCTGGTAGCGCCCCGCGCTCTCGTAGACGTCGGCGACCTGCGACAGCCGGACGTAGCGCCCGCCGGGAGTCCGCAGGGGCAGGTCGCCCACCGCGCTCAGGCGGTCCCGCACGCGGGCGTCGAGGATCACCAGCACGTTGAACACGGCGTTGCCGCGATAGGTCTGACCGACCGTGTCGCCCTGGTAGGCGGTGCGCACGGCCTCCAGCACCTCCACGGGGTCGAGCCCCCAGTGCCGCAGGTCCACCGGGCGCAGCGCCACCGTGACCTGCGGCAGCCCGGCCGGCGAGGCCTGCTGCACGTCCCGGGCGCCCTTCACCTCCGAGAGTTCCTGCGACACCGAGCGGGCGGCCGCCTCGATCCGGTCGAGGTCGCTGCCGACCACGTTGACCACGACCGGGGCGGTGAAGCCCGAGACCGTCTCCTCGATGCGCTCGGTGAGGAAGGTCTTGAGCGAGAAGGCGGCCCCCGGGAAGCCGGCGGTCAGCTGCCGGATGGCGACCTCGACCCGGCGCTGGGCGGCGCCGTCGAGCCCGGGCTCGAGGTCAATGTGGATCTCGCTGTAATGCGGCCCGGCAGTGTCCTCGGCGGCCTCGGCCCGCCCGATCTGCGCCGCCACGGCGCGCACGCCCGGGATCTCCTTCAGGTCGCCGGTGATCAGCGTCCCGAGCCGCTCCGATTCCTGCAGCGAGGTGCCGGGGATGGCGACCATGTGCAGGATCATGTGCCCCTCCTTGAGGTCGGGGAGGAACACCGCGCCGAGGGTCGGCAGGATGGCGGCCCCCGCGAGGCAGACCAGGAGGGCGCCCGCCATGGCGATCCGCGGGAACCGCCCGATCCCGGCGAGCAGCCGCAGGTAGGCGGCGCGACTCCAGCGCACGACGGGCGGGTCGGGCGGCGCCGCGCCCGGGTCGCGCGCCGTCCGGCCGCCGAGGAGCAGGAGCGCCAGGGCCGGCGTGACCGTGAGCGCCACCAGGAGAGAGGCGACGACGGCCGCGATGTAGGCGAGCGCCAGCGGACCGAACAGGCGGCCGGCGACGCCGGTCAGCGCCAGGACCGGCAGGAACATCAGGATCACCGCGAGGGTCGCGTAGGCGACCGAGGTCCGCACCTCAAGCATCGCGGCCAGCACCGCGCGGGGCACGCCGCGCCGTCCGCCCCGCCACTCCCGCAGGCGGCGCGCGACGTTCTCGACACCGATCACCGCGTCGTCGACCACCTCGCCGATGGCCAGGGCCAGCCCGCCGAGGGTCATCGTGTTGAGGCTCTCGCCCCAGGCCTGGAGGGCGAGGGCGGCGGCGATCAGCGACAGCGGGATCGCCGTCGCGCTGATCAGCGCCGCCCGCCAGTCCGCCAGGAAGATCAGGAGCACGATCACCACCAGCACGCCGCCGAGCGCCAGCGCCTGGATCACGTTGCCGGTTGCGACGTCGACGAAGTTCGCCGGCCGGAACAGGTCGGTCCGCAGGCTCACGCCGTCGCGCTTCAGGACCGGGCGCAACTCGTCGAGGGCCGCCTCCAGGCGGGCGGTCACGGCGCGGGTGTCGACGCCCACCTGCGCGCCGACCATCAGCAGCACGCCGGGCCTGCCGTCCACGAGGGCCGCGCTGATCGCCGGCTCGGGCGCGGCCGTGACGGTCGCCACGTCCGAGAGGACCACGCTCGCCCCGCCGTCGTTGTGGAGCACGATCTGCCCGAGCGCCTCCGGGGTGAGCGACTGGCCCTCGGTCCGGAGCAGGACGCGCTGGTTCGGCGTGTCGACGAAGCCCGCGCCGCGCACGCCGGTCCCCTTCCGAGCGGCCGCCAGGACGTCGTTGAGGCCGATCTGGAACCGGATCAGGTCGTCGGGGCGGACCTGGACCTGCAGGGCGCGCACGCCGCCGCCGTAGATCGAGACCTGGGCGATGCCGGGCACGCCCTGGAGCCGCCGGCGCACGGTCCATTCCGCGAGCTGGCGCAGGTCCATGGGGTCGCGGGTCTCGGAGGTGAGCCCGACGAGGAGCACGGTCAGGGTCGACGAGGTCAGCGGGGTCATTGCGGGCGCGGCCACGCCGTCCGGCATGCGACCGGCCAGCGCGGCCAGCCGCTCGTTGACCCGCTGGCGGATCCTGTCGACGTCGCTGCCGGCCCGGAACGCGGCGGTGATCACCGACAGGCCCTGGATCGAGGTGGAGCGCAAAGTCTCCAGGCCCGGCAGGCCGCCGACCGCCACCTCCACGGGCTGCGTGACCAGTACCTCGACCTGCTCCGAATCGAGGCCGGGCGCCTCGGTCTGGATCGTGACGGTCGGGGGCGCGAATTCCGGGAAGACATCGTAGCGGGCGCCCGCGAGGGCGTAGAGGCCGAAGACGAGGACCGCGCAGGCCAGCGCGAGGACCACCCGGGGCAACCGGACGGCGAAGCCGACGAGGGCAGCCTGCGGACCGCCGCGGCCGGCGGCAGCGAGGGGCTCAGTCATCGTCGTCGCCGACGACGCGGATGCGGCTCTTCATCTCCTCCGAGAGCAGGGCCTGCGCGCCCCGGAGCACGATCTCGCTGCGGTCCGGCAGATCCTCGACCACGAAGGCGTCGGCCGACATCGGCGCGTCCGGCCGGACCGGGTGGCGCACGTAGGCGCCGTCGCCGGCCCCGCGATACACCCAGGTGCCGCCCTCGCCGTGGACGACGGCGTCCTCCGGCACGAGGACGCCCATCACCGCCCGCGGCGCCGGTAGGAAGGCCATCGTGCTGGTTCCGGGCAGGAGATTGCTGTCCCCGGAGACGAGATAGAAGAAGCTCTGCCCCTGGATCCGCGGATCGGTCCGCGTCGCCGGCGAGACCAGCCGCAGGGCGACGCGCTCGCTCTGCGGCGGCACCTCGGCGAAGGCGGCCTGCGGCGCCTCCGGCAGCGTCTCCCCCGGCGGCAAGGTCACCTGCATGAGGAAGTCGGTCCGCTCGATCAGACGCGTCACCAGCGGCGACCGCTCGATGATCGCTCGGCCGAGCACCGGTCCCCATTCCTGCCGCGCCGTCGCCGCGAGGGTGCGCACCTGCGACTCCGCCACCGTGACCGACGCCTGATCGGTCAGGAGCGTGCCCTCGGCGGTCTCGATCTGCGCCACCGCCACCACGCCGGCGCCGAGCGCCCGCGCGCGGCGGGCGGCGCTGGCCGAGACCTCGACCCGGGCGCGGGCCGTCTGGAGCGCCGCCACGGCGCCCGCGTAGCTGTTGGTCAGCTCGGTGATGCGGGCGAGATCGAGGACACTACCGTAGGCGGTCAGTTCCTCACGGTGAAGGGTGGCCGGCCTCGCCTCGACGACGAGGCCGATCCGCGCGCGCTCGGCTGGCGTCAGTCGGACGAGAGTCCGGCCGTCCTCGATGGCGGTGCGCGGTGCGGGAAGCGGTGCGGCGGCCGACGACGCGTCCCGCCGTTCGGGTATCAGCGCCGCCACGCGCGCCCGCATCTCCGCGACGACCGGCCCGGCATCGGCCCGCAGTCGCTCGCCCGTCTGGGTGACGGCGAGACCGGCCGCGGCCAGCAGGATCCCTCCGATGAGCAGCAGCGCCCGGCGACCACCCACGTCGCGATCCTCCCCCTCACCGTGATTGCCGAATCTACCCGTTTTCGATGCCAGATACACCCGAAAACGGCCACCTCAAACCGTCACGCTCGGCAACGGTTGGGGTTCGATCCTGCGTGGGGCGAGAATGCGAAAGCCCGCCTCGACAGTGCGAGGCGGGCTTCCCACGTGCTGGGCCGAGGGGATTCAGATCAGCAATCGTTGCCGGAGACCGGGGCGGTCTGCCGATCGGCGGCCGCCTTGTTCATGGCGCCGACCGTGCCGGGCGAAGCCGGCTGATTGCCGCCGGCCAAGTTCGCGGCGGCCGGATCAGTCGCGTTCGACTTGGCGCCGGCATTGGTCTGCGCCTGACGATCCGCCGTCTGCGTCGCGCCGGCGTTGTTCATGGCACCGACCGTGCCGGGCGAGGCGGGCTGATTGCCGCCCGCGAGGTTCTTGCTCGACTTGTCGACGTCGGAGCTCTGGGGATTCGAAGCCTGCTGATCGGGGGTCTTCGGCTTCGTGGTTCCGGTGTTGCACGGCGCCGCGAGGGCGGGACCGGCAACGAGGGCCAGAAGCGCAACCGCGCCGGACAGACGAGAGACCTTCATCAAACGCTCCTCCAGGATTTATCGAACTCCCAAGTGCCTAATCGTCCCATGAGTTCCGACGGATTTCCCTGGTTCTTCGACATGACACGCATCGATCCCGCAGTTTCGGAGCTTTGAACGGGGTCGGATCGTATGAAAACAGACAATATTCGCAGGGCGCTGCGGGACCGACGCCGCGATGGGGAGGTCCGGGTGCGGCATCTTATCCCGCCACGCCGGTCATGCCCGAGCAGGCCGCGACGCCGCCCGAGAGGCCCGTCCTTCGCGAGCCGCCGCTACCTCGTTTGGTCGAGTTCTGAGTCCGGAATGCCCGGGCTAGCGTCGAGTCGCGAGGGGGCGTGTCCGCTGCAGCCTCAAGCGGTGTCCGTCCGGGGAGCGGACGGGACACGGCCTCACCCCGGGCGTCCGAGATCGAGCGATGGCGTTTCCACGAGACTTGGCGAGCCTTGGACCGGGCCCAGCGAGCGGCCTCGCCTGGTCGCCGCTCGGGCCGTACGGGTCGGAGCAGCGCTGGGCCGGCGCCGGCGGATCGGGCGAGAGCGCCGACGCCATGCCGCGGCTCGGCTTGGCCGCCGCCGCGTGGATCGTCCTGTTCCTCTTCGCCCCGGTGGTCGGCGAGCAGATCAAGCTGCCGGGCATCGACAAGGCGATCTGGATCTGCAGCGACATGATCGCCTTCGCGTTCCTGGTCCTGCGCCGCGACCTCGCCGCCACGCTGTTCGGCAGCCGCCTGCTGCTGCTCAGCTGGCCGATCCTCGCGATCGCGTCCGCCCTCTGGTCCCTGACGCCCGGCCTCTCGGCCTATCACGGGCTGCAACTGCTCGCGACGATCGTGGCCGGCATCACCCTGCGGACGACGATGGGTCTGTCCCGCCTCGTCAGGATCGTCTTCCTCGGTCTCCTGCTGGGGCAGGTCCTGTCGGCCATTCTCACGGTGGCGGCGCCCGGCCTGACGCGCGGGACGGACGGCAACTGGGCCGGGATCTACTCGCACAAGAACGTCCTCGGCTCCCTCGCGAGCCTCCAGATCCTCTGCGCGGCGTGCCTGTTCCTGCAGGGCTGGAACCGTCTCCTGACCGCGTTCGGGTTCTGCCTGGCCCTGGTTCTCCTCGTGGCGACGCACTCGGCCACGGCTCTGGTCGCGGCCGCCGTCGGGCTGATGCCGCTCGCCGCGATCTTCGCGTGGCGCCAGGGGAAGCACGTGACGGGATTCTGCCTCGGCATCGCCATCGCCCTGGCGGGCGTCGCGATCCTCGTCGTCGCCGCGCGGGGTGCAGATATCTCGGCGAGTGTCCTGTCGGATCTCGGCAAGGACACCACGCTGACCGGCCGCACCATCCTCTGGCAGTTCGGGCTCGACCAGTTCTGGCGGGAGCCGCTCATCGGCATCGGCTACAAGGCCTACTGGGAGAGCCCGCTCACCACGGCCGCCTACCTGCACTTCGTCACCAAGCAGAAGCTCTGGTTCTTCCACAACAACTTCATCGACACGGCCGTCGCGTTCGGGATCGTCGGGCTGGTCCTGTTCACGGCCGCGCTGCTCGACACCACGCGCCGGGTGATCGCCCATTTCGCGCGCTCCTCCGGCTACGTCGAGGCTTGGCCGATCCTGTTCATGAGCCAGCTCTTCGTCCTGGTCTGTTTCGAGTGCCCGCTCTTCGTCAATCACGGCCTTCACCAGCTCCTCCTGGCCGCGATCCTTCCGGTGGTTCGGTCGCCGCCCCCCGACGGGAGCGACCCGATCGCCCGCGACTGACCCCACGAGCCTGAGCGGCGGCCAGTCTCCAACAGGAAGGCGGTCGGCCGGCGTCGGACGTCTGGACCGGGGCGGATCGTGACCGGCCGGCCCGACAGGCCCTATCAGAGGTGACTACGATGTACTGCTTCGGGATCTCCCTGCGCCGGTTCCGCGAACGGCACGCCTATCTGTCCCAGCACCTCGCCGCGGTCTGGGGGCCGCAATGCGAGATCACTGGCTTCGAGGGCCCGGTCCCGGATCCGAACGCCCCGTCTCAACCCGACCTGACGGCCGGCCAGATCGGGTGCGCCATGTCCCATATGAGCGCCTACGAGCGCATGATCGCGCTCGACCTGCCTCACGCGCTCATCGTCGAGGACGACGTCGTCCTGCCACCGCAGATCCATCAGATCGTGGCCGACATCGAGGCAACTCTGCGGCCCGGCGACGTCGTTCAGCTGTTCAACTGGACCGAGGCGGCCGGGCCGTTCAGCTCGGTCGACGCAGTGACCATCGGCGGGTACCGGCTGTGCCTGCCCATGGACATGGGCAGCCTCGGAACGACGGCGGCCTACGTCATCACCCGGTCGGCGGCCGAGGGAATCCTGCGCGCGAACCGACCGGTCGCGGTGACGTCGGACAATTGGAGCTACTTCTTCGAGCGCGGCGCGGTAAGGCGCGGTCGCGCGCTCGTGCCGAATGCCGTGTCCCGCAAGCCCTTCGAGTCGACCATCTTCACGTCCCGCTCCAGGGTCGCGGCCTTCCTGAAGGGGAGCGCCCTTCTTAAGCCGCTGTTCGACGCGCGGCGACGCGTCCTGGAGGAGCGGATCGCCGCCAAGATGCTTCTCGTGGACGAGACCTCGCCCCTGGCAGCGCAGGCGCCGCGCTGACCCGTCCGGCCGCGGCGCGATGGGACGGATCCGGGTGCGCGCCGGCGGGGATAGACGAAAGGCGTAGGGGCGATCGCCCTCTTTGCAGCCTCTCACGGCTCCGTGAAGCGCCAAGCTCCGCGGTGAGGCAGGAGCCCGCAGCGGCAGGACACGTCCGCGGCAGGCTCTCCTCGAGACGCCCGCATGACGGTGGGATCCGTTCGGCCGCAGGCCGCTCCGTCGTCGCGGGCCCTGGAGGAAGAGAGGTCGTCGCTTCGCGCAGCGGCGGTCGCACCAGCGCGGCGGAAGACAGACGATGAGCAGCTCGTTCCCGATCACCGGCCCCGACAAGTCCATCGAGTCGGCGTTGCGACGCCTCGTCCGCCCGGCGGCGGACCGGGCGCGCTTCTACCTGATCCTCCTCGCGCAGATCGGCGGCCTGCTGGTCCTCCTGAAGGTCTCGCACGGCGTCACGGCGATCAACGACTACTACGGCGTGGTGCTGCCCGTGGCGCTGGCCCTCGCGATGACGCGGGTGCGCTCCGCCGCCGCCGACCTCGCGTCGGTCCGGCTGCTGCAGATGATCGGCGTGATCGCGGGCGGCTACGCGCTGATCCACTACCCGCTCTTCCCCGTCATTCTGCCCGGGGCGAAGGCGACCGTCGCCGTCACGGCCATCGCGGTGCTGTGGGTCGCGGCCGTGGCCGGCGGCGTGCTCTGCCTGCGCTGGCCATCGCTCGCCCTGATCAGCGCCACCTACCTGGTCTGGAGCAAGCAGGCGGTCATCCGGGTGACCGGTCTCTGGCACGGCCACATCATCGACGTGCTGCCGCTCGCGGAGGTGAGCTTCTGCCTCGTCGCGGGCCTGCTGGTGGCCCACGTGACCGCGCGGATCCGCTACTGGCCCGGCCTGGGCACCGCGGCGCGGGCGGACGTCGCGGCGGCCAGCACGATGTTCGCGAAGGTGCTGATCGCGGCAGCGATCAGCATCCATCTTGGAAACTACTATTCCTCGTTCCTCGCCAAGGTCACGCTCGACGACGGCCCGTTCTCCTGGCTGCTCAACAACGATCCCGGCAAGATCTTCGTCGTCGGCCTCGACAACAACCACGTGTTCTACGCGGGCTGGCCCATGCTCGTGGCGGCGATGCGGACGATCCTGAGCCATTCGAGCGCGCTGACCAACACCCTCATCCTGCTGGGTCAGGGCATCGCTCTCGTGGGGATCCTCATGCCGCGCCGCGGGCTGCTGCTCCTGCTGCTCGGCTTCGACATGATGCACCTGTCGATCATCGTGCTGATGGGCGCCAATTTCGCCCCCTGGATCATGCTGAACCTCGCCATCGCGGCCGTCGTCGTCAGCCGGCACTACGAGCGCCCGCCGGTCTCGATCGGAATCCTGTCGGTGCTGTTCATCCTGACCGGCAACACCTTCATGACCCAGGCCTGGCTCGGCTGGTACGACACCTTGGCCAACAACAAGATGTATTTCGAGGCGATCGACCGGAATGGTCAGCGACACTACGTGCCGACCAACTTCTTCACCTTCTACTCCTACCCGTTCGCCCACATGGCCTACGGCGCGCCCGATGCGGCGCATGCCTTCGCCCTCGACAACCCGAACGGCGGCACGCAAGTCTTTCGAAAGGTCACGGCCTCGACGACCTGCGACGTCCCGGTCCTGACCGCCTCGGACAGCATGGGCCAGGAATACTCGAAGTCGGAGATCAACGGGCCGGCGATCGACGCCTACGTCCGGGGCTACCACCGCCTCGCGCGCACGATCCGCGATAGGACGGGTCTGTTCCCCTACGCGCTCTACCCGCACCACTTCTTCGTGCCGCTCCAGTACGCCGCTGGCTTCGACACGCTCGCCATGGCCGACATCGTCGCCTACGTGTACCGGCGCGAATCCGTCTGCTTCAGCGTACAGGACGGCGTCACCGTCCGCCGCGTGGTGTCCGAAGCCGAGCACAGGATCGACCTGACCCCATGACCAGCCCCTCGACCGAGGCCGCCTTGACGGTGGTCTACGACGGCGAATGCCCGTTCTGCTCCAACTACGTACACCTGATGGCGCTGCGCCGGTCGGTGGGCGTCGTCGCCCTGGTGGATGCCCGGAGCGGCGGTCCGCTGGTCGACGAGATCGCCCGGCGCGGGTACGACCTGAACGAGGGCATGGTCGTCCGCCACGGGCCAGACCTGTATTACGGCCCGGACGCCCTCGTCCTGCTGTCACGCCTCAGCGATGATCGGGGCGTGGCCAGCCGGCTCCTCGCGCGGCTGCTGCGCAGCCCCGGCCGCGCGCGGTTGCTCTACCCGGCAATGAAGCTCGGGCGGCGCGTCACGCTCCTGATGCTCGGCCGGAGCCTTCTCGCCCAGCCCGGCGGCGCGCCGACCCGCTGAGCGGGCCGGATTCCGGCCTTCGCCGGAACGGGGGCCTACGCCCGAACGGGGGCGCGCGTCAGCAGCGTCCGCGCGCTGTGCCAAGCGAAGGCCAGGACGCCGCTCAGGTTGGCGCTCACGATGGCGCGCCAGGTCAGGCCGAGACGCGCGTCGAAGCACGGCCCCCCGACCAGCTCGCGGGCGGCGTTGCGGGCTGACCAGTAGAGGTGCTTGATCAGCCACGGGCTCCGGCCGATGTGCTTGGCGTAGAGCGCGCCGTTGCCGAACTGATAGTTCCAGTGCAGCCGGTCGATCGTGCGCGGATCCCGGCGCCCGTGGAAATGCTTGACGCTCATGTCGGGCACGTACTCGACCGCCACGCCGGCCGCCCAGCCGCGGTAGATGAAATCCGTGTCCTCGGCCGCGCGGAACGTCGCCCCGGGGCCGAACGCCGCGTCGAAGCCGCCGATCCGCTCGATGACGGCGCGGCTGCAGGTCATGTTGCAACCATGGACGAAGCCTCCGGGATGGACCGGGTGCGTCAGGCGGCTGGCTCGGACCTCGGTCTTCGTGGTGAAGTCGATATCCTGCGAAGACCCCAGCTCGACACGGCCACCGCGGATGACGCTTTCCGTATCGCCGGCATAATGGGCGGTCAGATCCCGCAGATAATGATCCGACACGACGCAGTCGTCGTCGATGAACGCGATGATATCGCCCGACGAGCGCGCGATCGCGGCGTTCCGTGATCCCGCGACACCCGGGCGCGACTGTGCGAGGAGCAGGACATCGAATCGATCGGTCGAGACCGCGGCGGCCCAACGCGTCAACGCCGTATCCGTGCCGTCGCGCGACCCGTTATCGACGACGATGATCTCGGCCTGGGCTTCGGGCGCGGCCTCGATCGCGCGGACGACCGAGGCGAGCGTTTCCAGCAGGGACGCCACACGGTTCCGGGTACATACGATGAAGCTGATCTTCATTTGGCATTAATCCATCGATACTGCCAGAAATACGGCCTTCTAAAGCAAGCCGAAGACAAGATATAGTAATGTTATCGCAATTCCTCGATCCGTGCGCGGTAGGCAGGCCTACGCCTTTTGGATGGGGAACCAAATGTCTGGCAGATGTCGCGCCGCAAAAATCGACGGGGGCGAGGCATCTGATCCGCCGCCCCGAACATCGGGAAGGCTATAGAAGCAGATCAGATCCGCGCCCACATCGGGCCATGATCGGTCGCATTCGATTTCTCACGGGGGCATAAAGGAGAACACACGGCAGATACTTTTTCCCGTAACCCTGGAAAGCTGAAGCATCGGCGCGCCCAACGGCCCTCGAGATCGCAACAGAGCACGCCGACCCGTCAGTTTCGCAGCATTCGCGGCCGTCATCGGCCATCATGTGACATCGGATCGGTCGAGATCCGCACCGATCGCGAGTTTCATGGCCATGGAATCGTACGACAACGCACCAGAGCTTTAAACTTAAGCCCAGCGAGCGTTCGATAGTTTATGAATATATCGGATGCTGTTTTTTATTGGCGTAGCGATCCGATAATAGCCACCGGGACGACGGAGAAGCGCTTCTGCCCCGGCAGAATGTCGAGGGTTTCCGGCGCCGCTGCGGTGCTTGGACTTCGTGGCGGGCCGATCTGCCCTCGGCCATCGGGCGTGGGCCCGGTCCTCCGATTGGCCAGCTGAC
Organism: Methylobacterium sp. C33D; assembly: GCF_053345825.1. NCBI lineage: Bacteria > Pseudomonadati > Pseudomonadota > Alphaproteobacteria > Hyphomicrobiales > Methylobacteriaceae > Methylobacterium > Methylobacterium sp. C33D. The sequence goes on from NZ_JBKFAV010000035.1 coordinate 37,652, forward strand.
GCGGCTGCCGCGGCACCGCTAAGCCGTTCCGATCGATCGCGCGCTGTCCGCAGCCGGCGCCGCTCCCCTGTTGCGTCCGAAGGATCCCATGGCAGACCTCCGAGAGGAGCCGGAAGCGACGGCGCCGCCCGCGTTCTCGAAGCGCCGGAGCCTGGCCTGGATGGGATTCTGCCAGGGCGGGCTGTTCCTGGCACAGTTCGGCACCTCGCTGGCCCTGGCGCGCCTGCTCACGCCCCACGAGACCGGCATCTTCAGCCTCGCCGCCGCCATCGCGGGCCTGCTGTCCACGCTGCGCTCCTGCGGCCTGTCGAGCTACATCGTCCGGGCGGAGCGGGTGGACGCGGCCCTGCTGGCGAGCGTCTTCACCGTGAACCTGATCCTGTCGGGCGCGGCGGCGATCCTGATCCTGGCCTTCAGCGTGTTCGGCAGCGTCCTCCTCGGTGAGCCGGAGGTCCAGCGCGCCCTGGCTATCCTGGCCGTCGTGCCGCTGGTCGGCGCGCTGGAGTTCCGCCCGGCGGCCATGATCGAGCGGCACGGCAACTTCCGCGGCGTGGCCCTGGTCAACATGCTCCGCGGTCTCGTCGCCAGCGGCGCGATGCTGGCGCTGGCGCTCCTCGGCTTCAGCTACATGAGCCAGGCCTACGGGCAGGCGGCGGGGGCCGTCGCGGCGGCGCTGGCGGCGAACGGCCTCGGGCTGCGCTACGTGTCGCTGCGCATGGGCCTCGCCGGCTGGCGCGAGATCCTGACCTACGGCGGCCGGCTCTTCGCCATCGCGGGGGTCGCGGGGATCGCCGGCCGGATGGGCGACCTCGTCCTCGGGCGGATGCTCGGGCTCAGCGCCCTCGGCCTGTATTCCCGCGCGGCGAGCCTCAACACCCTGATGTGGGACCACCTGCACGTGGTGATCACCCGCATCACCTTCGTGGACCTCGCGAACCAGCAACGGAACGGTCAGTCCCTGCGCGCCTGCTACCTCCACACGCTGCGGATGATCACCGTGCTGCTCTGGCCGGCCTTCGCGGGCGCGGCCGTCCTGGCCGGGCCGATCGTCCGCGTCCTGCTCGGGCCGGGTTGGGAGGGCGCGGCGCTGCCCTTCTGCCTGCTGTCCCTGGCGGCGATCGTCCTGACCTCGCTCAGCATGACCTGGGAGGTGTTCCTGATCCGGGATCAGACCGCCCTGCAGGCGCGGTTCGAGTTCCTGCGCCACGGCGCCGGCCTCGTGATGTTCAGCATCGGCTGCCTGTTCGGCCTCGGCGGCGCGGGCGCGGCCCGGATCGGAGAGGCGTTCCTGGCCGTCGGCCTCTATCGGCCGCATCTCGAGCGGATGACCGACACGTTCCGGCGCGACTACGCCCCCATCTACCTTCACGCCGCCACCCTGACGGCGATCGCCGTCGCGCCCGCCATCGTGGCGATGTCGGCCTGGGGCTGGTCGGCCGAGACACCGCTCCCGAGTCTCGCGGCCGCGATCGCCGCGGGCATCGCCGGCTGGGCCTGCGGCCTCTGGTACCTCGACCATCCCCTCGTCGCGGAAGCGCGCCTGCTGCTCGCGCACATGCGCCCGGCCCGCCCCGCCACGACCGTGTCGGATCTCTAGAGCCGTTCCCTGTCATCCCGAGACGGGGGCGATCGCCGGGCGCGTGTGCGCGAGGCGCGGGTCCCCTCTCCCGTACTGAGCGGGCAGCCGCACGCTTGCGCTTCCGCGCGCCGGAGCGCGATATGACCGGGCACGGCGGCGAGGCGGGACGATCGCGGGATGGCGGATTTCCGCAGCTTGGAGGTGTTCTACTGGGTCGCGAAACTCTCGAGCTTTCGCCGCGCCAGCGAGAAGGTGAACACTACGCAGCCGGCGGTCTCCCAGCGCATCGCGGCCCTGGAGCACGAGTACGGGACCCTGTTCGAGCGCCGCAGCCGCGACGTGGCGCTGACCGAGCGGGGACGCCTGCTCCTCGGTTTCGCGGAGCGGTTCCTGGCGCTCCAGACCGAGATGAGCGCGGCCCTGCACGAGACCGGCCGGACGCGGGGTACCCTGCGGCTCGGCGTGTCCGAGACCATCGTCCACCTGTGGCTGTCGCGCTTCATCGAGCGCATGCGCGCCACCCATCCCGGCATCGGCGTCGACATCACGGTGGACATCTCGCCGAACATGCAGGCCGCCCTCGTGGCCGACGAGATCGACCTCGCCCTCCTCGTCGGCCCGATCACCCTGCCGAGCTTCGCCAACCGGCCCCTGTTCAGCACCCCCGTCGCCTGGATCGCCGCGCCGGGCCTGCTGCCGGGCGACGAGCCCCTGAGCCTCGGCGCGCTGCTGCATCACCCGCTCATCACCTACCCGCGCAACACCAGCCCCTACGTCGAGCTGCGCGACCTCGTCCTGCAGGAGAACCTCCTGCCGAGCCAGATCCACACCAGCGCCTCCCTGGCCACCATCGTGAAGATGGGCGTCGAGGGCCTGGGGATCTGCGTGATCCCGCCGGCCGTGGTCGAGGCCGAGCTCCGTACCGGCACCCTGCGCGTCCTGCGGGCCGAGCCGCAGCTCTCGGACCTGACCTTCACGGCGATGCACACGAAGCGGCCGGCCCACCACTTCGTGGCGGACGCGGCCCGTCTGGCCCAGGACGTCGCCGAGACCTGGGCCACCGGCCGATAAGTCCGGTTTATCGCGCCCCATTCGCAATCACGATTGGCGTGACCCGCGGCGCAATGGGATCGTTGCCGCAGGAAATGAATCGCTGAAGCGATCGGGATCTTGCGGAATACGGGCGGCCGACGCGGCCGTTCCGGCGCGCGACGACCAGCCAGGGAGATCAGAGCGGTGAGCCAGCACGCGGGCGCCGACGGCGCGCCACCTGTCTTCGTCGACGCGGCGGACGCGCGGCGCGCGATCCGCGCGGGTCGGTTCCGGGGCCACACCTCGGGCCTCGTCCCCGCCCACGCGCAGGGCAACCTGATGATCCTGCCGCGGGCCATGGCGGAGGATTTCCACCGCTTCTGCCAGCAGAACCCGAAGCCCTGCCCGATCCTCGGCGTCTCGCGGCCCGGCGACCGCGCCTTGCCGACGCTCGGGACCGATCTCGACCTCGCCACCGACGTCCCCGGCTACCGCGTGTACGAGGGCGGCGAACTCGTGGCGGAGCTGCCCGACCTGGGTAGCGTGTGGCGGGACGACCTCGTCACCTTCGTCCTCGGCTGCTCCTTCTCGTTCGAGGCCGGCCTGATCGAGGCGGGCATCCCGCTCCGGCACGTCGCCCTCGGCCGCAACGTCGCGATGTACCGGACCTCGATCGCCACGCGACCGTCGGGCGCGTTCCACGGCCCCCTGGTGGTCTCCATGCGGCCGATGAAGGCGGCGGACGCCATCAAGGCCGTGCAGGTGACGGCCCGGATGCCGGCGGTCCACGGGGCGCCGATCCATCTCGGCGACCCGGGCCTGATCGGCATCCGCGACCTCGCGCGGCCGGATTTCGGCGACCCCGTCCCGATCGAGCCCGACGAGATCCCGGTCTTCTGGGCCTGCGGAGTCACCCCGCAGGCGGTGGCGATGGCGGCGCGGCTGCCGCTCTGCATCACCCACGCGCCCGGTCACATGCTGATCACCGACCTCCTCAACCGCGACCTGCCGTTCCTGTGACCCTCCCGGCCGCGTGACGGCCCGTCCGAAAAGGAGTTGCGCCATGTGGGTGAAAGACACGAGTCCGGCGGAGCGCCGGGTCCTGGGCGCGGCCTTCGCGGGCTACGGCGTCGATGCGTTCGACTACATGGTCTACACCTTCCTGATCCCGACCCTGGTCGTGGTCTGGGGCCTGACCAAGGTCGAGGCCGGTAACATCGCGACCGCCGCGCTGGTGACCTCGGCGATCGGCGGCTGGGCGGCCGGGATCCTGGCCGACCGCTACGGCCGGGTCGTCGTCCTGCAGGGTACCGTCGCGTGGTTCACCCTGTTCACGGTGCTCAGCGGCTTCACCCACTCCTACGAGCAGCTGCTCGTGACCCGCGCGCTGCAGGGCTTCGGCTTCGGCGGCGAGTGGTCGGTGGGCTCGGTGCTGATCGCCGAGACGATCCAGGCCCGCTACCGGGGCAAGGCGGTGGGGCTCGTCCAGTCGAGCTGGGCGGTCGGCTGGGCCTGCGCGGCGATCGCCTTCTGGGCCGTGTTCGCCCTGGCGGAGCCCGCCGTGGCGTGGCGGATCCTGTTCTGGCTCGGCGCCCTCCCCTCGGTGCTGATCTTCTGGATCCGCCGCAACATCGAGGATCCCGAGGTGTACCGGCAGACCCGCGCCGCCATGCGGGACGTCGGCGACACCGGCAGCTTCCTCGACATCTTCTCCCGGCCGCTGATCGGCCGGACCGTGCTGGCGAGCCTCCTCGCGACCGGTATGCAGGGCGGCTACTACGCGGTGACCACGTGGCTCCCGACCTACCTGAAGACCGAGCGCAACCTCTCGGTCCTGAACACCAGCGGCTACCTGCTGATGCTTATCTTCGGGTCGTTCGTCGGGTACCTGACCAGCGCCTGGCTCTCCGACCGCATCGGGCGCCGCCTGGGCTTCGTCCTGTTCGGCTTCTGCGCCGGGATCCTCGTCCTGGCCTACACGCTGATCCCGATCACCGACCCGGTGATGCTGGTCCTCGGCTTCCCGCTGGGCTTCTTCCTCTCCGGCGTCTTCTCCGGGATGGGCGCCTTCCTGAGCGAGCTGTTCCCGAGCCGGATCCGCGGCTCCGCGCAGGGGTTCTGCTACAATTTCGGCCGCGCCACGGGCGCGATCTGCCCCGCCGTGGTGGGCCATCTCAGCGGCTCGCTGACACTCGGCGTCGCCATCGGCGTCGTGGCGGCGGGCGCCTATTGCCTCGTGATCGTCGCGGCGCTTCTCTTGCCGGAGACGGCGGGCCGCGCGCTCGATTCTTGCACCGCGGATCCGGCCGAGCCGGAACCCGTTACGGCCCTGTGAGACCCGATCGGCACGCGGAGCGGCGGCGATGACCAGCGTGGACCTCAATTCCGACCTCGGCGAGGGCTACGGCGCCTACGCCTGCGGCGACGACGCGGCGATCCTCGGGATCGTCACCTCGGCCAACGTCGCCTGCGGCCTCCACGCCGGCGACCCCGAGATCATGGCCCGGACCTTCGCGCTGGCGAAGGCGCGCGGCGTCGCCGTCGGCGCCCATCCGGGCTTCCCGGACCTCTGGGGCTTCGGGCGGCGGCGGATGCCCTACAGCCCCGCCGAGATCGAGCGGCTCGTCGCCTACCAGATCGGCGCCGCGCAGGCGCTCGCGGCCTATGCCGGCCACCGCATCACCTACGTGAAGGCGCACGGCGCCCTGGCCAACGTCGCCGCCGAGGAGCGGCCGGTGGCCGACGCGATCGCCCGCGCGGTCCGCGCGGTGGACCGGGAGCTCGCGCTGCTCGCCATCGCGCTGACCGCCCAGGTGCCGGCGGGCGAGGCCTGCGGCCTCGACGTCCACCAGGAGATCTTCGCCGATCGCGGCTACACGCCGACCGGCCTGCTGATCCCCCGCAGCCAGCCCGGCGCGATGATCACCGATGCCGGCGAGGCGGCCGACCGCGTCCTGCGCATGGTCGAGGCGGGCGCGATCCTCACGGCCGACGGCCGGACGCTGCCGACGCCGATCCGCTCGATCTGCGTCCACGGCGATTCCGACCACGCCGTCGCCACGGCGCGGGCGGTGCGGACCCGGCTGGAGAGCGCGGGCGTGACGCTGGCGCCGTTCCGGCCGTGAGCGCGGTGCTGGACGAGCCCCGGCTCCTCGACGCCGGCGAGGCGGCCCTCGTGGTCGAGTTCGGCAGCACCGTCGACCCAGCGATCAGCGACCGGGTTCTGGCCCTCGACGACGCCCTCGGGGCGGACCCGCCGGAGGGGCTGCGGGAGCGCGTGCCGACCTACCGCTCCCTGATGCTGCACTACGACCCGCTGGTGCTCGATCGCGGGACGCTGGCCGAGCGGGTCCGCACGCTGGTGGCGGGCGCGACCGCGCGCGCGGGCCGGCCGACGCTCTGGACCCTGCCCTGCTGCTACGACGCGCCCCACGGGGAGGACGTCGCGCAGGTCGCCGAGCGGAGCGGCCTGAGCCCGGAGACCGTGGTGTCGACCCACGCGGCCACGACCTTCCGGGTCTACATGTACGGCTTCGCGCCGGGCTTCGCGTATCTCGGCGGCCTTCCGAAGCCCCTGGCGGTGCCCCGGCGGGCGAGCCCGCGACCGCCGCACCCGCGCAACGCGATCATGATCGGCGGCGGCCTCGCCGCGGTGGCGACCGTGCCGATGCCGACCGGCTGGTACGTGATCGGCGCGACGCCGTCCCGCCTCTACGCGCCGGAGCGCGACCCGAGCTTCTTCGTCGGCGCCGGCGACCTGATCCGCTTCGAGCCCGTCGACGCCACGACCTTCGACGCCCTCACGGCCCGCGAGGCGGCGGGCGAGCCGGTGGCCCGCCGCGGGGAGGCGCGCTGATGCCCGCCCTCGTCATCGACTCCGCCGGACCGGGCGTCACCCTGCAGGACGGGGGCCGGCACGGCTACCTGCGCTACGGCATCACCGCCGCGGGCCCGATGGATCCGCTGATGCACGCCGCCGCCAACCGCGCGGCGTCGAACGCCCTCGACGCCACCGCCGTCGAGATCTCCACCGGCGGCGTCACCGTCTCGGCACAGGACGGCGCCGTCGAGATCGCCCTGCTGGCGCCGGGCTTCCGCGTGGCGCTGGACGGCGTGCCGCTTCCCGACACGGTCGCGCTCACCCTCGAGCCCGGCCAGACCCTCGTCGTCCGCGCCGGTGACGCGGGCGCCTGGGGCTACCTCGCGGTCGCCGGGCGGCTCGACGTGGCGCCGGTCCTCGGCTCGGCGGCGACCCACACCCGCTCGGGGCTCGGCGGCCTCGACGGGCGCGGCCTCGCCGCGGGCGACCGTCTCCCCGTCGCCGAGGGCCGGACATCGGACGGAGCGCCGCAGCGGCTCGTCGCGCCCTGGCTCATCCGCGACGGCCGGGAGATCCGGGTCGTGCTGGGGCCGCAGGACGACTACTTCGCGCCCGACCAGATCGCGGCGTTCCTGGCCGGTCCCTGGACGGTCTCGCCGCGCGGCGACCGGATGGCCTGCTTCGTCGACGGCGCGCCGCTGAGGCACGCGAAGGGGCACGACATCGTCTCCGACGGCGTCGCCATGGGGGCGATCCAGGTGCCCGGCAACGGCCTGCCGATCATCCTGATGGCCGACCGGCAATCCACCGGCGGCTACCCGAAGATCGCCACGGTCATCGGGCCGGATCTCGGGCGGCTGGCACAGGTCCGGGGCGGGGCGAGCCTGTCGTTCCGGCGCGTCTCGGTAGCGGAGGCGGTCGCGGCGCGCCGCGCCGAGCGCGATCTCCTGCGCGAGGCGGTCCCCCGCGAGCCGGTCATCCGCACGGATTTCGCGTCGGACTTCCTGCTCGGCCTCAACCTCGTCGGCGGCGTCACGGACGGCCGCGCCTGAGCGCTTGGCGGCCGCGCGCGAGCGTCTAGAGTGCGGCCCCGGCCGGTCTGCCCCGGCCCGATCCGAAGACACAGGAAAGCCCGCACGCATGGCGCACGCCGTTACCGCCCCGGGGACCCCGCCGGCCCGCAGCAACGAGCCCCTGAACGCCGACAGCGTGCGCCGCGCCCGGATCGACCTCGCCGCCTGCCTGCGCTGGGCCGCCCGCAACGGCCTGGAAGAGGGCATCTGCAACCATTTCTCGGCGGTGCTGCCGGAGCGGCCCGACCTGTTCCTGGTCAATCCCTACGGCCTCGCCTTCGCGGAGGTCACCGCGTCGAGCCTGCTCCTCTGCGACTTCCACGGCAACGTCCTCGAGGGCGACGGCCAGCCGGAGGCGACCGCCTTCCACATCCACGCCGAGTTGCACCGGCTGAAGCCCCGCGCCCGGGCCGCGTTCCACACCCACATGCCCTACGCGACGGCGCTCGCCATGCTGGAGGGCGAGCCGCTGGTGTGGGCGGGCCAGACGGCCCTGCGCTTCTACGGACGGATCGCGGTGGACGAGGATTACAACGGTCTCGCGCTCGATTCGTCCGAGGGCCGGCGGATCGCCGAGAGCGCCGGCGAGGCGGACGTGGTGTTCCTGAAGAACCACGGCGTGATGGTGCTGGGCGAGACCATCGCGGAGGCCTGGGACGACCTCTACTACCTGGAGCGCGCCGCCCAGGCGCAGGTCCTGGCGATGAGCACGGGTCGCGCGCTGAAGGCCGTGCCCGAGGCGATCGTGAAGCACGTGGCGGCCCAGGAAGCGGCGGGCCGCGCCGAGAGCGCCCGCCTGCACCTGGAGAGCGTCAAGCGGGTGCTCGCCCGGGACGAGCCCGCCTTCCTGGCTTGAGCACGCGTCAGGGCGCGGCCCGGATCCGGTCGAGCAGCGCGGCGTCGGCGTAGCCGTCCGGCGGCAGGCCGACCGAGCCCTGGAACGCGCGCAGCGCCGCCCGCGTCCGCGGGCCGATCTTGCCGTCGACCCCGCCGGTGGCGAAGCCGCGCTCCGTCAGCCGGGTCTGCAGGTCGCGCCGCTCGTCGGCGGTGAGCGGCCGGTCGCCCCGCGGCCAGTCATGCACCAGGCCCGGGTCGCCGCGCAGGCGATCCGACAGGAGCGCGACGGTCAGCGCGTAGGCCAGGGCCGTGTTGTAGCGGAGGATCACCGCGAAGTTCGGCTGCAGCAGGAAGGCGGGGCCGCGGATCCCGGCCGGCAGGATCAGGGTCGCCTCGGCCGCGTCCGGCAGGGCGCGTTCGCGGGCGGGCCTCACGCCGAGCGCCCGCCACGCCGCGACGGTGCGGACCGTCGTCTCGTCGGCGAGCGCCGCGTCGAAGGTCCCGGGCAGCACCGCCTCGGTGCCCCAGCCCGCGCCGGGCTTCCAGCCGTGGCTGCGCAGGTAGTGCGCCGTCGACGCGAGGGCGTCCGGCACCGAGGTCCAGATGTCGCGCCGGCCGTCGCCGTCGAAATCGACCGCCTCGCGCTGGTAGACGCTGGGCATGAACTGCGTGTGTCCCATGGCGCCGGCCCAGGACCCGGTCAGCCCCGCCGGCATCCGGTCGAGGGGCGCCTGGTTCCAGGCCAGGATCTGGAGCGCCGCCGCCAGCTCGTCGCGCCAGTTGGTCGCGCGGGTCGGGTCGCTGCAGCCGAGCGTCGCGAGCGAGCGGAGGACCGGCTTCACCACCGCCGCGTTGTCGAGCACGGCACCGTAGCTCGATTCCACGCCCCAGAACGCCACCAGGATGTGGCGGTCGACCCCGTACTGGGCCTCGATGGCCGCGAGCGTGTCGGCGTGCTCGGCGAGCTTGCGCAGACCGGCCTCGACGCGGGCCGGCGTGACGCTGGCCTCGATGTAGTCCCAGATCGGCCGGACGAACTCGCCCTGGCTCTGGGTCGCGGCGACGACGTCCGGGTCGGGCGTGAGGTGGGCGAGCTGCGCCTCGGCGAGGCCCTGCGGGACGGCGCGGGCCGTGACCCAGGCGATCAGGTCGGCCCGGCAGGCCTCGAAGGGCTGCGGCGCGGCTGGCGGCGCGGTCGAATGCGAGGCCGGCTGCGAGGCCGGCTGCGCGTCCGGCGGCGACGGGTCCGGCCCCGCGGCGCGCGCCGGTACGGCCGCGCCGATGACGAGTGCGGCGCCGGTCGCCAGGGCCGCGCGCGCGGCGCCGCTCCGGGTCGCGGGCCGATTCGGCGCGGCGCGATCGTCCATGGGCATCTCCGGTGATCCAGACGGGGGCGGCGTAGCATAGCGGGCCGGCAGCGACACCTTCGAGACCCGGCCCGTGGCGGCGAGGGGCTCGCCGCGGCCCCGGCGGCGCCCCAAGTCGCCTCGCACCTGCCCGCCTGCCCGGAGACCACCCGTGATGCATCCCGCTTCCCTGACGGCGATCGGCGCGGCCCTCCTGGCCGCCGGACCGGCCAGCGCCCTGGAGGTCACCCGGAGCCGCGACATCCCGGCCCCGCCCGCGGCGGTCTGGGCGCTGGTCGGCGATTTCTGCGCGATCCAGAACTGGCACCCGCAGGTCCAGCGCTGCATCCTGTCGGGCGAGGACGACGACGACGGCATCCGCGCCCAGATCCGCGGCCTCGTGGTGAAGGGCGGCCGGGGCACGATCGCGGAGGTCGAGACCGCGCGCGACGAGACCGGCATGAGCTACAGCTACAGCTTCATCCAGGGCCCGTTGCCGGTGCGCGCCTACAACGCGACGCTGGCGGTCCGTCCCAACGGCGAAGGCTCCACGGTGATCTGGAGCGCGACCTTCGACGCCGAGGGCGTGAGCGACGCCGACGCCGTCGCCGACATCACCGGCGTGTTCGACGCGGGCCTTGCCGGGATCGCCCGGGAGGCGGCCAGATAGCCGCCCGCCGAATCGGCCCGCCGCGCGAAAAATCGCCCGCCGGGCGCCGTGGGCCCTCGCCGCGGGGCCGTCGCGGACCGATGTGAGCGCCGTCGGCGCGACCGAGCGCCCGGCTCGATTCCCAGAGGCAGCCTCAGGAGGCCGAGACCCGCATGCGCCGTCACCGCCACGCCAAGATCGTCGCCACCGTCGGTCCCGCCAGCTCCGCCCCGGACCAGCTCCGCGCCCTGTTCCTCGCCGGCGTCGACACGTTCCGGCTCAATTTCAGCCACGGCCTCCAAGAGGATCACGCCAAGGTCCACGCGGCCATCCGCGCCCTCGAGAAGGAGGTCGGCCGGCCGATCGGCATCCTGCAGGATCTCCAGGGGCCCAAGATCCGGATCGGCACGCTCCAGGGTGGCCGGCTCGATCTCCAGGCCGGCGAGACCGTCCGCTTCGTCCTCGAGGGCGCCGACGGCGACAGGCAGGCGATCCCGCTGCACCACCCGGAGATCTTCGACGCCGTCGTGCCGGGTCAGGAACTCCTCATCGACGACGGCCGGGTGCGGGTGCGGGTCACAGGGCCCGAGCGGACCTCGATCACCGCCGAGGTCGTCACCGGGGGCACGATCTCGAACCGCAAGGGCGTGAACCTGCCGGGCACGCTGCTGGACCTGTCGCCGCTGACCGAGAAGGACCGGGCGGACCTCGCCTTCGGGCTCGACCTCGGCGTCGACTGGGTCGCCCTGTCGTTCGTCCAGAAGCCGTCCGACGTCATCGAGGCGCGGGGGATCATCGGCGACCGTGCCGGCATCATGTCGAAGATCGAGAAGCCGCAGGCGCTGGAGCGGATCGACGACATCATCCGGCTCTCCGACGCCGTGATGGTCGCCCGCGGCGACCTCGGCGTCGAGATCCCGCACGAGGACGTGCCCGGACGGCAGAAGGAGCTGATCCGGGCCTGCCGGCTCGCCGTGAAGCCCGTCGTGGTGGCGACCCAGATGCTCGACTCGATGGTCAACGCCCCGGCGCCCACCCGGGCGGAGGCGTCGGACGTCGCCACCGCCATCTACGACGGCGCCGACGCCGTGATGCTCTCGGCGGAATCCGCGACCGGCCGCTACCCGGTCGAGGCGGTGGCGATGATGGACCGGATCATCCGGAGCGTGGAGGGGCACAAGCTCTATCACTCGATCGTCGCGGCCTCGGAGCCGGGCGAGGAGGAGACGCCGCCCCACGCGGTGGCGACCGCCACGGCCGACCTCGCCGAGGCCGTGCACGCCGCGGCGATCGTCGCCTACACGGCGAGCGGGACGACGGCCGCCCGGGTCGCGCGCAAGCGCCCCGCGGCCTCGATCCTGGCCCTGACCCCCAACGTCGCGACGTCGCGGCGGCTCAGCCTGCTCTGGGGGGCGCACAGCGTCCTGACGGAGGACGTCGACAGCTACGAGGAGATGACCTCGAAGGCCTGCCACCACGCCCAGGACGAGGGTTTCGCCCGGCCGAACGACATCATCGTGGTCACCGCCGGCATCCCGTTCCACACGGCCGGCAACACCAACAACATCCGCCTGATGCAGGTCTGAAGTGCCCGATCGGGCGCCGGGCTGGAACGCGGCCCGCGCCTGACCCGTTGATGGGGAAGCTGCGCCATTTGGGCGCGAGACCGGAGGGCCGACCCATGAACCTGATCGGACGCATCGTCACCAAGATCCTCGGCAACGAGAACCGCCCCGTCGACCGAGACGACCGGAACGCCAGCACGGCGACGCCGCTCGGCCGCCTCGTGACGAAGATCCTGGGCAAGTAGGCGCACCGTCCGCCCGCGCCATTCGCCGCGCGCCCGAGCCGGGCGCGCGGTAGGGCTAGGAGGCGCTCAGTTCGCCACGGCGCTGGCGGCCTCCCTGAGCACCGGCGCGGCGGGGATCGAGTGCTGCCAGAAGGTGCCGGTCCGGCCCTTCTCGTAACCGGCCTCGTACAGGGCCCGCATGTAGGCGGTGTCGAAGCCCTTCGCGGCGGACGCCTTGGGCCCGTTCTCGTCGATGTAGGTGAGGTTGAAGCCGATGCCGTTGTTGCGTGCCAGCGCGTAGGTCGCCGTCAGCGTCGCGCGGGAGCGGGCACGGCTCGCCGTCGTGAAGGAGCGCTCGACGATCGAGAGCGTGTTGTCCTTCGTGACCTCGAATTCCGGCTCCAGACGGCCGTTGATCACCACGTAGATCTCGGCCTTGCCGCCGGTGCGGATCCGTCCGTCGCGCAGCAGCAGGGTCTGCGGCAGGGTGAAGACCGGGGTCACCACCGACCCGTCGACATGCATCTCCTGGAAGCGCGCGTCGCCGGCCGAGACGTCGATGAACTGGGGCGGGAACACCGCCGGGATGCTGGCCGAGGCCGCCAGGACGTCGCGGAACAGCTGGCGGGCGTTGGGGACCCCGCTCGCCGCGATGGCACCCATGTTCCAGATCACCGCGCGCTGGGAGTCGAGGTTCGTCGTCACGACGAGCAGGCGCCGGCCCTTCGCGTGCTCCTCGGCCACGGCCTTGAGGAGATCGTCCGTGACGTAGCGGTCGATGAGGTTGCGCAGGCGCCCGTCGCCGAACAGGCCGGAGCCGAACAGCACGTTCGCCAGGTTCGGCGAGGCCACCAGCTCGCTGGCGACGCCGCTCGTGTAGAACTCGGTCAGGTAGGGGTCGTAGGACGAGCCCAGGAACGCGAAGGGGGCGATCAGCGCGCCCGTCGAGACGCCGGAGACCAGGGTGAATTCCGGCCGCTTGCCGGACGCCGTCCAGCCGTTCAGCACGCCGGCCCCGTAGGCGCCGTCGCCGCCGCCGCCGGACAGGGCCAGGTAGGTGAAGCCCTTCTGGCGCCGCTCCGGATGGGCGGCGAGCTCCGCGATCGTGTCCACCGACGCGTCGGCGAAGACCCGCGCGCCCGGGATGCCGGGAACGGTGGCGAAGGCCGCCTGCTCGGCGCTGTAGGGCGTCCGCGGAACGCTGCCGCAGGCCGCGACCTGACCCGCCAGCCCGAACGCCACCGCCATGCGCAGGCTGACCTGACGAACGCCCATCGTCACTTCCTCGAACCGCGAAACGCGCCCACTCTGCCACACGGAACGAGCTTGGCCGTATCGCCAGTTCCGCCTGAGCCGGCTTCGAAGCAACGATAAGGCCGCGCTGTTGCGGTGAGGTCACGATCCCACGCGATCGGGGCGCGAGCGTGGCCGTCGGGGCAAGGGGCCGGACCTTGCGGAGCCGGCCCGGACCGGGCCGGACGGAACCATTGCCGGTGGACAGGCGATGCGGCGGCCCGCGCCCGGCGGCCTGCCGCCCTTGCAACGTTCGCGAACGCCGCGCTAGGGTTCCCCCGTGGCCCGGCGAGACAGGGTGTCGCACGTGGTGCGGCAGCCGGCGTGCGGGGGTGCAGTCTGCGCGGCGACACGGTCGGCCGGAAGATCGGCTCCTGTCGTCTGGAACACGCGGGCTCGCCTTCGGAGGCGCGGCCGAGCCGCAGGGGGCGGAGGGGATGATGGAAGCGGGTCTCGGCTGGACGGACGATCGCGTGGCGCTGCTGCGCCGCCTGTGGGAAGACGGCCAGAGCGCCAGCAAGATCGCGGCGCAACTCGGCGGCGTCACCCGCAACGCGGTCATCGGCAAGGTCCACCGCCTCGGTCTGGCCGGCCGCGCGCGCGGCGGCGAGGAGGCCGCCACCGCCGTTCCGCCGTCGAAGACGGTCGAGATCGAGACCGCCATCGCGGTGGTCGAGACGCAGGCGCCCGAGCCTGTCGCGATCCTGGCCCATCGTCCGGCCCCGGAATTCCCGGCCGCCGCGCCGGCCGCGACGCTGGAGCCCGTGGCGCTGGCCGTGTCGCAGCGCGTCACCATCATGGATCTCCGGGAATCCATGTGCCGCTGGCCCCTCGGCGACCCGACGACGCCGGAATTCCGCTTCTGCGGCGCCCGGTCGATCACCGGCCTGCCGTACTGCACGCACCACGCCGAGATCGCCTACCAGCCCGCCGCCGAGCGGAAGCGCGATCGCCGCGTCGCCTCGTTCCGCTGAGCCGCCGCGCCGTCAGCGCAGCGTCACGCCGGCCTCGCGGAGGACGCGGGCGGTGCCGGGATTGAACGCGTCCGCCGGGACGAGACCGACGAGGTTCCTCGGCTGCGCTTCGGTGAGCTCCGTCCGCGCCAGCGCCCGGACGACGCGGTAGGCCGAGTCCTCCTCGAGGCCGGGCCGGGCGAGCACGAAGCTCCAGGATCCCACCGTCGCGATCGGATCCGCCTGCCCGGCGAAGCTGCCGGCGGGGACCGTGAGACGCCGCGTCGCCGCGCCGGGCTGCGCGAGGCGCGCGATGCCCGCCTCCGACGGCCCGAAGAAGCGCGCGCCGCCCGGGTCCGCGGCCAGGGCGCGGAAGCCCGGCCAGTCGAGGCCGCCGCCCCAGAGCGCGTCGGCGCGGCCCTCCCGCACCAGGGCCGGGCCGTCGCCGGCCCGGTCGAGCAGGATCGGGATGATGTCGCGCTCGGGATCGAGGCCCGAGGCGCTGAGGGCGCTCCGGCCCATGACGGTCAGCCCCGACTTGTGCGTGCCGAGCACGACTCTGCGCCCGCGCAGATCCGCCACGGATCGGATCGCGCTTCCAGCCGGGACCACAAACAGGCCGGGCGTGGGGTACATCGGTGCCAGCACGGTCAGGCCACCGCCCTCCGCGAGGGCCGGATAGGCGTACTCGCCCTGCACGAGTCCGAGATCGACGCCGCCGGCGCGGAGGAGCCCGACATTCTCCGAGGAGCCGCCGGTGGCGCGCCGCTCGACGGTCAGGGCCGGGTCCGCGGCCGAGACCGCGCCCGCGAAGCGCTCCGCGAAGGCCGGGAACCCGCCCCCCGGCGTCGCGGTGGCGAGCACCAAGCGGAGCGCCTCGGCGGCGCGCGCCGGCCGCGCGAGCAGCAGCCCGACCCCCGCCAGCAGGGCGGCCCGACGCGTCGGGCGACCGGCGGGGCCCGGCCCTCCGGCCGCGGAGGAAGGTCCGGCGCCGTCGCCCGCGGCCGGCCGGGGCGGAGAATGAAATTCTATCAGCAACGGATCACTCAATAAAGGCCTTCCACCCCGACCCGACAGTCCGCCGGATTCCGGAAAGAACTTTCGGTAACGGCACTTAGCCCGATTGCTCCGGCCGCGGCAACGCGATATCGGAGCCTCCCGTCCGGGCCGGTCAAGCCTCACGCGGGCGAGCGATCCCTTGGCGGGGCCGCCCCCGGACCCGACATCTGTCCGACCCGTCACCACGACCAGGAGTTCCGCGATGGCCGATACCCTCAACGCACCGGCGAAGGTCGGCCACGGCCGCGTCTACGGCTCGATCACCGAGACGATCGGCAACACCCCTCTCGTGCGCTTGAACCGGCTGCCCAAGGAGCACGGCGTCGACGCCGAGATCCTGCTGAAGCTCGAGTTCTTTAACCCGATCGCCAGCGTGAAGGACCGCATCGGCGTCAACATGATCGACGCCCTGGAGGCCTCCGGGAAGCTGCAGCCCGGCGGCACGCTCGTCGAGCCGACCTCGGGCAACACCGGCATCGCCCTGGCCTTCACGGCGGCGGCCCGCGGCTACCGGCTCATCCTGGTGATGCCCGAGACGATGTCGCTGGAGCGGCGCAAGATGCTCGCCTTCCTGGGCGCGGAACTGGCGCTCACGCCGGGCGCCCAGGGCATGAAGGGCGCGATCGCCAAGGCCGAGGAGCTCCTGAAGGAGATTCCGGGCTCGGTCATGCCGCAGCAGTTCTCGAACCCGGCCAACCCGGAGATCCACCGGAAGACCACCGCCGAGGAGATCTGGACCGACACGGGCGGCCAGCTCGACGCGTTCGTGGCCGGCGTCGGCACCGGCGGCACGGTGACGGGTGTCGGCGAGGTGCTGAAGCCGCGCCTGCCGAACCTGAAGGTCTTCGCCGTGGAGCCCGAGGATTCTCCGGTGATCTCCGGCGGCCAGCCCGGCCCGCACAAGATCCAGGGCATCGGTGCCGGGTTCATCCCCGACAACCTGCACACCAACATCCTCGACGGCGTCCTGAAGGTCACCAACCAGGCGGCGTTCGAGACCTCCCGGGCGCTCGCCCGGCTGGAGGGCATTCCGGGCGGCATCTCCACGGGCGGCAACGTCGCGGCGGCGCTGGAGCTGGCCAAGCGCCCCGAGTTCCAGGGCAAGCGGATCGTGACCGTCGCCTGCTCGTTCGCCGAGCGCTACATCTCGTCCGCCCTGTTCGACGGGATCGGCTGAGCCCGGCACCGGAGCGGCCTTCGGGCCGCTCCCCTCCGGCCCGCTGCGAGGCCTACCGCCCCGCGCGCGACCTCGATCGTGCCGGGACCGGCCGATCGAACAAATTTTTCTACTCAATCCACCACAGCACTGTATCCGTGAAGATAAAATAGAGATCAAACCAGCCTACAGACCGCGGGCATATATTATTATCAAGAAGTTCTTCTGAAAACAGCAGCGCGAGCGCTTCACCTGGACGCGTGAACAACCATCCGCTAACGCCGACCCGGCGAACGGACAGGGATCTCTCATGCGCGGCCTTCTGATCCTCGTATTCGGTCTGTGGGCTCAGGCGGCGATCGCCCAGGGCTTCGCGCTCCACGACCTGACCGGGCTGGCCGAAGCCGCCAGGGCGGCGCTCGCGACCGAGGCCACGGCGCGGGCCGAAGCGGAGCATCTCGGCCTGCACTGCTCCGCCTGCACGGGGGCCCCGTCGATCGAGATCCGGATCGGGCGCCTCACCGACGGAACCGAGGCCCGGGTCCGCTCGGGCCGCACGACCCTGGCGGCGCTCGAGGCGATCTGCGTGCGGCGCAATCCGGATTGCCGCCTCTCGACCCTGCCCGCCGGCCCGGCGATCGGCTGGATGAGCGTCTACGCGCTGGGCGGCAGTGCCGGAGCGACCGCGGTCATTCTACGGGACGGCGACCTGCTGACGATCGAGGCGCGGGCGGCGGATCGCGAGGCCGCGGAGGATTCGGCGCGGCGCGTCATGCAGGCCCTCCTGCCCCGGATCGTCGGACCGGAGACCTGACCCGCCCGCCGCCGGTCGGCCGGGTCCGCGCAACCCTCCTCCCCCGCCTCCGTTGTCCCCCGGAGACGCAGAGAGGCGAGCCATGACAGAGCAGACCGGACGACCGTCGCGAGAGGGTTCCGATACCGCGCCGACCACCGACACCCAGACGCCGCGCGAGAAGCTCGGCCAGATGGAGGACGAGGCACGGTCCGGCACCGATCTCGGCGAGGCGATCGACCGCGCCACCGCCGCCGTCGGCCAGGACGACGGGAAGCGCTGATGGTCAGGCCGACGAGCGAATCCGGGACGGTCACCCGCAAGCCCGACGACAAGGTCGGGTCGCGCGGGAGCCCGCCCGCCGGCGGCGGCCATCAGACCTCCGATCAGGCGGCGATCACCGACATGGGGTCCGGCGGAACGCCGCGGCCCGAACCGAAGGAGGGCTGGGGCGCGGCGGGCGAACCGGGCCGCGCGCCGCCCGCGATCGGCGGCTCCTCGGGGGGCCATTCCGATCAGAAGGCCTCGCGAGGTCCGGCCGCCGACACGAAGGTGGCGGACGGGCACTACCGGGCGGAGCGGGAGAACCGGGAATGACCGAGCGTCGAGAGACCGGCGCGCAGCCGGACAAGCCGAAGAACGTCGCCCCCGACGCGGTCAAGGACCCGAACGAGAAGACCGAGGGCAAGCCCGGCCACGGGACGCCTTCCGGCGGCACGCAGAACGACGAGACCGATCCCGGAAGCAGCTGACGCGCCGCGCCGGCCAGTGCCGCGGCGGGATTCGCGCCGCGGCGACGCGGGGATCAGGAGAGCCGGAAGGGGATCGGTCCGGAGGCCAGCGGCACGTCGCCGGGACGGCAGCCGGTCTCGACGCAGGCGTAGCGGATCGCGTCCTGGCGGCTGCGGAAGATGCCTCCGGCGCGCCCACCGGTCTCGACCGCGACCCAGTGTCCCTCGCCGTCCTGGCCGACGAGGTATGAGGGCGGCGCGGCGGCGGCCTGCGCGAACGGAGGGAGGGGATTCAACGCGACGGGCATCGGTGTCACGGGGTTCACGCGGGCCTCTCGGGTCCGCCCCACCGAGGTATCGCCCCCGGCATAAGGGTTCGATGGGTCCGAGAGCGACCCGGAATAAGGGCCGCATCAGCAACCGGGCCTGAGCGCCCGGTTGCCTGTCGTTCACGATCGGCGACGGCCGTCCGCCTCAGGCGGCGTTCTCCTTCGACCGCTCGGCCCGCTTGCGGTCGTTCGGATCGAGGATCGCTTTGCGCAGGCGGATCGACTTCGGCGTCACCTCGACGAGCTCGTCGTCCTGGATCCAGGCCAGCGAGCGCTCGAGGGTCATCCGGATCGGCGGGGTGAGGCGCACGGCCTCGTCCTTCGAGGTGGTGCGGATGTTCGTGAGCTTCTTGCCCTTGAGCACGTTCACCTCGAGATCGTTCTCGCGGTTGTGCTCGCCGACGATCATGCCCTGGTACACCTTCCAGCCGGGCTCGATCATCATCGGGCCGCGATCCTCCAGGTTCCACATGGCGTAGGCCACGGCCTCGCCCTGGTCGTTGGAGATCAGCACGCCGTTGCGCCGGCCCGGCATCTCGCCCTTGTAGGGCTCGTACGCCTTGAACAGCCGGTTCATGATCGCGGTGCCGCGGGTGTCGGTCAGCAGCTCGCCCTGGTAGCCGATCAGGCCGCGGGTCGGGGCGTGGAACACGAGGCGCAGGCGGTTGCCGCCCGAGGGCCGCATCTCCAGCATCTCGGCCTTCCGCTCGGACATCTTCTGCACGACGACGCCGGAATGCTCCTCGTCGACGTCGATCACGACCTCTTCGATCGGCTCCAGCAGGCCGCCGTTCTCGTCGCGCTCGTACACGACGCGCGGCCGCGACACGGCGATCTCAAAGCCCTCGCGGCGCATGGTCTCGATCAGGATCGAGAGCTGCAGCTCGCCCCGGCCCGAGACGTAGAAGCTGTCCTTGTCGGCCGCCTCCTCGATCTTGAGCGTGACGTTGCCCTCGGCCTCCTTGAACAGGCGGTCGCGGATCATGCGGCTCGTGACCTTGTCGCCTTCGGTGCCGGCGAGCGGACTGTCGTTGACGATGAACGACATCGTCACGGTCGGCGGGTCGATCGGCTGGGCCTGGATCGGGGTCTCGACCTGCGGGTCGCAGAAGGTGTCGGCCACGGTGCCCTTCATCAGGCCGGCGATCGACACGATGTCGCCCGCCTCGCCCACCTCGATCGGCGCGCGCTCGAGGCCGCGGAAGGCGAGGATCTTCGACACGCGGCCGGTCTCGACGACCTTGCCGTGACGGTCGAGGACCTTGATCGACTGGTTGGGCTTCACCGAGCCCGCCGCGATGCGGCCCGTGATGATCCGGCCGAGGAACGGGTTGGCCTCGAGCAGGGTGCCGAGCATCCGGAACGGGCCCTCCTCGGTCCGGGCCTGCGGCACGTGCTTCAGCACGAGGTCGAACAGGGGCTCGAGGCCCACCGACGGGTCGGCCTCCGGGCTGTCGGCCATCCAGCCGTTGCGGCCCGACCCGTAGAGGATCGGGAAGTCGAGCTGCTCGTCGGTGGCGTCGAGGGCGGCGAACAGGTCGAACACCTCGTTCACGACCTCGTTGATCCGCGCGTCCGGACGGTCGACCTTGTTGATCGCCACGATCGGGCGCAGGCCGATCTTGAGCGCCTTGCCGACCACGAACTTGGTCTGCGGCATCGGCCCCTCGGCCGCGTCCACAAGCACGATCACGCCGTCGACCATCGACAGGATGCGCTCGACCTCGCCGCCGAAATCGGCGTGGCCGGGGGTGTCGACGATGTTGACGCGGGTGTCCTTCCAGACGACCGAGGTCGCCTTGGCGAGGATCGTGATGCCACGCTCCTTCTCGAGGTCGTTCGAGTCCATCGCCCGCTCCTCGACCCGCTGATTCTCGCGGAAGGTGCCGGACTGGGCCAGCAGCTTGTCGACGAGGGTCGTCTTGCCGTGGTCGACGTGAGCGATGATGGCGATGTTGCGCAGATTCATGGCGGCCCGAAACGGGTTGTGCCGGCTCCCTGGCGGCCGCGCGGCGCGGCCGTCCGCGCCGGTTCAGGTACGGAGTCGTGGTGGTTGCGTCGCAATATAAGGACGCGCGCGCTTGGGCAAGGCCGCTGAGGTCATGGGGGCGTCGCGTTGCCGGGATTGCTGGGGGCAGATCCGGCAGCGGCGCCCCGCGCCCGGCGCGGTTCGGCGATCGAAGCAGGGCTGCTCCGCGCGCGCTCCCCAGCGGCGGCCGCCCTATATGACGGCACGATGACGCCGCGACCGGCGCGAAGCCGTCCGTATCGGGTTGTATTGGATGAAACCGGATCCCTCGGGTAGCGTATCGACCAGGATCAGGCGCTCGGCTGCGGCGATTCGGCCCTCGGGCCGCCAGGGCGGGCTTTCCCCGGAAGGACACGATGCGCGCGCTTGAGCCGCGGCTGTTCCCGTATATCTGGCGCTACTCGAAAGGCGCGCAGCTCCGGATCTGCGCCGTCGTGCTGGCGTCGCTCCCGTTCTATTTCGCCTCGCTCGACCTGCCGAAGCGCATCGTCAACGACGCGATCACCGGGAAGGCCTACGCGCACGGCGAGGCGACCGCGCCGTTCCTCGAGCTCACCGTCGAGTGGCCCGCCTTCCTGGGCGGCGGCAAGACTCACCTGTTCGAGGGCTTCCAGCTCGACCGGTTCGAGCTGCTGCTCAGCCTGTCGACCCTGTTCCTCAGCCTCGTCCTGATCAACGGCGCGTTCAAGTTCTGGATCAACCTGCAGAAGGGCATCCTCGGCGAGCGGATGCTGCGCCGCCTGCGCTTCCAGCTGTTCTCGCTGATGCTGCGCTTCTCGCCGGAGACGCAGCGGGAGGTGAAATCCTCCGAGACCGCGACGATCATCCGGGACGAGGTCGAGCCGATCGGCTCCTTCATCGGCGACGCGATCGTGGTGCCGGTGTTCCTGGGCACGCAGGCCGCGACGGCGCTGGCCTTCATCATGATGCAGAACATCTGGCTCGGCATCGCGGCCGGCGGCATGGTCGCCGTGCAGATGACCGTGATCCCGCGGCTGCGGCGGGAGATCATCCGTCTCAGCCGCCAGCGTCAGATCGCGTCCCGCGCCCTGGCCGGGCGCGTCGCCGAGGTGCTCGACGGCCTGCAGGCGGTGACGCTGAATGACACCGGCCGCTGGGAACGCGCGGAGATCGGCGGCCGCCTCTACCGGCTCTACGACCTGCGCCTGCGGATCTACCGCCGCAAGTTCGCGGTCAAATACCTCAACAACCTGCTCGCGCAGGTGACGCCGTTCCTGTTCTACGCGATCGGCGGCTACTTCGCCCTGAAGGGCCAGCTCGACATCGGCCAGCTCGTGGCGGTCCTGGCCGCCTACCGGGACCTGCCGCCGCCCCTCAAGGAGCTGATCGACTGGGATCAGCAGCGCCTCGACGTCGAGGTCAAGTACGAGACCGTGGCGGCGCATTTCGGCCCGCAGCGCCTCCTGCCGGCCGAGCACGAATCCGAGCGCGCGGCGCCCCGGCTCGGCGGGCCGCTGCGGCTGGAGGGCCTGCAGCTGCGCGATCCGCAGGGCGGCTCCCTAATCGAGGTCGGCGACGCGGAGGTACCCCTCCCCGGGCAGGTCGCCCTGGTCCCGCCCGGGGCGATCGCGCAGGAATTCGTCCGCGTGCTCGCCGGGCTCCAGGCGCCGCCCGGGGGCACGGTCCGGATCGGCGAGCACGACCTCTCGACGCTGCCGCGCCGCCACCACGCGCGGCGCATCGCCTACGCGGGCGTCCAGCCCGTGCTGTTCCCCGGGACGCTGCGCGACAACGTCCTCTACGGGCTGCGCGTGCACCCGCTGCGCACCAAGAGCCTCGACCTCAGCAAGGCGCGGATCAACGAGGCGGTGAAGACCGGCAACCCCTGCGACAGCGTCGAGGACCCCTGGATTGACTTCAAGCGCCTCGGCGTCCGGGATGCCGACGAGCTCGACGAGCGCCTGCTCGACCTGCTCGGCCGGCTCGACCTCGGCGACGAGCTCTACCGGTTCGGGCTCGGCGCCCTGAGTTCGGTCGCCCACGACACGCCGGTGGGCCAGCGCATGATCGCGGCGCGGGAGCACCTGCGCGAGCATTTCGCCCAGAAGGGTCTCGCCGACCTCGTGATCCCCTTCGCCCGGGGCCACTACAACGAGCAGGCCACCGTCGGGGAGAACCTGCTGTTCGGCGTCCCGCGCGACCCGACGCTGACGGATCCGCGCCGCCTCGCCGGCGTCCCCCTGTTCCGCGACGCGCTGGAGAAGGTGAAGCTCCTCGACGAGCTCGACCGGATGGGCGTCGCCATCGCCAGCAACCTCAAGGACATCTTCGCCGACGTGCCGCCGGGCCACCCGCTGTTCCGGCGGTTCTCGCTGATCACCCCGGACGCGCTGCCCGACTACCTGCGCCGGCTCGCGCGCCTGCCCGACGACGGGCGGCTGAGCGAGACCGACAGCGTGGCCTTCCTGGCGCTGGCCCTCGCCTATGTCGAGCCGCGGATGCGCTTCGGGCTGCTCGACGAGACCCTCGCCAAGCGCATGGTCGGCGCGCGGGCGGTCGTGCAGGGCTTCATGCACGGCGACGACGGCTGCGACGTCGAATCCTACGACCCGAACCGGATCAACCCGCGCAGCACCGTCCTCGACAACCTGCTGTTCGGCCGCATCGACACGGCGCGGATGCACGGCGAGGCGCTGATCCAGAAGGAGGCCCGCGCGGTGTTCCGGGAGTTCGACCTGGAGCGGCCGATCCAGCGGCGCGGCCTCGAGAAGGAGGTCGGCAACCGCGGGCAGCTGCTGGCCGAGCGCGTCCGGGTCCGGGTCGGCCTCGCCCGGGCGATCCTGCGCGCGCCGGAGATCCTGGTCGCCGACCGGGTGGACGAGCACCTGGAGCGCGGCGTCGACACGCTGCTCGACGTGACCGAGGCCGCCCTACCCCGGGCGAGCCTCGTGGCGAGCCTGTCGCCGGAATCCGATCCGGCCCGGTTCCCCGCGCGCCTCCCGATGCGGAGTGCCGAAGCGCGCCTGCGCACGGCGGCGGAATGACGTAAGCGTGACCGGTCCGCGCGCGGCGCGGCCGGCGGTTTACAGGCCTGCCCGTCTCCGGCACAGGATGGCCCCCCATGCCAACATTCTCGGACGCCACCGCGACCCCGGACCGGGCGAGCCCGAGCCTCGCCGGGATGCCGCGCGTGGTGCCGCCGCACCGCGCCCCGCCGGAGCGCGAGCTGCCCCTGGCCGCCTACCTGCGCTCGATCCGCGACAACGCGCTGGCGGGCTTTCCCCGGCGCGCCTTCGAGGAGCCGGTCACCCGGCGGGGCCTGCTCGGGCGATCGAGCTTCGTGCTGAACGACCCCGAGGCGATCCGCCGGGTCCTCGTCGAGAATCAGGCGAACTACGCCCGCACCACCGGGACGACCCGCATCCTGCGCCCGATCCTCGGCGACGGGCTCCTGATCAGCGAGGGCTCGGCGTGGCGGCACCAGCGGCGCACCCTGGCGCCGGCCTTCACGCCGCGGGCGATCGACGGTCTGGTGCCCCACATCGCCGCCGCCGTGACCGACGGGATGGAGCGGATCGCCGCCGAGGCCGCGGAAGGGCCGGTCGACCTGTTCACGTCCTTCTACAGGCTCGCCCTGGAGATCGCCGGGCGCGCCATGTTCTCGGTGGGCATGGACGAGCACGGCGCCGAGCTGCGCCAGTTCATCGCCGAGTACGCCGAGCGGATGGGGCGGCCGCACCTCCTCGACATCGTGATCCCCCCGGGCTGGCCGGTGCCCCTCGACCTGTCGCGCCGCCGCTTCCGGCACCGGTGGATCCCCTTCCTCGACCGGATCATCGCGGCGCGCCGGGCCGCGGAGCGGGACGGGTCCCGCTCGGGCGACCTCCTCGACCTGCTCGCGGCCGCGCGCAATCCGGACACCGGCGCCGCCTTCACGCCGGACGAGCTGCGCGACCAAGTGGCCACCATGATCCTGGCGGGCCACGAGACCACCGCCGGCACGCTGTTCTGGGCGGCCTACCTGCTGGCCCTCGCCCCGGAGGTGCAGGAGCGGGTCGCCGCCGAGGCGCGCGCCGCCGACCTGACCGATCCCACCGGCTGCCAGAGCGACGGGCGGCTGCCGCTCACCCGCGCGGTGATCGACGAGACGCTGCGCCTGTACCCGGCGGCCTTCGTGGTCGTCCGGCGGGCGCTCGGCCCGGACAGCGTGGCGGGCCACGCGGTCCGGGCGAGCGACATCGTCATGGTGAGCCCCTGGGTGCTCCACCGCCACCGGTCGCTCTGGCCGGACCCGGACGCGTTCGATCCGGGCCGCTTCCTGCCCGGCGCCCCGGCCCCGCGGCGCTTCGCCTACCTGCCCTTCGGGGCCGGTCCGCGCGTGTGCATCGGCGCGCAGTTCGCCCTGAGCGAGGCCGTCCTGTCCCTGGCGCGGGTGCTGCAGCGGTTCCGGCTGGTGCTCGACGAGCGCGAGCCGGTGCTGCCCCAGGCGGTCGTCACGACCCAGCCGGACCGGCCGGCCCGGTTCCGGCTGATCCCCCGCGCGCCGCTCAGCCCCTGATCCCGGTGATCGTCGCCGAGGTCGCGCGGGGATCGCGCATCGGCCAGCGGCCGCTCTCCACCTGCGCCAGGAAGTCGTCCAGCAGGCGGTTGTAGGCGTCGGGCTCCTCGACCGAGAGGGCGTGGCCGGTATTGGGCAGCACGGCGAGGGCCGCGGAGGGGATGACCCGCTTGAGCATCAGGCTCGGGGCGAGGCAGGGCCAGTCCTCGTCGCCGGCGACGATCAGGGTCGGGACCGTCATGCGGCCCAGCTCGTCCCCGAGGTCGTAGAGCGACGGCCGCCCCTTCTGCACGCCGGCCTGGGTGTTGGCCGAGCCGAGGGCCGAGTGCTCGGCGAGCATCCGCTTGAACTCGGCGTGCCCGCGCGGATCCTTGGTCTCGAACTGCACCCGCGTCGGCCCGATGGCGTAGCGCTCCGCGAAGGCCGCCATGCCGTCGCGGAGCAGCATCGCCGCGGTGGCGTCGGCCTCGGCGCGGAACAGGGCCTGCCGCTCGGGCTCCGCGCCGTAGCCGCAGCCGCCGAGGCAGAGCGAGAGCGCGCGGCCGGGATGCCGCAGGCCGAAATGCAGGGTCGCGAAGGCCCCCATCGAGATGCCGGCGACGTGGGCCTGCGGCGCGCCGAGATGGTCGAGGATGGCCAGGATGTCGTCGGCGGCGCGCGCCTGCGAATAGGCCGAGACGGCCTCCGGAACGTCGGAGGGCGGGTAGCCCCGGGCGCTGAACGCGACCGCGCGGTAGCGGCGGCCGAAGTGGCGCAGCTGCGCCTCGTAGCTGCGATGATCGCCGGCGAATTCGTGGACGAAGATCAGCGGCGTGCCCCGGCCGCTCTCCTCGTAGTGGAGCCGTATCCCGTCGTCCGTCGTGGCGCTCGGCATGGCGATCCTCTCATCGGCCTCCCCCGGGTCCCGGAGATGGCGCGACGGGGCGCCCGGTCGAGCGTCGGGACCGGACTTCGTGGCGGCCACGACGAAGCCGCACCCGGCGGACCGGGCGCGGCTCGTGGATCTCCGTGCCGGCGGGGACGCTCCCCGCCCGGCTCAAGCGGCCTTCTTGGAGGAGGCCGGCTTGGCGGCCCCCTTGTTGGCGGCGACCTCGGCGAGCTTCGCGGCCAGCTTGGCGTCGAGCTTGCCCGAGGCACCGAGCGGCAGCTCGATGTCGAGGCCGAGGGTCGAGACACCCTCGCCGCGCTCCAGGGTGACCTTCACCTTGTCGGGCTCCACCGCGACGTGGTTGGCGATCACCGCCAGGATCTCCTCCCGGAGCTGGATCACGAGGTCGGGGCGACCCGACTCCGCGCGCTCGTGGGCGAGGATCAGCTGCAGGCGGTCGCGGGCGACCGCGCCGGAGCTGCGCTTCTGGAACAGTCCCAGGATGCTCACGCCGCCCTCCGCATGAACAGCTTGTCGAGGAAGGACTTGCGCTCGACCGGCAGGCTCATCGGCACGGACTCGCCCTTGAGCCGGCGGGCCGCGTCGGCGTAGGCCCGCGCCGGGGCGCAGAGCGGGTTGTTCAGCGTCACCGGGCAGCCGAGGTTCGAGGCGCGCAGCACCTCCTGGCTCTCCGGGATGATCGCGAGCAGCGGGATCGACAGGATGTCGAGCACGTCCTCGGTCTTGAGCATGTCGCCGCGGTCGGCCCGCAGCGGGTCGTAGCGGGTGAGGATCAGGTGCTTCTCGATGTCCTCGCCCTTCTCCGCCTTGGCGGTCTTGGAATCGAGGAGGCCGATGATCCGGTCGGAGTCGCGCACCGAGGAGACCTCGGGGTTGGTGACGACCACCGCCACGTCGGCGTGGTGCATGGCGAGCTGGGCGCCGCGCTCGATGCCGGCGGGGGAGTCGCAGATCACCCAGTCGAACTTCTCGCGCAGCTCGTCCATCACCCGGGCGACGCCCGCGTCGGTGAGCGCGTCCTTGTCGCGGGTCTGCGAGGCCGGCAGCAGGTGCAGAGTCTCCAGCCGCTTGTCCTTGATCAGCGCCTGCGGGAGCTTGGCGTCCCCGTTGACCACGTTGATGAGGTCGTAGACGACCCGGCGCTCGGCGCCCATGACGAGGTCGAGGTTGCGCAGGCCGACGTCGAAGTCGACGACGCACACGCTCTGACCACCCTGGGCCAGGGCCGCTCCGAGGGCCGCGGTCGTCGTCGTCTTGCCGACGCCGCCCTTGCCCGATGTGACGACGAGAACCTTTGCCACGCGTCGATCTCCCTTAATCCAGGCTTGCCATTCGGATGTTGCCGCCATCGAGCCAGACCTGGGCGGCCTTGCCGCGCAGGGCCGTGCCCATGTCCTCCGCCGTCCGCACGAGGCGGTCGATCCCCAGCAACTCGGGTTCGAATTTGCGGCAGTAGATTCGTGCGCGCGGGTTGCGCGCGGCTCCGGCGATCGCGCGACCGCGCAGGGCGCCGTAGACGTGGATGGAGCCGCCGGCCAGGATCTCGGCCCCCGAGGAGACCGAGCCCATCACGGTCACGTCCCCGGTCGGGTTGATGACGCTCTGGCCGGAGCGGACCGAGCCCTCGACGGTGATCGAGGTGACCACCTGCGGCTCCGGCTCGGCCGGGACGCTCGGGATCTCGACCTTCTCGGACGGGTGCCCCTGGACCAGCAGCGGCGGCAGACCGTCCGCGACCGCGTCGGCGCCCTCGATGCCCAGGACCGCGATGCCGCGGGCTTTGAGCTCGTTCATCAGCGTCTCGAGCGCGTCCGGCTCGGGCTTGAGCTGGGCGCAGTCCAGGATGACGGCCCGGCCTTTCAGCAGAGTCGGCGAGCGCTTGAGCGCCGCGTCGAGACCCGCGAGCCACTCGGGAAGCGGCGGCTCGGGGCAGAGGGCCAGGGCCTTGAAGGCCCGTCCGCGCAGGCTGAGCGGCCGGGGCGCGGAAGGAGCCGCCGCTCGGGCGGTCTCCGGTTCGATCGGCTCGGGGAGGGTGTCGCTCATGTCCGCCCGTTAAGAGTCCTTACCGGACCATTGACGGCGGGTATGGTTACCGAAGGGTTAAGTTTCTGATCCGGTCGGCAAATTCTGCCGGGATCCTGGTATCGGGGCAGCGGAGGACGGTCTCGCGCCCCGATCGCGGACCGTCGCGGGGGCGCGGCGCACGGTCACCCGGGCCCGCCGCCGGGCCGGACGCGGCCTTCGGCCGACGGCCCGGACGCCGTCGTCGGCAGCCCCTCAACCCCGCTCGAACAGGTTGAGCTTGATCGCGTCCTCGAGCAGCCGCACCTCCACGGCCTGCCCGCGGAAGGCCGGGTCGAGGTCGTCGGCGGCGCGGTAGAGCCCGTCGATCGCCACCAGCTCCGGCTCGAACCGCCGGCACCAGATCCGGGCCGCCGGGTTCCCGGCGGCGCCGGCGATCGCGCGGCCGCGCAGGGCGCCGTAGACGTGGATCGAGCCCCCCGCGATGACCTCGGCGCCCGACGCAACGGCGCCCAGCACCGTGACGTCGCCCTCGAGATGCAGCACGGTCTGGCCGGAGCGCACGGGCGCGTCGAGGATCAGCGAGCGGGCCGTCTCCCTGGCCTGCGGCTCGGCCGGTGCGGGTGCGTCCGCGGCCGCCTCGTCCGGAGCGGCGACCTCCCCCGCGGGCCGCCCGCCCGACAGGGCGGGCGGGGTTCGGGAATCCAGGAGCGAGGCCGCCGCGCCCTCGATCCCCAGGATCGGGATGTTGCGGGCAGCCAGCTCGGCGAGCAGACCGTCGAGATCCTCGCGGTTGAGCCGCAATCCGGACAGGTCGAGGATCACCGGCCGGCCGGCGAAGAAGTTCGGGGCGCGGCGGTTGAGGGCGTCGAGGTCGCCGAACCAGTCGGCCACCGGGGGGATCGGCGCCAGGACGGTGGCCATGAAGGAGCGGCCGCGGAAGCGGATCGGCGGGCGCGCCGGCTCGGATGTCGGCTGGGTCACGGGCGTGTTCGGTGTGCGCGGAAGGGATGGTCCGCATCCATGGGACGGCGCCGCGCCGGGAGCAATCCCGCAAGGCCCGATGTGACGCCTTGGCGGGCCCGCCGGCGCGTTTCTGTTGTAGAGAGGGCCGGCAGCCGAGCCGGACCGGACCGTTGAGCAGCGCCACCTCGCACGCCCCCGCCCCCTTCGTCGTCGATGACCTGACCCGCGCCAACCAGCGGCGGGCGGCCGACCCGCGCGCCTCGGCCTGGGTCTCGGCCAATGCCGGCGCGGGCAAGACCAAGGTCCTCACCGACCGGGTCGTGCGGCTGCTCCTCGACGAGGCGCCGCCCGGCCGGATCCTGTGCCTGACCTTCACCAAGGCCGCCGCGGCCAACATGGCGATCCGCGTCTTCCGGCTCCTCGGCCGCTGGGTGACGCTGGACGACGAGACCCTCGCCGCCGAACTCGCCGAGCTCACCGGCGAGCGCGCCGGGCCCGAGCGCCTGCGGCTGGCGCGCCGCCTGTTCGCCCGGGCGGTCGAGACGCCGGGCGGCCTCAAGATCGAGACGCTGCACGCCCTGTGCGAGCGGCTGCTCCACATGTTCCCGTTCGAGGCGAACGTGCCGGCCCGCTTCGTGGTGCTCGACGAGGCCAAGGCCCGGGAACTGTTCGACATCGAGATGGCCAACGTCCTGGCCGACGCCGTCGCGAACGGCGACACGCCACTCAGCGCCGCCCTCGCGCGGGTCACGCCGGAAGCGACCGGCGACACCCTGCGGGCCGCGATCCGGGCGGCCATGCGGGCGCGGAGCTTCATCGGGGACGCCGCCGGCCTGGAGCGTGCCTTCGGGCGGCTGCACGGGGCGCTGGGACTGGCGGCCGAGGAATCCGCCGAGCGGATCGAGGCCGCGATCCTCGAGGGCGGTCCCGGGTGCCGCCCGGGGGAGCGCGCCGCGCTCGTGGCCGCGCTGCGCACCGGCAAGGCCAACGACGAGAAGCTCGCCGACGCGCTCGAGGCCGCCGAGGCCGAGCGGCTCCGCTCCGCGGACCTTCCCGACCGGGCCGAGGCGCTCGCGCTCTACCGCGCGGTCTTCTTCACCCAGAAGGACGAGCCCAAGGCCGACAGCAGCCTCGGGACCAAGGCCGTGCCGGCCGGCGCCAAGGCGGCGCTGCTCGCCGAGCGGGACCGGCTGGATCCGCTGTTCGACCGCCTGCGCGCCGCCCGGGCCCATGCCCGCACGCAGGCGCTGTTCCAGATCGCCGCCGAGATCCACCGCCGCGTCGAGGCCCAGAAGGCGCGCCTCGGCGCCCTCGACTTCGACGACCTGATCCACAAGGCGCTGGACCTGCTCGGCCGCGTCGGCGCTGGCTGGGTCCTGTACAAGCTCGACCGCGGGATCGACCACGTCCTCGTCGACGAGGCGCAGGACACGAACCCGGAGCAGTGGGCGATCCTGCGGGCGATCACGCAGGAATTCGCCGCCGGCGAGGGGGCGCGGATCGGCAGCCGCACGCGCTTCGCGGTGGGCGATCCCAAGCAGTCGATCTACGGCTTCCAGGGCGCGGAACCGCGGGAATTCGCCCTGACCCGCGCGTCCTGGATCGCGGAATCGCGCTCGGCCGGCCTGACCTTCGAGGACGTGCCGCTCACCCTGTCGTTCCGCTCGACCGACCTCGTCCTGCGCGCCGTCGACGCCGTCTTCGCCCTCGACGCGCACAACGAGGGCCTGTCGTTCGAGGACACGGTGCGCACGACCGTGCATGCCAGCGCGCGGCCGGGCGCACCCGGCGCGGTGGAATTGTGGCCGATCGCCGAGCCGGAGCCGGCCACGGAGCCCGATGCCTGGACCGCCCCCGTGGACGCGCCGGAGACCAGCGCCCCGGCGATCGTCACCGCCCGGCGGGTGGCGCAGGCGGTGCGCGCCTGGACCACCGCGGGGGACGCCACCGGCCGGATCTGGCGCCCCGGGGACGTCCTGATCCTGGTCCGGAAGCGCGGACCGGCCTTCGAGGAGGTGATCCGCGCCCTGAAGGGGCTCGGCGTCCCGGTCGCCGGGCAGGACCGGCTCGAGGTCTCGGCCCACATCGCGGTGGCCGACCTCGTCGCCGCCGGCCGGGCGGGGCTCCTGCCGGCCGACGACCTGACCCTCGCCACCGCCCTCAAGACGCCGCTCGTCGGCCTCACCGACGAGGATCTCGTGCGGATCGCCGCCCGCCGCGACCTCGCCGAGACCCTGGAGGATGCCCTGCACCGCCACGCCGCGGCCGGCGACGCGGCCGCGCGGCGCGGGCTCGCGGCCCTGTCGGGCTGGATCGCGCTGGCGGGGCTCCACGGCCCGTTCGGCTTCTACGCGCGGCTCCTCGGACCGCGGGGGGGCCGGGCCAAGCTGGTCGCCCGCCTCGGCGGCGAGGCCGGGGACGCGATCGACGTGTTCCTCGCCGCCGCCGCCCAGGCGGAGACCGGCGAGGACGCCCCGTCGCTCGGCGGCTTCCTCGCCCGCTACGTCGGGGCCGAGGCCGGGCACACGGTCAAGCGCGACCTCGAATCGGGCCGCGACGAGGTCCGGGTCATGACGGTCCACGGCGCCAAGGGCCTGGAGGCGCCGGTCGTGGTGATCCTCGACGGGTGCGAGCCCCTCGGCCGCAACGACCCGCCCCTGCTGCCGCTCCCGGCGACGGAGGTCGCCCTGCCGCCGGTCTGGTCGGGCGGGCGGACGCAGGACTGCGCCGCCACCGACGCGGCGCGGGCGGCCCTGCTCGCCAAGGCCCGGCAGGAGCACAACCGCCTGCTCTACGTCGCCATGACCCGCGCGGCCGACCGGCTGATCGTCGCGCCCTTCCGCGGCCACGAGCGCGAGACCGAGGCGGCGTGGTGCCGGATGATCCAGGCCGGCCTGGAGGCGGCGCTCGGCGCGGGCCGGGCGCTGGAACTCCCCTACGGGCCCGCGACCCTGTGGCAGGACGGCGCCCCGCCGGATCCCGCGCCCGCCGCGGCGACCCCGCCGGCCGGAGCGGCGGCCGGGCCGGAGCCGGACTGGCTGCGCAGCCCGGTGCCGCCGGAGCCGGCCCTCGCGGCCCTGAGCCCGTC
>NZ_JBKFAV010000036.1:0-67811 GCF_053345825.1 Methylobacterium sp. C33D
GGGGTGGAGCAGCCCGGTAGCTCGTCAGGCTCATAACCTGAAGGTCACAGGTTCAAATCCTGTCCCCGCAACCAAATCCCGACACACGAAACCCGCCGCGCCCACAAGCGCGGCGGGTTTCGCGTTTGTCCGGCCACGGACCGAGCCCGGACGCCTGAACCGGTTCGCCGTCAGGTTGCGCCTCCGTACCATTGTCGGTCCGCTTCCAGACCCTCCGTCGCGCACCGCCAAGGTGCGACCGCCGGAAAGCGTCGCTGAGGTTGTCCTATCGGCCTTGAGGTATCGGCCGGCCACGCTTTCCGAATGCACAATCGATGGGCAGAAATGGCCTCGAAAGCTCTATAGCTGGCATTGCAGCGCGCCTTCGGCTGTAGAGTGCAGGCCTCGCCCGATCGCAGGGATAAACTGGCAATATCGATTGTGCACAAGCGAGACTTTGACAGGCATTGCTCCTTGAGGTTGAGCGATCAAGATCACTCTTCTTACGCTATTTGGGATCGTATACCCCAATTCCGAATTTAAGACTTGACCCTTCTTCCGAATGCGATTGTATCAGGCGTCCGAATCGCGACGCAGTGCTTGCGTTCTGGCGAGTTTCGTCATCACGAGAAGGCAACGCACGAGACATGGCCCAGTCGAACGGCGACTCCCTCCGCTTCGTCACGCTCGCCTCCGAGATCGTCTCGGCCTATGTGAGCCACAATCACGTGCAGAGCGCGGATCTGCCCGGCCTCCTCAACGAGGTACACGCGGCGATCCGGGGGATCTGCGACGCCGGCCAGAGCCAGCCGATCGCCAAGGCGACCGCGCAGGAGATCCGGCGCTCGATCAATCCGGACTTCCTGATCTCGTTCGAGGACGGGAAGCCCTACAAGACGCTGCGCCGGCACCTCACCCTGCGCGGCCTGACGCCGGAGGCCTACCGCGCCAAGTGGGGTCTCGCCTCGGATTACCCGATGACGGCCCAGAGCTACTCCGAGCAGCGCTCGCAGCTCGCCCGCTCCCTGGGCCTCGGGCAGCCGCGCGCCGCAGCGCCGGAACCCGAGGCCGAGCCCGCGCCGCAGCCCGCGCCGCAACCTGCCGGGAAGCGGCGGACCCGCAGCAAGGAAGCCGTCTGACGGCGACACGCCCCGCTCGCAGCGAAGGTGTCGTCGACCTGCCGCAATCGGCCTCGATAGCGTGAGGCCGCACGGTGCGCCTGCCTTCTCTCGGCCTGGACGGCGCGCCCGCCCAGACGCCGGAGCCCTGCATGCTGACCCGCCTCACCCTGCCCGCCCTCGTCGCAGCCCTGCTGGCCGCCAGCCCGGCCGCGGCGCAGATGGCGCGGACGGAGACCCGGGAGCCCGCGAAGGACGGCACCGCGAAGGTCGTGCCGCTCAGCAAGGCCGACGTGCAGCTCTCCTTCGCCCCCGTGGTGAAGCGGGCCGCGCCCTCGGTGGTGAACGTCTACGCCTCCCACGTGGACAAGCGCTCCAGCGCGCGCACCAGCGCCATGGAGGAGTTCATGCGCCGCTTCTTCGGCGAGGCGGAGGGCGGCCGCGGCCCCCGGGGTGACCGCGCGCAGCGCTCCCTGGGCTCGGGCGTCCTGGTCGATGCCGACGGGCTCGTCATCACCAACAACCACGTCATCGACAACATGAACGAGGTCCGGATCGCCCTGGCGGATCGCCGCGAGTTCGAGGCCGCGATCGTGATGCGCGACACCCGCACCGACCTCGCGGTGCTCAAGATCAAGGAGCCGCCGAAGGGCCTCGTGCCGATGCCGTTCGGCGATGCCGACGCCCTGGAGGTCGGCGACTTCGTGATGGCGATCGGCAACCCGTTCGGCGTCGGCCAGACGGTGACGCAGGGCATCGTCTCGGCGCTGGCGCGCACGCAGGTCGGCTCGGCGGACTACCAGTACTTCATCCAGACCGACGCGGCGATCAACCCGGGCAATTCCGGCGGCGCGCTGGTGGACCTGCGCGGCCAGCTCGTCGGCATCAACACCGCGATCTACTCGCAGTCGGGCGGCAGCCACGGCATCGGCTTCGCGATCCCGGTGGGCATGGTCAAGGCGGTGGTCGACGCCGCCCGCGACGGGGCGAGCGTGGTGCGCCGGCCCTGGCTCGGGGCGCGGATCCAGAGCGTGACCCCCGACATCGCCGACAGCATGGGTCTCGACCACCCGACCGGCGTGCTGGTGGCGAGCCTGCAGCCCAAGAGCCCGGCCGAGGAGGCGGGCCTGAAGCGCGGCGACCTGATCCTCACGGTCGATGGCCAGGAGGTGGCCGACCCGGAGGCCTTCGGCTACCGCTTCGCCCTGAAGGGCGTGCAGGGCCACGCCCGGTTCGGGATCCTGCGCGGCACGGCCCGGCAGACGGTCTCGGTCAAGCTCGCGCCGGCACCCGAGACGCGCCCGCGGGACGCGCTCAAGGTGAAGACCCGCTCGCCGTTCGTCGGCGCGACCCTGGTCAACACCTCGCCGGCGGTGGCCGAGGAGATGCAGGTGGACTTCCCGGCCGAGGGCGTGGCCGTGCAGGCGGTGGACGAGAACTCCATCGCGGCCCGGGTCGGGCTGCAGAAGGGCGACGTGATCGTGGCGGTCAACGGCGTGCCGATGGCGACCACCAAGGATCTCGACCGGGTCACCCGCAACAGCCTCAATTCCTGGGAGGTCGCGATCAACCGCAACGGCGAGATCCTGACCTCGGTGTTCGGCGGCTGATCCCGTCCGGGGGCGCCAGGTCCGGGGGCGCCAAGTCCGTGGCCGTGGGCAAGCCCCGGCTCCCGGCTTGCGCCCCCGGCCGCGCCCGGTGTTGATGCGCGGATGTCCGACCTGTTCGCCTCCGCGAAGCCTCCCGCCGCGCCGGATCCCGGCCGCGCCCCCGGTCTCGAGGCCGCCCGCCCGCTGGCGGACCGGCTGCGCCCGCAGACCCTCGCCGAGGTCGTCGGCCAGGAGCACCTGACCGGGGAGGGCGGGGCGCTCACGCGCCTCCTGCGGGGCCGGACGCTCGGCTCGCTGATCTTCTGGGGGCCGCCCGGCACCGGCAAGACCACGGTGGCGCGGCTGCTCGCCCAGGGCACCGACCTGCATTTCGAGCAGATCTCGGCGATCTTCTCGGGCGTGCCCGACCTGCGGAAGGTGTTCGAGGCCGCGCGCAAGCGGCGGGCGACCGGGCAGGGGACCCTGCTGTTCGTCGACGAGATCCACCGGTTCAACCGGGCGCAGCTCGACGCCTTCCTGCCGGTGATGGAGGACGGGACCGTCACGCTGGTGGGCGCGACGACGGAGAACCCCTCCTTCGAGCTGAACGCCGCGCTCCTGTCCCGCGCCCGGGTGCTGCTGTTCCGGGCGCTCGACCCGGGGGCGATCGCCCGGCTGCTGGTCCGGGCCGAGGCGCTGACGGGCCAGGCCCTGCCGCTCACCGAGGAGGCACGCGGGGTGCTGGTCCGCATGGCCGACGGCGACGGTCGCGCGGCCCTGACCCTGGCGGAGGAGGTCTGGCGCTCGGCCCGGCCCGGCGAGACCCTCGACGCCGAGGCGCTGCAGGAGATCGTGCAGCGGCGCGCGCCGATCTACGACAAGGCGCAGGAGGGCCACTACAACCTGATCTCGGCGCTCCACAAGACCGTGCGCGGCTCGGATCCGGACGCGGCGCTCTACTATCTCTGCCGGATGCTCGATGCCGGCGAGGACCGGCTGTTCATCGCCCGCCGGCTGGTGCGCATGGCGGTGGAGGATATCGGGCTCGCCGACCCGCAGGCTTTGGTGGTGGCCAACGCCGCCAAGGACGCGTTCGACTTCCTCGGCAGCCCCGAGGGTGAGCTGGCCCTCGCCCAGGCGGCTATCTACCTCGCCTGCG
This sequence comes from Methylobacterium sp. C33D, assembly GCF_053345825.1. Classification (NCBI taxonomy): domain Bacteria; kingdom Pseudomonadati; phylum Pseudomonadota; class Alphaproteobacteria; order Hyphomicrobiales; family Methylobacteriaceae; genus Methylobacterium; species Methylobacterium sp. C33D. Next base: position 3,846 of record NZ_JBKFAV010000036.1, read on the forward strand.
CGCCGAAATCGAACGCCGTCTACACCGCCTACAAGGCCGCGACGCGGCTGGCCAAGGAGGCGGGCTCCCTGCCGCCGCCGCGGACCATCCTCAACGCGCCGACCAAGCTGATGAAGCGGATCGGCTACGGCGAGGGCTACCGCTACGACCACGACGAGCCCGACGCCTTCTCGGGCCAGGATTACTGGCCCGACGCGCTGGGGCGCCAGCATCTCTACGCGCCCACGGAGCGCGGCTACGAGTCCCGGCTCGCCGAGCGCCTCGACCGGTGGGAGGCCCTGCGGAAGGCGCGGCGCGGGGAGGGGTAGGCCGCCTCACAGATCGAGCGGCGCGTTGTCGATCACCTCCTTCATCACGAAGAAGGTCCGGGTCTGGCGCACCCCCGGCAGGCCGATCAGCGTGGCGCTGTGGAGGCGGTTGAAATCGGCCATGTCGGAGACCCGGATCTTCAGCATGTAGTCGAAGTCGCCGGCCACGAGGTGGCAGTCGAGGAGCGCGGGAATCGCCCGCACGGCGGCCTCGAACTCGGAGAAGCTCTCGGGCGTCGAGCGGTCGAGCACGACGCCGACGAAGACCAGGGTGCCGCGCCCGACCCGCATCGGGTCGATCAGCGCCCGGACCGCCCGCACGAACCCGTCCGCGAACAGGCGCTGGATCCGGCGATGGCAGGTGGCCGCGCTGGTGCCGACCCGCTCGGCGATCTCGGCATTCGCCATGCGCCCGTCCGTCTGGAGGAGGCGGAGGATCTTCTGGTCGATCCGGTCGAGCCCTGCAGACATGGACGATTCTTTCAGATACGGCGCGTGATACGGAATTCTGTGACGCCAGGACCCTCTTTGACGCAAGCCATCGGCTGTCCGAGGCGAAAGATCGAGAGCACCTTTCATCGGGGATCGGGTAGTTTTCCGTGCGCCTCGAAGACGGAGCCGGGCCTCGCGCCGGGCCGTCGCCGAGGCCTCGCTTCGACGCGCCCGGGCGGACCGAGACCGCTCCTGCCCCCGGCCGCGCCCCGAGACCCGGAGAGACCCGATGCTGGACAAGTTCGAGCGCTATCCCCTGACTTTCGGCCCGACGCCGATCGAGCCGCTCAAGCGCCTGACCGCGCATCTCGGCGGCGAGGTGGAGCTCTACGCCAAGCGCGAGGATTGCAATTCGGGCCTCGCCTACGGCGGCAACAAGCTGCGCAAGCTCGAGTACATCGTGCCGGACGCGATCAAGAGCGGCGCCGACACGCTGGTGTCGATCGGCGGCGTGCAGTCGAACCACACCCGCATGGTCGCGGCGGTCGCCGCCAAGATCGGGATGAAGTGCCGGCTGATCCAGGAGGCCTGGGTGCCCCACGAGGACGCCGTCTACGACCGGGTCGGCAATATCCTCCTGTCGCGGATCATGGGCGCGCAGACGCAGCTCGTGGATGACGGGTTCGATATCGGCATCCGCGATTCGTGGAAGCGGGCGCTCGCCGAGGTCGAGGCCGAGGGCGGCAAGCCCTACGCGATCCCGGCCGGCGCCTCGGTGCACAAGTACGGCGGGCTCGGCTATGTCGGCTTCGCCGAGGAGGTGCGCAGGCAGGAGGCCGAGATGGGCCTGCGCTTCGACTACGTGGTGGTCTGCACGGTGACCGGATCGACCCATGCCGGCATGCTGGTGGGCTTCTCGGCCGACGGGCGCGCCCGCAACGTCATCGGCATCGACGCTTCCTGCACCCCGGCCCAGACCAAGGCCCAGGTCCTCGACATCGCCCAGAACACCGCCGCCCTGGTCGGCGCCGGCGACATCGTGGCCGACGACGTGGTTCTCAACGAGGATTACGCCTACCCGGTCTACGGCGTGCCCTCCAAGGAGACCGTGGAGGCGATCCGCCTCTCGGCCCGGCTCGAGGGGATGATCACCGACCCGGTCTACGAGGGGAAGTCGATGCAGGGCATGATCGACCTCGTGAAGAAGGGCTTCTTCCCGAAGGGCTCGAAGGTGCTCTACGCCCATCTCGGCGGCGCGCCGGCGCTGAACGGCTACAGCTACACGTTCCGCAACGGCTGAGGCGGAATCGGAAGGCCGGCCCGGCCTCTCCCATCCACCCGCCCTCATCCTGAGGTGCGGCAAAGCCGCCTCGAAGGCGCCCTCCTTCGAGGCCCGCGCTGCGCTCCGGCGCCTCAGGATGAGGTCGCGCGTGGCGATGTCGGCAGGCGACCGCATCGTCCCGCCCTATATGGCGGCCTGCGCCAGAAACGGCGCGGAACCCGCACCGGAGAGGGCAGGGATGATCGCACCGGCACGCGCGCTGCTCCTGACGGCCCTGCTCGCCCTGGGCGCGCCCGCCGCGCGCTCCGCCTCGGGACCGGCCGTCGAGGCCGAGAACGGGATGGTGGTGTCGTCCCAGCGCCTCGCCTCGCAGGTGGGTGCCGACATCCTGAGGGCCGGCGGCAACGCCGTCGACGCCGCGGTGGCGGTGGCCTACGCCGAGGCGGTGGTGAACCCGTGCTGCGGCAATCTCGGCGGCGGCGGCTTCCTGGTGCTCCACAGCGCCGACGGGCGCAGCCGCTTCGTCAATTTCCGCGAGACCGCCCCGGCGGCCGCCACCCGGGACATGTATCTCGACGCCGCCGGCAACGTCGTGAAGGGCGCGAGCCTGCGCGGCTGGAAGGCGGCCGGCGTGCCCGGCACGGTGCTCGGCCTCAACACCGCGCTCGCCCGATACGGGGCCCTGCCGCTGGCGCAGGTGATGGCGCCGGCGATCGCGCTCGCCCGCGACGGGTTCGTGCTGACCCGGGGCGACACCGACATCCTCGAATCCGGCACCAAGCTGTTCGCCGCCCATGCGAACGTCGCCCGGATCTTCCTGCGCCCGGACGGCAGTCCCTGGCGGCCCGGGGACCGGCTGGTCCAGGCCGACCTCGCCCGCACCCTCCAGGCCATCGCCGAGCACGGCGCGGACGCGTTCTACCGGGGCGCGATCCCGGCAGCCGTGGAGGCGGCCTCCCGGGCGGGCGGCGGCCTGCTGACGGCGTCCGACTTCGCCGCCTACACGGTGACGCAGTCCGAACCGCTGACCTGCCGCTACCGGGGCGCGACGATCCTGTCGGCCCCCCCGCCCTCGTCGGGCGGCACCACGCTCTGCGAGATCCTCAACATCCTCGACGGCTACGACCTGCGGGCGGCGGGGTTCAACTCGGCCCGGACGGTGCACCTGATGGTCGAGGCGATGCGGCGCGCCTACGCTGACCGCAACCTGCTGCTCGGCGACCCGGCCTTCGTGGAGAACCCGGTGGAAAGGCTGCTGTCGCCGGCCTACGCGGAGACGCTCCGGGCCTCGATCCGCCCGGACCGGGCGACCCCGTCGGTGGAGATCCGCCCGGATCCCGGCCCGGAGGCGCGGGAACGGCCCGAGACCACCCACATCTCGGTGATGGACAGGGCCGGCAACGCGGCATCGCTGACCTACACGATCAACGGCTATTTCGGCGCCGGGGTGATCGCCGGCGACACGGGGTTCTTCCTCAACGACGAGATGGACGACTTCACGGTCAAGACCGGGGTGCCGAACCTGTTCGGCCTCGTGCAGGGGACCAAGAACGCGATCCAGCCGGGCAAGCGCCCGCTCTCGTCCATGGCGCCGACGATCGTGCTGCGCGACGGCAAGGTCGCGATGGTGGCGGGCTCGCCGGGGGGCTCGCGGATCATCACGATCAACGCGCAGACGCTGATCAACATGCTGGATTTCGGCATGGAGCCGCAGGAGGCGGTGGACGCTCCGCGCATCCATCACCAGTGGCTGCCCGACACGGTCTACGCCGAGCCCTTCGCGCTCTCGGCGGACACGCAGGCGATCCTCAGGGGCATGGGCCACACGCTCGTCGAGCAGAAGCCCTGGGGGGCGCAGGAGCTCATCGCGGTCCGGGCCGCGGCGCCCGCCTTGCCGGAGTCCGCGTCGTCGGGCAACGACGCCTCGCGCACGGAGCGCATGCGGCCGGGCCTGCTCTACGGCGCCAACGACAACCGCCGGCCGGCGGGCGCGGCGGTGGGGGAGTAGGGGGCGGGCGGCTTGCTCCGGACAACCCCGTCGTCCCGGGCACGCCGGCCCTCGTCCGGGAGGGCAGGGTGGGGTGGGGCAGGGCGCAGCGTACCCGGCGATCGCGAGACCGGGGGTTCAGCCCTCTTCCGCCTCCCGCGCCACCGCGCGGAACCCGATGTCGCGCCTGCAGAAACCCTCCGGCCAGTCGATCCGGGCCACCGCCGCGTAGGCGCGGGCCTTGGCGTCCGTGACGCTGTCGCCGACGGCCGTCACCGCCAGGACCCGGCCGCCATCGGCCAGCAGCTGCCCGTCCTCGGCGCGGGTGCCGGCCTGGAACACGTGGACCCCGTCGCCCTCGGCCGCGTCGACGCCCCGGATCACCGAGCCCCGGACCACGGCGCCCGGATAGCCCGCCGCCGCCATCACCACGGTGAGGGCCGCCCGGTGGGGATCGAATTCCAGGCTCACGCCGGAGAGGTCGCCCTCGCAGGCCGAGAGCAGGGCCGGCACGAGGTCGGAGGCGAGGCGCGGCATCAGCACCTGCGCCTCGGGGTCGCCGAAGCGGGTGTTGTACTCGATCAGCTTGGGGCCGTCGGCGGTGAGCATGAGGCCGGCGTACAGGATGCCGGTGAACGGGCAGCCGCGGGCCCGCATGCCGGCGAGCGTCGGCGCGATGATCTCGGCCATGACCCGGGCCTCGATCTCCGGGGTGACCACCCGGGCCGGGGAATAGGCGCCCATGCCGCCGGTGTTGGGCCCGCGGTCGCCGTCGAAGACCCGCTTGTGGTCCTGGGCGGTGCCGAGGGAGATCGCCCGCGTGCCGTCGCAGAGGGCGAAGAAGCTCGCCTCCTCGCCGAACAGGCACTCCTCGACCACCACCTCGGCGCCGGGCTCGGCGAAGAGGCCGGTCAGCGCGTCCTCGGCCTGGTCGACCGTCTCGGCCACGGTGACGCCCTTGCCGGCGGCGAGGCCGTCGGCCTTCACGACGATCGGGGCGCCCTGCTGGCGGACATAGGCCAGCGCCGGCTCCAGTTCGGTGAAGCGCGCGAAGGCGGCCGTCGGGATGTTGCAGGCGGCGCAGAGATCCTTGGTGAAGCCCTTCGAGCCCTCGAGACGGGCGGCGTCGCGGGTCGGCCCGAAGGCGCGGATCCCGGCAGCCTTCAGGTCGTCCACCAGGCCGGCGACGAGGGGCGCCTCGGGTCCGACCACCACGAGGCCGATCGACTCCGCCGCGCAGAAGGCGGCGACGGCCGCGTGGTCCGTGACCTTGAGGTCCGGTCGGTTGGTCCCGTGGCGGGCCGTGCCGGGATTGCCCGGCGCCGTGAACAGGCGGGTGCAGAGCGGGCTCTGGGCCAGTCGCCAGGCCAGGGCGTGCTCGCGGCCGCCGGAGCCGATCAGCAGGATATTCATGCGCACGCCACCATGGGCCCAGCTTGTGGGGGAAGCGTGCCCGCGGGAAAAGGTTTTTTTCGGGCTTTCCCCGCTCTGCGCGGATATCCCGGCGGCGCGGAGGCCGCTGTCAGCAGCCGGTGCAGACGCTCGTGTTGAGGCCGCCGCCCCGCCGCACGATCCCGTTGCGACCGATATGGCGGCCCCGGTACACATCCCCGCGGACGCCCCGATAGGGCAGGTAGGGCCCGTAGGAATCGGCCTGGACGTTGCGCTGGATCGTCTGGTTCAGCGTGTTGAAGTCCGAGACCCGCTGCTGGTTGAGCGACCGGATCTGGCCCTGCAGGGCGAACGAGGCGTTGGCGGCATTCGGGTCGTTCTGCTGCACCTGCGCCCAGGCGGAGCCCGCCGGGAGAGCCAGCGCCAGGGTGAGGAGCGCGCGGGACGCGGCACGCATGGGTCCCTCCGTGCGAGATTCGTGCGGTCTTCGGATACGATTGCCCGAAGTCGACGCGCCAGGATCGGTCCGGGTTCCCGGGCGCGTCAACCCGGCACGACGGGGGACTTCGTCTCCGGCAGGGCCTCGACGCGCTCGGGATCCAGCCCGGTATGGGCCTGGACCAGCGGGTGCGGGGTCAGGGCCAGCCACTGCGTCAGGGAGATGTCGGCGTAGCGCGGGCTCTTGAACATCTCCAGGAAGGTCAGGGTCGTGTCGCCGGTATTCTCGATATAGTGCCCCATGGCGAAGGGCACGTAGCCGACGTCGCCGGCCCGGTAGTCGAAGGTCCGGGCCTTCGATTCCGAGCCGAACACCGTCATCCGGCCCTGGCCGGAGAGGTAGTACTGCCACTCGTCGCCGTTCGGGTGCCAGTGCAACTCGCGCAGCCCTCCGGGCTCGACCTCGACCAGCGCCGCCGCGATCGTGACGGAGGCCGGGAACACCGTGGAATCGGTGATGCGCACGCTGCCGCCCCGGGTGCGGACCGGCTCCTGCGCCAGCATACGGTGGCTGAAGGTCTTCGGCACCGGCCCGGAACCGCCCATCCTGTCGGCGGCGAGCGGGCCGGGCGTCGGACCGGGGAAGATGTAGAGCTCCGTCTCGGGAATCTTCGCAAAGGCGCTCTCGGGCAGGCCGAAATTCTTGGCGAGCACGTCCCGGGGCGTGTGCGCCAGCCAGTCGGTCAGCAGGAAGGTGGAATCCTCCGAGAAGCCGCCGTCGTCGAACACGAGCAGGAACTCGCAGCCGTCGACCCCGTCGGCGGCGAGCCCCTGGATCGAGTGCGGGATGCCGCCCGGGAAGTACCAGAGGTCGCCCGCGCCGACATCGTCCGCGAAGGTGCGCCCGTCCTGGTCGACCGCGGTGATCCGGGCCCTGCCCTTGATCATGTAGGCCCACTCGGATTCCTTGTGCCAGTGCATCTCGCGGACCGCGCCGGCCTTGAGCCGCATGTTGACCCCGGCCATGGCCTTGGAGACCGGCAGCTCGCGGATCGTGGTCTGGCGCGCCCAGCCACCCTCCTCCAGCCGCATGTGGCTGTCCGCGAAGGACCATTTCAGGTTCGGCATCGTGCCGTGGTCGGTGGCGGGCGGCGCCAGGGTAAAGGGCTCCTCGGCGGCGCGGGGCCGGTTCTGCGGGCCCAGGATGTCGGCGCCCTTGCCGCCGCGCTCGGGGCGGGGCGCGGCCGGCCCGGCAGATTGCGCCGCGGCGGATGACGCCACCATCGCGCCGCCGGCGGCTGCGATGACGGCGCGCCTGGAGATCTCGGTCATCGTGGATCGGTCCCTGAGTCGGTGGCAGGAGAACCGGTCGCGTGCTCGGAGGATCCGCGGGCGGGCCGCACTGTGCGCTGCGGCATCTCGCCCGGAGCCCGCGCGCGGTCTATGCATTGAATACGGCGCACTGGATACGGCACCGCGCGCGTCCCGGCCGGGCGCCGAGGCGGCGGTTCAGGCGCGGCGCGACCCGAGGGCGAGGATGGCGGACCGGGACAGTTCAGCCGCGGACGGAACCGTCCCGCCCGCCCGCGGCCGCCGCCGCTGGCTCGCCCTGCTGGCGCTGGCGGGCCTCGGCGCCCTCGGATACCGCCTGTGGCCGGACGCGTCCCGCGCGGCGAGTCCGGCCGCCGGGGCCGAGGCGAAGCCGCCGACCGTGCGGGTCGCCACCGCGGCCCGGGCCCCCGACACCCTCAGCCTGACCCAGACGGGCACCACCCAGGCGTTCGACACCGCGAACCTCTACCCGCGGGCGACCGGCTACATCGTCGAGCGCAAGGTCGATATCGGCTCGCACGTGAAGGCGGGCGACCTGCTGTTCCGGATCAGCGCGCCCGACCTCGACCAGCAGCTGGTCCAGGCCCAGTCGCAGGTGCTGCAGCTCCAGGCGGCGCTGATCCAGGCGCGGGCGATGGTGGACCAGGCCGAGGCCAACCGCCACCTCGCCGACGTGACCAACCGGCGGACCTCGACGCTCGCCGGCAACGGGGTCGAGACCCGGCAGAACGCCGACACCTCCCAGGCCGGGGTGCTGGCGCAGACCGCCAACGTCGACGCCGCCAAGGCCGCCGTGAAGGTCGCGGAGGCCAACATCGCCGCCCAGGAGGCGCAGGTCGCCCGGCTCAAGGTCCTGACCGGGTTCGAGGAGATCCGCGCGCCCTTCGACGGGGTGGTGACGGCCCGCAACAACGATGTCGGCGACGCGGTCACGGCGGACACGAATACGGGGGCGCCGCTCCTCACGCTGAACCGCGACGACGTGCTCCGCATGGCGGTGAACGTGCCGCTATACGCCGCCGACGGCGTCCGCGACGGGCTAGCCGCCAAGGTCGAGGTGGCGCAGATCCCGGGCCGGATCTTCCCCGGCACGGTCTCGCGCTCGTCGACGACGCTGCTCTCGGCCGCGCGCACGCTGGTCACGCAGGTCGACATCCCCAATCCCGACGGCGCGCTGCGGCCGGGGCTCTACATCACCATCACGCTGGAGATCCCGCGCGTCTCGCCCGCCGTGACGGTGCCGAACGACGCGCTGATCTTCGACCAGCACGGGACCCGCGTGGCCGTGGTCGAGCCGGCGGGCGACGGGAGCGGCGTGGTGCGGATGCGATCGGTCACGATCTTCCGCCAGACCCGCACGCTGCTGGAGCTGCGGGACGGCCTGAGCGGCGGCGAGCGCGTCGTCGTGGGCCCGCCGGCCGCGCTGCGCGACGGCGACAGGGTCAGCCTGCGTCCGGAGGATCGGGCAGGGGCGTGAGCGGGCGCGAGCGGCGGTGTGGGCGGCGGTGTGAGCGTCACGCGGCGGGGCGCCGCCGTCCGGTCGCCGTGTCCAGCCCTGGGACAGCTCCGGGACAGCTCCGGCGGCGATAAGCGTCGGGCACGCGGCGGCCGAGGCGGGGGCAGACCCCGGCACCGCCGTGACCGGACGGCTCAGGAAGCGGACATCACCGCCGTGGTACTCGGAACGATAGCGCTGTCGATCGCGCTGCTCGGGCTCGCCCTCGCGATCCTCGGTCTGACGCTGGCGCTCGCGGGGGGATCCTGGTTCTACGTCGCGCTGGGCGCGGGATTGCTGGCCTCCGGCGTCGCGCTGGCCCGGCGGCGCCAGCACGGTCTCGGCCTCTACGCGCTGGTGCTGGCGGCGGCCTTCGCCTGGACGGTGGGCGAGGTCGGGCTCGACAAGTGGCAATGGATCCCGCGCGGGGCGCTGCTCCTGCTCGTCGGATCCGTGCTCTGCCTGCCCTCCGTGGTGCGGCGCCTGCGCGACGCGCCCGAGCGGCCCTGGAGGCCCGGCCTCGAGAACGGCCCGCTCGCCCTCCGGGTCGTCGTGCTGCTCGTCGCGGCCTCGGGCGCCGCGGCCTGGTTCGTCGACCCGGTCGAGACGCGGGGCAGCCTGCCGAAGGTCGCGGGGGCGGGGCCCGCCGCCGTCGATCCGAGCGGCGTTCCCTATCCGGCCGACGATTGGATCGCCTACGGCGGCACCAATCTCGGCCAGCGCTACTCGGCGCTGGCGGATATCGGCACGGCCAATGTCCGGGGCCTCGTCGTGGCCTGGGAGCACCATACCGGGGACCTGCGGGGTGACAGCCGGGCGGATGCGAAGGAGTTCACGTTCGAGGCCACGCCCATCAAGGTGAACGGGCTGCTCTACCTCTGCACGCCGCACAACATCGTCCAGGCCCTGGAGCCCGAGACGGGCCGGCTGGTCTGGGCCTTCGACCCGAAGATGGCGCGGGACGGCCAGTACCAGCACCAGACCTGCCGCGGCGTGTCCTACAACGACTCGACCGGCTACGTGCCGCCCGCGGAGACCGACGCGGACCGGGCCGCCGCCGTCGCGGCCGCGGTCGCCGAGTGCCCGCGCCGGATCATCGCGGCCTCGGTCGACGCGCGCCTCTACGCGCTGAACGCCGAGACCGGGGCCCCGTGCAGGACCTTCGGGGCCGACGGGTTCGTCGACCTGAAAGCGCAGATGCCGAACCTCCGGCGCGCCAGCTATCAGCAGACCTCGGCGCCGCTGGTGACCCGGAACCTCATCGTCCTGGGCAGCGCGATCGCCGACAACTACTACGCGGACAACCCCTCGGGCGTGATCCGCGCCTTCGACGTGCGCACCGGCGCGGTCGTCTGGAAATTCGACGCCGGCAGGCCCGACGCGACCGCGCCGCTGCGGCCCCACGAGCGCTACGAGCCCAACTCGGCGGTGGCCTGGACGCAGTTCTCGGCGGACGAGGCGCTGGGACTCGTCTACGTGCCGTTCGGCAACCGGGCGCCCGATCAGGTGGGCGTGGCCCGGTCGAAGGCGGACGAGGCCCTCGTCGACGCCCTGGCGGCGCTGGATCTGGAGACGGGCACGCTGCGCTGGGCGTTCCGGACCACGTATCACGACCTGTGGGACCGCGATAACCCGTCCCAGCCGGTCCTCCTCACCCTGCCGCAGGGCGACGGGACGGTGCCGGCGATCCTGATCCCCACCAAGGTCGGCAACGTCTGGGTCCTCGACCGCCGCACCGGCGTCCCGGTCCGGCCGGTCTCCGAGATCCCGGTCTCGACCCGGACCGACATCCCGGGGGAGACGCCGTCCCCGGTCCAGCCGATGTCGTCCCTCCGCTTCACGCCGCCGCCGCTGACGGAGGCCGGCATGTGGGGCGTCACGCCCTTCGACCAGATCCAGTGCCGCCTCGCCTTCCGGTCGAACCGCTACGACGGCAACCCGTTCACGCCGCCCCAGGCCTCGGCGGGCGCGATCGTCTGGCCGGGCAATATCGGGGTGTTCAACTGGGGGTCGGTGGCGGTCGATCCGGTCCATCACTGGATGATCGCGACGCCGCAATACCTGCCCTACATCTACCGCCTGCTCCCGCGCCCGCCGGGCGAGCCGGAGAGGCGCCTCCTCGGCGCCGATCCCGAGGCGAGCCCGGTCAACGAGAATCTCGGCGGCCCCTACGCGATCGCGATCGCGCACATGCGCTCCGCCCTCGGCATCCCCTGCAGCGCGCCGCCCTGGGGCGTGCGCGTCGGCGTGAATCTCGCCGACGGCACCGTCGCCTGGAAGCGCCGCAACGGCACGGTCGCGGGGCAGAAGGTCGGCGGCCTGGCCGTCCCCCTTCCCCTGGAGATGGGCATGCTGGCCCATGGCGGCACCCTGACCACGGCCGGCGGCGTCGCGTTCACGGCCGCCACGCTCGACGACCGCATCCGCGGCTACGACATGCAGACCGGCGAGGTGCTGTGGTCCACGAAGCTGCCGGCCGGCGGCCAGGCCACCCCGATGACCTATCGCGGCCGGGACGGGCGGCAGTACGTGGTGGTCGCGGCGGGCGGCCACGGCGCCCTCGGCACCACGCCGGGCGACTCGGTCGTCGCGTTCAGGCTCGAGTGAGCCGTCGCGCGCCGGCCGCCCGCCGGAGCGGGCGCGGCGGCGGCTTCGGCCGCTCGGCCGGGGCGAGGCGGGGCAGGGTGCCCTAAGCGGAGAGCCGGGCCCGCGCGTCGGTGCGGGCGAGGCGGGCCAGCAGGTACTCGACCTCGGCCTTCGCCTGCGCGGTCAGCGCCTGGGACGGCTTGCGCTGCGCGTCGGACGCGAAGATCCCCCGGCGCATGAACACGTATTTGCGGACCGCGAGCCCCAGCGGGCCCTGTTGCTGCTCGTAGCGGAGATAGGGGAGGTGGGCGTCGAACAGGTCGTGGGCGGCGTCGCGCTCGCCGGACCGGCCGAGGCGGACCACGTCGACCAGCATCTCCGGGAAGGCGTAGCCGGTATTGGCCCCGTCGGCGCCGCGCTCGGTCTCGAAATCGAGGAACAGGCCGCCGTTGCCCACGAGGATGGAGATGTGGCGCATCGAGCCGTCCGCCTCGAAGCCGCGCAGCGTCGAGATCTTCTCCAGCCCCGGCCAGTCCTCGTGCTTGAGCATCACGCAGGAGGGGTTCTCAGACACGATCCGGCGAATCACGCCGGGGGTCATCTGGACCGAGAAGGTGAGGGGATAATCCTGAAGCACGAAGGGCACGTCCGGGCCCACGGCCTCGGCGGCGTTCCGATAATAGCCGACCACCTGGTCGTCGGTGCGGAGCGTGTTGGGCGGCGCGATCATCACGCCGGCCGCGCCCAGCTCCATCACCTCCCGGGCGAGGGAGCGCATGGCCGCGAAGCCCGGCGCCGTGACGCCGACGATCACCGGCAGCCGGGTGCGCCCGAGGACGCGCCGCGCCACCGCGATCCCCTCCGCGTGGTCGAGCTTGCCGGCCTCGCCGAGCTGGCCGAGGATCGTCAGGCCGTCGACGCCGGCCGCCCCGAAGAAGTCGGTCATCCGGTCGAGGGAGACCTCGTCGATCCGGCCGTCCGGATGGAACGGCGTCGGCGCGATCGGGACGACGCCGCCGATGTCGCTGGTGAGAGGCATGCCGGTCTCCGCGCTGCTGCGGCCGCCGCCGGCCGCCGGGTGGCCTGCCCCATACCGGAAAATCCCGGGCGACGCGACGCGCCCGGGACCGGTTCCACGCGCCCGACCCGCCCGATCAGCCCAGCAGCTTGTCGAGGGTGATCGGCATCTCGCGGACCCGCACGCCGGTGGCGTGCCAGACCGCGTTGGCGATGGCCCCCACCGTGCCGGTGATCCCGATCTCGCCGACCCCCTTCACGCCGAGGTTGTTCACCACCGCGTCGTCCTCGTGGACCAGGATCGCCTCCATGGCGGGCACGTCGGCGTTCACCGGCACGTGGTACTCGGCGAGGTTGTCGTTGAGGAACCGGCCGGTGCGCGGATCCATCTCGGCCCGCTCGTGCAGGGCGAAGGACAGGCCCCAGATCATCCCGCCGTAATACTGGCTCTGGACGAGGCGCGGGTTGATCACCCGGCCGGCCGCGAAGGCGCCCACCAGGCGGCTCACGCGGATCTGGCCGAGATCGGGATCGACCTTCACCTCGGCGAAGACCGCCCCGTGGGCGTGCATGGCGTAGGAGGCCTGCGCGGCCGGGTCAGCGCCGGCCTTGCCCTGGCCCTCGATGCGCGACCGGCCGGCCCGCCGGAGGATGTCGGTGAAGGACTCGCTCCGGCCCGGATCGTCGCGCCGGGTCAGATGCCCGCCCGCGGCGGTCACGCCGGCATTGCCCGCGCCGTAGAGCGGGGAGGCGGGATCGTTGGTGGCGAGCTCCGCGAGCTGCCGGATCACGTCGCCGGCCGCCGCGTGGACCGCGCCGCCCGCCGTGGCGGTGTGGCCCGAGCCGCCCGCGATGCCGGCATTCGGCAGGTCTGACGAGCCCATCCGGAAGGTGAGGGCGTCCATCCCGATCCCGAGCCCGTCGGCGGCGATCTGAGCGAGCGCCGTCCACGAGCCCTGGCCCATGTCGATCGCCCCGAGCTCCACCGTGCCGGTGCCGTCGGCGCGGATCTCGGCCCGGGCCATGCCCTCGAAGATCAGCGCCGGGAAGGTGGCGGTGCCCATGCCGGTGCCGACCAGGAACCCGTCCCGGTCGCGGGTCTGGCGGGGCTGCAGCGGGCGACCGGCCCAGCCGAAGGCCTCGGCGCCGCGGCGGTAGCAGTCCCGCAGGGCTTTGGAGGAGAACGGCTTGCCGGTGATGGGCTCGACCTCCGCGTAGTTGGCGAGCCGGAAGTCCAGCGGGTCCATGCCGAGCGCGTGGGCCATCTCGTCCAGCGCGCTCTCCAGGGCGACGCTGCCGGTGGCCTCGCCGGGCGCGCGCATGAACAGCGGCGTGCCGGTGTCGAGCCGCACGGCCTCGTGCCGGATGGCGATGGCCGGGCTCGCGTAGAGGGTGCTGGTCGCCCGGCCCGCCGGCTCGAAGAAGTCGTCGAAGCTCGACGAGGCGGTGCGGATGTGGTGGTCGAGGGCCGTCAGCTTGCCGGAGGCGTCGGCGCCCAGCCGGAGAGTCTGCCGGGTCGGCCCGCGATGGCCCATCGGGCCGTACATCTGGGTGCGGGTCGGGACGAGCTTCACCGGCCGGCCCACGAGCTTGGCCGCCATGCAGGCGAGCACCTGCGGCCCGGCCGGGACGCCCTTCGACCCGAACCCGCCGCCGAGATAGGGGCTCTCGATGTGGATGTCGTCGGGGCCGATGCCGAACAGCCCGGCGAGCCTCGCCTGCGACATGGCGAGCGCCTGGGTCGGCATGAACAGCGTCAGCCGGTCCCCGTCCCAGCTGGCGACGGCCGCGTGCGGCTCCATGGCGTTGTGGTACTGGGCCGGCGTCTCGTAGGTGGCGGCGATCGTCCTGGACGCGGCCGCGAGCCCGGCCTCGACGTCGCCGTCCGTCTCGACGGGCGGCGCGCCGACGCCGACCGAATCCGGCGTGAAGGCCTCGCCGGAATCGAGCCCGATCCGCGGCGTCTCGGCCGCGTAGGTCGGGGCGAGCAGCCGGGCGCCCTCGGTGGCGGCCTCCAGGGTCTCGGCGATCACCACGGCGATGGGCTGGTTGGCGTAGCGGACGCGGTCGTTCTGCAGGAGGTCCAGGCGGAACGTGAATGGCCCGTCCTTGGCGTCCGGGTCCTTGGCGAGCGTCGGGGCGTGCCCCGGCCGCATCACCGCCACGACGCCGGGATGCGCCTCGGCGGCGGCCACGTCGAGGCCGGTGACGCGGCCGCGGGCGATCCGTGCGACGCAGAGCGCCGCGTGGAGCGTGCCGGGGGGCAGGTTGTCGGCGGAGAAGCGGGCCTGGCCCGTCACCTTGAGGGGGCCGTCGCGCCGGGTCAGCGGCTGGCCGATGCTGGAGCCGTGGCGGATCGCGCCGGCGGGGAGGTTCGAGGCGGTCATGTTCGACGGCTTGGAGGTCGCGGTCATGCGGGTCTCCTCGAGACGGGTTCGGGTTGGGGCTTCCGGTCGACGCGGCTCCCGCCGCCATCACGAGCGGCGCGAAGTGACCCGGGGCAGCGCGACATCGCAGGTCGCGGCGCCGACTGGGCTGCTTCGCTCCGCTCGCAGGGACGGCGGTGCCAAGCCATCGACCGCGTGTCAGACGATGCCGAACGGGGAGGCGGGGAGCGCCGGGATCCGGGCGGGCGTGCCCGCGGCGGCCTGGGCGAGGGCGCGGATCGCCACTCGGCGGGCGAGTTCGACCTTGAAGGCGTTGGCCTCGCCGGTGGGCTTGGCGCCGGCGAGCGCCGCGTCTGCGGCCTTCGCGAAGGCCTCGGGGGAGGGTGCCTGTCCGGCGAGCGCCGCCTCGGCCTCCGCCACCCGCCAGGGCTTGAGCGCCAGCCCGCCCAGGGCGAGCCGGGCCTGCCCGATCCGGCCGCCGGCCTCCAGGGTGAGGGCCGCCGCCGCCGAGACGACCGCGAAGGCGTAGGAGGTGCGGTCGCGGACCTTGAGGTAGCGGGCGTTGCCCCGGAACGCGGCCGCCTCGGGGGGCAGGCGCAGGGCGGTGATCAGCTCGCCGGCCCGCAGGTCGGTCTCCCGCTCCGGGTGATCGCCGGGGAGGTGGTGAAAGGCGGTGAGCGGCACCTCCCGGGTGCCGTCCGGCCCGGCGATCTCGACCACCGCGTCGAGGGCGGCGAGCGGCACGCAGAAGTCGGACGGGTGGGTGGCGATGCAGTGCTCGCTCCAGCCCTGGACCGCGTGGATGCGGGTGGCGTGCCCCAGGGCCGCGCAGCCGGAACCGGGCGCGCGCTTGTTGCAGGGCGAGACCGCGTCGGTGAAGTACTGGCAGCGGGTGCGCTGCATCAGGTTGCCGCCGACCGTGGCGGCGTTGCGCAGCTGCGCCGAGGCGCCGGCCAGCAGGGCCTCGGCGACCATCGGGTAGGCCTTGGCGAAGGCCGGATCGTGGGCGAGGTCGCTGTTGCGGACCAGGGCGCCGACCCGGGCGGTGCCGTCCGGCAGCCGCTCGATGGCCGAGAGGCCGGGGAGGCGGGTGATGTCGACGACCCGCTCCGGCGTGGCGACGCCGCCCTTCATCAGGTCGACGAGATTGGTGCCGGCGGCGAGGAAGGCGGTCCCCGGCTGCTGGCCGGCCGCCACGGCCTCGGGTACGCTCGCGGGGCGGATGTAATCGAAGGTCCTCACGCCGCGTCCTCCCGCTGCTCCGAGGTCCGGGCGGCCGCGTCCTGCACGGCGTCCAGGATCCCCGCGTAGGCGCCGCAGCGGCAGAGATTGCCGCTCATGCCCTCGCGGATGCGCTCCGGATCGGTGCCGGCGTGGCCCTCGCGGATCAGGCCGACCGCGCTCATGATCTGGCCGGGGGTGCAGAAGCCGCACTGGAAGCCGTCATGGGCGATGAAGGCCGCCTGGACCGGGTGCAGCCGGTCGCCCTCGGCGAGCCCCTCGATGGTCAGCACCTCGGCGCCGTCGAGGCTCGCGGCGAGGGTCAGGCAGCTGTTGATCCGGCGCCCGTCCACCAGGACCGTGCAGGCGCCGCACTGGCCGCGGTCGCAGCCCTTCTTGGCGCCGGTCAGACCGAGGCGCTCGCGCAGGAGATCGAGGAGGGTGACGCGCGGATCGTCGAGGGCGATCTCGCGCGGCTGCCCGTTCAGGGTGAGCCTGAGGGGAATGGTCATGCGGGGGTCCCGGCTACCGAGGCTGGAACCGTTACAGATAGCCGCCGCCACGCTCCCGGCGAGACCTTAAGCAGAAAGCGATGTGCGCAAGATCACGGCACGCGAAGGTTGCGCGCTCACGCCGACTTGACCCGGACCTCCGAGGCCGATTTCAGCACCGTCTTGCCCTTGGCGGTCTTGATCTCGAGGGCGGGCTCGGCCTTCGAGGCCTCGCGCTTCACCGTGTTGCCCTTGATGGTCTTCTCGACGTCCCGCGTGTGGACCTTGGTCACCTCACCCGAGACGGTACCCGTGCCCCATTTGTAGGTGACGTCGTCCCCGGTCTTCACCTTCGCCTTGGCGGTCATGCGTGTCTCCATGGTGGATGTGGGCGTGGATGCGGGGAAAGGCCCCCGGGAGCGGGCGCGTTCCCGGGTTTCCACGGCCGGAATGCCGCACTCAGCGGCCGACCTCCCGGCGCAGGGCGGCGACCATCGTCTCGACCGCCGCCTGCGCGGTCTCGCCGAGGTCGATGGCGCGCGCGCCGGCGGTGACGAGGCCGCGCCCCTCCAGCTCCTGCACGCCCTCCGGGTCGGCCTCGTGGCCGGCGCCGTCCCGGCGGATCACCGAGGTGACCGTCTCGCCGCTGACGAGCCGGTGATAGGCCGCGAAGGCGAGGATCGAGAGGGCCTTGTCGGACAGTCCGTTCAGGTCGTCGGCCATGCGTGGGTTCCTCTGCGCGTTTCTCCACGCGTTCCTCGAAGCGTTTCTCGTTCCTCGAAGCGTTTCTCGAAGCGTGTTCGACGGACGAACGCCGGACGGGGCCGGGGGGTCCGGGCGGTCGCCGGGGTGCGACGACACGTGCGACGACACGTACGAAGACACTTGCGACGACGGGTGCGAGGACGGACGCGCTCCTCCGGGCGACGCCGCTTCGCGCCGGGGCCACCTTCCTGCTACCCTGCCGCCCTCCATGACTCCGCAGACCGACCAGACCGACCAGACCGAAGTGGAACCGAGCCCCGAGCCGCGCCGCGCGCCCGCGCCGCCCGATCTCGACTATCGCCTGCGCCAGCAGGCGATCTTGTCGGAGTTCGGCGTCGAGGCCCTGCGCGGCACCGATGTCGACCACCTGCTGCAGCGGGCCGCTGAGCTGTGCGCGCAGGGCATGGGCGCCGAGTTCTGCAAGGCCCTGGAGTATCGGCGCGGCGCCGACACCCTGCTGGTCCGGGCCGGTGTCGGCTGGGGGCCCGACGTGATCGGCAAGGCCCGAATCGGGGCCGATCTCGCCTCCCCGGCCGGATTCGCCCTCAAGACCGGCCGGCCTGTGATCTCCAACCACCTCGCGGACGAGACCCGGTTCCGCACGCCGCAGCTCATGGCCGAGCACGGCATCCGCCGGGCGATCAACGTGCTGATCGAGAACCGGGACGGTGCCTTCGGCGTGCTGGAGGTGGACGACACCCGCGAGGGCATGTTCGCGGAGGCCGACATCGCCTTCATGCAGGGCTTCGCCAACCTGCTCGGCGGCGCCATCGAGCGCCAGCGCACCGAGAGCCTGCTGCGGGCCGCCCTCGCCCGGCAGGACCTGCTCGCCCGCGAGATGAGCCACCGGGTCAAGAACAGCCTCGCCATCGTGGCGAGCCTCCTCGCCCTGCAGGCCCGGGCCGCCGAGGACCCGGCCGTGCAGGCGGCCCTGGCGGACGCGCGCAGCCGCGTCGAGGCGATCGCGGGCGTCCACGACCAGCTCTGGCGGCAGGGTGACACGGTCGCGGGTGAAGGGGAGGGGGTGCCGGGCGAGCTCGACCTCGCGCCCTTCCTGGAGAAGCTGGTGGCCAACCTCGCCAGCGGCGTGCCGGGCCAGCGGCTCGCCTGCACGGCCTGCCCGCAGCGGATCTCGGCCGACCGGGCGATTCCCATCGGCCTCCTGGTCAACGAACTCGTCACCAACGCGCTGAAATACGCCTACCCCCCCGAGACGCACCCGGCCGGCGGCGAGATCCGGGTCCGCGCCGAGCGGCGGCCCGAGGGGCTCGTGGTCGAGGTTGCCGACGACGGGATCGGCCTGCCGGCGGGGTTCGCGATCGGGCGCGACTCGAAGAGCCTGGGCATGCGGGTGATCGGCAGCCTCACGCGCCAGCTCGGCGGCAGCCTGACGATCCCGAGCCGGGGGAAGGGCGCCTGCTTCCGCCTGGAGGTGCCCTTGGAGGTGCCCTTGGAGGTGCCCCCCGAAGTGTCCCCGGAGGTGCCGCCTGCGGTATCCCCGGAGGTGCCGCCGGCCGGCTGAGGCGGCGTGCGCCCCGACCGGGCCGGGACTGGACAATAGCCCTGCCCCGCCGGGCCCGGGCGCGACGGGCGCGGCGAGACAGGGCGCGAGACAGAGCGGATGCAGTGACCGAGAACAGGACGACGGCGGCGCTCCTCGCCGAACGGCTCCACGCCTTCCGGAGCCTCGGCGACAATTGCGAATTCGGGTTCGTGCAGCGCTACGGCGGGGTCGAGCCCTCCGGCCTGCTGCGCTTCTCCTACACGCCCATGGCGGACCTGATCCGCGGCCTGCGCTGCGGCTTCGCGGATTTCGGCGTGCCGGGGGATCTGCGGCTCTCCGTCAGTTCCGGCGGCACCTATTACTGCCACAGCGTCGCCTACAACATCTGGGCGAATACCGGGCACCCGGCCGGTTCGATCGAGCCGGAGGCGCTGCTGGAGCGGGAGTACGGCCGGCTGGCCCATCTCAAGCGCAAGCTGCTGGACGAGCTCGCCGACGGCTCGAAGATCCTGGTGCGCAAGGTCGGCCGCGACGAGCCCGAATCCGATTTCGCCCGCCTGGTCGAGGCGGTCCGGGCGCACGGGCCCGCGACGCTGCTCCGCGTGACCGAGGCCGGGCCGGACTGGGCCCCCGTACCGGCCCGGCGCGTCGCCGACCGGCTGATCGAGGGACAAGTCCGCCGGTTCGCACCGGTGGAGCAGGCCTGGGAGGTCGACCTCGAACCCTGGATGCACCTCGTGGACAGCGCCTACGCGCTGGAGCGCGGCGCGGCGCCGACCCGCCTCGACGCCGCCGCCTTCCCGGAGGCGCTGACGCTGCCGGGACGCCTGCGCCGGCACGTCGGCCGGCACCGGGCGACGGCTCTGAGCGCCTACACGCGGGCGGTGGATCCGGCCGGCTTCCGCGCCGACACGGTCCACGTGTTCTCGAGCTGGGTGTGGATTCCGGAGGACTTCGCCGGGGACCGGGTCTTCGCGGCGGCCGGCTACGCGCGGCTCGGCTGGCGGGACGCCGACCTGTCGCGGCGCCGGTGCTGGCAGCGCGTCTGGGCGGCGGGACGGCTGCGCCCCGACGCGACGCGGGAGCCCGTCGGGCTCGGCATGATCGGCACGCGGCGGGACGGGTTCTGGTCCGCCGGGGCCCGCTTCGCCGAGGGGCCGATCCCGGGGGACGAGCCGGCGCCGGAGCTGCCGATGCCGCCGGTCCGGTTCCCGGGCCGGGATCTCCTCGGCCGGCTGCTGCCGCGGGTCCTGTAGACCCGGACCGGCGCCCGACCGGGAACCGATCCGGCACGGCGGTCTTGCCTACCGGGCCGCACGGGACCGCGCCCGTCGCGAGGGGGCCCATGCCCGGTTTCGTGCCCGACCGCCGCTCTCTGCTCCTCGCCCTGGCCGCGGGTTCGGCCGTCCTGTCCGCGCGGGGGGCCGACGCCGTCGGGGCACCGGAGCGGATCCCGCTCTGGCCGGGGGAGCCGCCGGGCGGCGGCGGTCCGCAGGGTCCGCCGGTCCGCGACGACAGCGGCGCCGTGAAGAACGTCGCCGTGCCGGTCCTGGAGGTGTACGCCCCGGAGACGCCGACCGGCGTGGCGGTCCTCGTCGCCGGCGGCGGCGGTTACGCCCGGATCGGGATGGTCAAGGAGGCGCTCCCCGCCGCGCTCTGGCTCGCCGCGCAGGGCATCACGGCCTTCGTGCTCACCTACCGCCTGCCGGGCGAGGGCTGGGCGGCGGGCCCCCTGGCGCCGCTCCAGGACGGGCAGCGGGCCCTGCGCCTGATCCGCGCCGCGGCCGCCCGCTTCCGGATCGACCCCGCCCGCGTCGGCGTGCTCGGCTTCTCCGCCGGCGGGCACCTCGGCGGCCTCGTCGCCGCGCGCTCCGCGTTCCGGGCCTACGACCCCGTCGACGCGGCCGACGACCTGTCGGCGCGGCCCGACTTCGCGACGCTGATCTACCCCGTGGTGAGCCTGGAGCCGCCCTACGACCGCACGACCACCCGCCGCTCCCTGGTCGGCGAGACCCCGAGCCCGGAGGCGAGCCGGGACTGGTCGCTCCAGACCCATATCGGGTCCGGCTGCCCCACGCTGTTCCTCGTGCAGGCGGACGACGACGCGGTCATCAGCCCGGAGCACAGCCGCATCCTGGACGCGGCTTGCCGCAGAGCGGGCGTGCCGGTCGAGTACCACCGCTTCGCGGTCGGCGGTCACGGTTTCGGGATCGGCCGGTCGGAGGCGCCGGTCGCCCTCTGGCCGAGGCTCTGCCGGCTCTGGCTGACCAGCGTGTCGGTGATGCGCTGACGCGGCGCGCACCGTCGCCCCGCGGCGGTCCCAACGGGTCTGCCATCCGGCTCCGGAGCCATCTCCGGAGCCATCGGGCAGGCAGGGCAGGGGACCGGCGAGCCCCCGGCCTGCCCGCAGGGGCCCTCGCCCGCACGGACAGCACCGCGCCGGGCGCGTCGGAGATCGCCGCCGGTTTCGCGGGCGGTCACGCCCTGAGACCCGGGACGCCGCCACTGCCGCGCGGGGCGCTGGGCGATGCTGGGGCGCCGCAGCGGCGCTCGGCCGTGCGTCGGCCCGGTCCATCCGCCGCGGGGAGGGGCCTCCGGCCCCCTGAGCCGACCGCCCTGCCCGGGCGCGTCGGGCTTCGGCGCCCCGTTGGCCCCTCCGTCCCACGTGCCCGGCGGCGGTGCGCGCGGCCTTCCATCCCTGCGGCCTCGACGTGACGTCCGATCAGCGGCCGTCATCCACCCGTGCAGCCTCGAGGCCGGGGCGCCCGGACACCGGACGATCCGGCCCCACGATCCGGCCCCACGGAACCATCTCCGATATTCGCATAAGATATATTATGGAATACAGGGGCCAATTCGGGCGGGGTGAGGGGTGGCCTGCCGTTCGGGCCGCCGCCTGGCAGCCCGGACGGCCGCCGCGCGATGCCCGGATCCGGGCGTGGCGGCCCCGGTGGCGGGCCCGGTGGCGGGCCCCGTCCGGCTCGGCGGCTTCCGGAACGGGCGAGGGCGGTCCGAGCCCCCTCCCCGCGGCCCGGGCCGCCCGCGCGGCCTCACGCGGCGCGCCCGGCCAGACGGCGCACGTCGCCGAGAATCCGACCGTCCCGCGTCCGGCAGTCGATATGCTCCGACAGCCGGCCCGGCCGGATCCGGACCGAGGCCGGCCGGGCCAGGAACGCGGCGCGCTCCAGGAATTCCGCGGCGCTCATCGGCGCGTCCCGGCCGCCGCCGAGGCCGCGCCACCACGACACCGCCTTCTCCCGCTCGTAGCCGCTGCGCTCGGGCCGCAGGCGGACGCGCCACGACGCCGCGGCGGGACCGTCCCGCCAGCCGAGCACGAGGTCGAGCCCGTCCGGCGCGGCCTCCAGATCCAGGGCTGTGACCGGATGCCAGGCGGCCTCCCGCCATCCGGCCTCGGTCGCCGGGGCAGGGCCCGCCGGCTCGGGGCCGGGCAGCCCGGGATCCGCCGAGAGGATCGCCAGCTCGTCGTCGGCGGCGGCCTCGTGCGGGGCCTCGGCATCCGGGTCCGCCTCCGGCTCGGTCCAGCACGCCTCGCAGGTGGAGGCGTTCAGCGCGATCAGGGCGCCGCAGCCGGGGCAGGGCTTGGCGCGCGCGGCCCCTGCCCCGCCCAATCCCTGGGTGGCGCTCCGGACCGTCACGGCGTCCACGGGCCCGTGCATCCGCACCAGGCCGGCATAGTCCAGGATCAGCGCGTCGGCCTTGCCGGGCGCGCAGCGCAGCGCCCGGCCGACCTGCTGCACGTAGAGGCCGGTGCTGCGGGTCGGGCGCAGCAGCGCCACCAGATCGACCTCGGGCACGTTGAAGCCGGTGCCGAGCACACCGACCGAGGTCAGGCAGCGGATCTGTCCCGCCCGGAACGCCGCCACGATCCGGTCGCGCTCCCGGCGGGGTGTCTCGCCCGAGACGCTCTCGCAGGAATACCCCTCCGCCCGCACCGCGTCGCGCACGGCGTCCGCGTGGGCGAGGCCGGCGCAGAAGGCGAGCCAGGCCCGGCGGGCGCGCCCGTACTCGGCGAGCTCCGCGACCGCCGCCCGGGTGATCCAGTCGCGGTTGACCGCCGCCTCCAGCTCGCCCGGGATGTAGTCGCCCCCGCGCCGGCCGACGCCCGAGACGTCGAGCTGGGTGAGCGTCGCCTTGGAGACGAGGGGCGCGAGGTAGCCGCGCCGGATCAGCGTGAACGTGTCGGCCTCGTAGGCGATGCCGGAGAACAGCCGGTGCTCGCCTTCGTCGAGGCGGCCCGAATCGAGCCGGTAGGGCGTCGCGGTGAGGCCCGCCACCCGCAGCCCGGGGGTCCGCGCCCGCAGGCCCGCCAGGAAGCGGCCGTACCGGGTGTCGGCGGCGCGGGGGATCAGGTGGGCCTCGTCGACGATCACGAGGTCGCGCGGGCCGATCGCGTCGAGCCGGTCGGCCACCGACTGGATACCGCAGACCAGCACCTGCGCCCCGGCCTCCCGCCGCCGGAGCCCGGCCGAGAAGATCCCGGCCGGCGCCCCCGGCCACGACCGGGTCAGCTCGGAGAAATTCTGGGCGACCAGCTCGCGGCTGTGGGTGACGATCGCCACCCGGGCGAGGGGATTTTCTTCCAAGGCCTCCCGCGCGAGGGCCGCGATCACGAGTGCCTTGCCGGCCCCGGTGGGGAGCACGATCAGGTGGCCGGGCGCCGCGTCGTCCGCCCCTCCCCGCGCCCAGGCGGCCGAGAGCGCGTCGAGGCTGGCGCGCTGGTAGTCCCGCAGGCGCAGCATGGCGGCGGTCTAGCCGGCCGCGCCGGCCCTGTCCGTGGCGGCGCGGTCACGGCGCAGCAGGTAGATGTCCATGATCCAGCCGTGCCGGGCCCGGGCCTCGGCGCGGACCCGGCGGATCTCCTCGCCCGCGTCGCCGAGCCGGCCCGAGACCAGGATCTCGTCCGGGCCGCCGAGATAGGCGCCCCAGTAGATCGCCAGGTCCGGGTCGAGATGCGCGAAGGCCGGGTCGCCGTCGAGCATCACCACGACGCTCTCCGCCTCGGCCGGCCACCCCGCGGCGAGGCGACGGCCGGTGGTGATCAGCACCGACCCGCCGATGCCGTTCAGCGGCACGCCGTGGCGGGCGGCGAGGACCTGCACGCTGGACAGCCCGGGCACGACGCTGCGCCGGAACGGCACGCGCCCGCGGGCCAGGATGTGGTCGAGGATGCGCAGGACGCTGTCGTAGAGGGCCGGGTCGCCCCAGGCCAGGATCGCCCCCACCTCCCCGGCCCCGAGATGGGCCGCGAAGGCCGCCTCCAGCCGCTCGGCCCGGGCCGCGTGCCAGGCCTCGACGGTGCGGCCGTAATCGGCCGGGCGGCGCTCCCGGGGCGGGTCCGCGACGGTGACGACCCGGTGGGGGTTTCGGATATGGGCCGCGCAGATCCGGCGGCGGATCTCGACGAGGTCGGCGGTCTCGGCGCGCTTGTCGAGGACGAACACCGCGTCGACGTCGGCGAGCGCCCGCACCGCCTGGAGGGTCAGGTGCTCGGGATCGCCCGTGCCGATGCCGATGACCCGGATCTGCCTGTCCTGCATGCCGTCCTCCGCCGGGGCGGGGAGGGCCGGCGCCGGCCTCCCCCTACAGGCGCGCGTCGGCTTTGGCGAGGATCGCCCGGGCGATGGTCAGGTCCTGCAGGGCGATGCCGGAGGAATCGAACACGGTGATCTGGTCCCGGTCCGCCCGGCCCCCCTCCCCGCGCCGCAGCACGGCGCCGAGCGCCGTGAGGCTCGCCTGAGCCTGCGCGGAGGCGTGCTGGAACTCGCCGATGGTGCGCGACTGCTCCGGCAGGTCGCAGAACAGGGCCGCGCGCTCCAGCAGGGCGGGGGGCAGCTCCTGCTTGCCCTTGGCATCCGCGCCCATGGCGGCGACGTGCGTGCCGGGACGGACCCAGTCGGCCTCGAACAGCGGCGCCCGGGCCGGCGTCGCCGTGACGATCACGTCGGCCGCCGCGCAGGCCTCCCGGGGCGCGGCCGCCCGCACGTCGAGCCCGGACGCCCCCTGCCCCGCCAGCCGCTCGGCAAAGGCCGCGACCTTGGCGGCGTCCCGGGCGACGACCAGGACCGTCCGGATCGGCAGCACCCGGGCGAGCGCCGCGCACTCGAACTCGGCCTGGTTGCCGGCCCCGAACACGGCGAGCACCGCCGAATCCGGCCGCGCCAGGACGCTCGCCGCCACCGCGTCGGCGGCGGCGGTCCGGTAGGCGTTCACCCGCCCGGCCTCGATCACCGTGTCGACCCGGCCGACGGCCTGGTCGAACAGCAGGATCACCGAATTGTGCCGCGGCAGGCCCCGCTCCGGGTTGCCGGGCCAGAACGAGCCGACCTTCAGGCCGGCATAGTCGGCCGTGGAGCCCGACTTGATCGAGAACCGGTTGGTCGGCTCCGAGCCGTGCCCGAGCACCGCCGGGAACAGGGTGGTGCCCGGCGCCACCGCGGCGATCAGCGCCGCGCGGGCCGCCTCGAACGCCAGGGCGTGATCGACCAGGGCGGCGGAGTCCTCCTCGGAGATGAAGCGCATGGATTCAGGGGCCTCCCACGTCATGGTTTCGAAAGGTCGAGACCTTTCGCGGGTGCAGGGCGGAGCCCTGACCTCGAGCGGATCGGTGTCGGGGCGCCGCCCCGACACCCCGCCGAAGGGCCTCGGCCCTTCGGAATCCCCTACAGGGTCATGCCGCGGGCGGTGACCGGCCAGATCGCCTCGACGCGGCCGTTCCGCACGCCCACGTACCAGTCGTAGACGTTGACCGTCGGGTCGCAATGGCCGGGGATCAGCTTCAGGCGCTCGTTGAGCTTCAGCACGTTGCCGGGATCGCTGATCACCCCGTGCTCGTCCGAGCACTTGACGTACTCCACGTCGTCCCGGCCGAAGACCACCGGCAGGCCGCTGTCGATGCTCTGCGCCTTGAGGCCGGCATCGCAGATCGCGACGTCCGCCTTCGCCTTGCTCATGATCGCCGTGTAGATGAACAGGCTGTTCTCGAACTCCGCGATCGGCCGCCCGTCCGCGTCCTTCACCCGCTGGTAGTCGGCGTCCATGAAGACGTAGGAGCCGCATTGCAGCTCGTTGTAGACGCCGCTGCCGCCCTCCATGGCGAAGCTGCCGGTGCCGGCCCCCGCCACGATGGCGCAGTCGAGCCCCTCGGCCTTGAGCAGGTCGACGGTGCGCTTCGTCTCGTCGATCGCCGTCTGGATCAGGGCCTTCCGCTCGCCGAAATCGCGCACGTGCTGGGCCTTGCCCTGGTAGGCCTGCAGGCCCGCGAAGCGCAGGCCCGGCGCCGCCGCGATCTTCTGCGCGATCGCCACGGCGGGCTCGCCCGGCGCGACGCCGCAGCGGCCGGCGCCGACGTCGATCTCCACGAGGCACTCGAGGGTGACGCCGTACCGGACCGCCGCCGCCGAGAGGTCGTCGACGTTGCCGAGGTCGTCGACGCAGACCAGCACCCGCGCCCGGGTGGCGAGCGCCGCGAGGCGCTCGATCTTCTTCGGCGCCACCACCTGGTTGGAGACCAGCACGTCGCGGATGCCGGCGCTCACCAGCGCCTCGGCCTCGCTGACCTTCTGGCAGCAGACGCCGCAGGCCCCGCCCCGCTCGATCTGCAGGACCGTGATGTCGGACGACTTGTGGGTCTTGGCGTGCGCCCGGTGGCGCAGGCCGTGCGCCTTCATGAAGCGTCCGAGCGTGTCGACGTTGCGCTCGAGGGCGTCGAGGTCGACCAGCAGGCAGGGGGTGTCCACCTCCTCGACCGGCATCCCGACGGTGGCGGGGATGTTGTTGCGCATGGTGTGTCCTCCTGAACGCGTGCGGATCTCGTGGGGGGCCGGGATTACGGGGCGAGGCCCAGAAGCTCGGCGATGCGCGGCGTCGCCTTGATGCCGGTGCCGGTGAGCACCACCACGGTGGTCTCCTCGGGCCGGATCGCGCCGCGCGCGGTGAGGTCGGTGAGCGCCGCCGCCGCCATGGCGCAGGTCGGCTCGACGTAGAGGCCCGAGCGGGCGAGCTCCATCAGGGCCGCCTCGATGGCCTCCTCGGAGACCGCCACGGTGCCGCCGCCGGAGCGGCGGAGCGCCGCCAGCACCTCCCGGCCGCGGACCGGCTGGGCGATCGAGGCGCCTTCCGCGAGGGTCGGGCGGGGCGTCACCGGCAGGAAATCCTCCGCGCCGGCCTCGAAACCCGCGTGCAGGGGCGCGCAGTGGGCCGGCTGGACCGCGTAGAGCCGCGGCAGGCGGGCGATCTCCCCCCGGCGCAGCAGCTCCGAGAAGCCGATATCGCAGCCGAGGATGTTGCTGCCGGCCCCGCACGGGATGATCACAGCGTCGGGCGCGGTGAAGCCCAGATCCTCCCACAGCTCGTAGGCCAGCGTCTTGGTGCCCTGGAGAAAGTGGGCCTGCCAGTTGTGGCTGGCGTAGAAGATCGACTCCGCCTGGCCGACCGCGGCGTCGGCCGTGTCCTGGCGGGTGCCGGGGACCAGCTCGACCTCGGCGCCGGCGGCCCGCATCTGGACGGTCTTGGCCGGCGAGGTCGAGGCCGGGACCAGGATCTTGGCCCGCATCCCGGCGGCGGCCGCGTAGGTCGCCACCGCGGCGCCGCCGTTCCCCGAGGAATCCTCCAGCACCGCGTCGATCCCCTGCTGGCGCAGGATCGACAGCATCACGGCGGCGCCCCGGTCCTTGAAGCTGCCCGAGGGCGCGAACCACTCGAGCTTGAAATGGGCGTGGCCGCCCCGCCAGGGCCGGCGCACCAGCGGGGTGCAGCCCTCCCCCAGCGTGACCGGGTCGGCCACCGCCACCGGCAGGGCGGCGGCGTAGCGCCAGAGGGAGCGCCGGCCCGTGTCGATCTCCGCCCGCCCGAGCCCCGGCAGGTCGGTGATCATCAGCGGACCGCCCGTCTCCGAGCGCCAGCGCGGCGTCCCGATCGGGTAGGTCGCCCCGGTCGCGGGGTCGAGATAGGCGGGAGACGAGGGCATCGCGGCTCGGTTTCCGGGGGTGGTTCGGAAAGAGAATACAAAATAATCTGCGGCGGCGCGCCCCCCCGTCCGGGGATGGGACAGCGCGCCGTGCTGCCCGTCGGGGCTCCGCCCCGACAACCCGCCGAAGGGCCTCGGGCCCTTCGGAAATCCGGGTCAGGCCGCGAGCGGCAGAACGGTCCGCTCCGGCGCGTGCTCGGCGGCGATCGCCCCGGCCACGAGCTCGGCGGTGGCGCCCGAGAGGGTCCAGCCGAGATGGCCGTGGCCTGTGTTGTAGAAGACGCCCGGCAGATGCCCGCGGCCGACCCTGGGCAGCATGGTCGGCAGCATCGGCCGAAGGCCGCTCCAGGCCACCACCCGGTCGGTGTCGACGCGGGGGAACTGCTCCCGGGTCCAGTCGACCAGCGGCTGGATCCGGTCGTGGCGGATGTCGCGGTTGAAGCCGTTGAACTCGGCGGTGCCGGCGACCCGCAGGCGCTCGTCGCCGAGCCGGCTGGTGACGATCTTGGCCGCCTCGTCGAGGATGCTCACCTCCGGGGCCGCCGCCTGCGCCTCCGGACTCAGCAGGTTCACGGTGATCGAGTAGCCCTTCACCGGGTAGACGTTGACCCGGTCGCCCAGCATCGCCGCGAAGTGCCGGCTGGCGCAGCCCGCGCAGATCACCACCGCGTCGGCCCGCAGGACCCGCGCGTCGCCGGCCGGCTGGCCCGCGTCGCGCCAGCGAACCGCGTAGCCCCCCTCCCCCGGCGCGATGGTCTCGACGCTGGCGTCCTGGACGAAGCGGACGCCCTTGCGCGCGCAGGCGGCCGCGAGGCCGCGGGTGAATTTGTGGATGTCGCCGGTGGCGTCCGAGGGCGTGAAGAAGCCGCCGTGATAGCGCCCCGCCAGCGTCGGCTCGATCGCCCGGATCTCCTCCGGGGTCACGGCGTAGCGCTCCAGGCCGCCCTCCCGCAGCAGGGCGTTGACGGCCGTGGCCTTCTCGAAGCTCGCCCGGTCCCGGTAGAAGTGCAGGATGCCGCGGGTCTTCAGGTCGAAGTCGATCCCCTCGGCCTCGGCCATGGCGAACAGCGCCTCCCGGGCCTGCAGGGCCAGCCGCACCGTCTCCACGGTGTTGGCGCGGTAATGGGCGATCTCCCGGACGAACGCCGCCATCCAGGACAGCTTGTGCCAGGAAGGCTTGGGATTCATCAGCAGCGGCGCGTCCCGGCGCAGCATCCAGCGCAGACCCTGCATCACCGTGGAGAGCTTGTTCCAGACCTCGGCGTTGCAGGCCGAGAGCTGGCCGCCATTGGCGAAGGAGGTCTCCATGGCGGCGTAGCGCTGCCGGTCGAGGACGGTGACGCGGTAGCCGCGCTGGGCGAGCGCGTAGGCGGTCGTCACGCCGGTGATGCCGGCGCCGATCACGGCGATGTGGGTCATGGGCTTGGTCTCCGGGACTGGACGCGTGGAGGCCGTCCGCGAGCGGTCGGCCGGTTGCGCGCCCCATCTGTCCCGGTGCCTGAGAGCTTGATCCGACCCGCCCTGGCGAGGCGCGGCACGGACGTCCCCTTCGGCGGGTGCCCACGGGCTCCACCCGCTGCACCGCTCTCCAGATCGCCCTGACGACACGGTTCCGGTGCCTGAGAGTTTCCGGGGCGGTTGCTCCGTCGGCGCCGGGTCCCCTCTGTGGGAAGATCCCGGTCTCTCCCGCATCGTCACGATGGGCTGATCCTGGATACGCCGATCGGCCGCGGGGGAGAAGCCTGCCGGTCCCGCCGGCGACCGATTCCGCCGACAGCCGCTGCGCGTTGTCACCGCCGGGTCACCGCCGGGTCATTCCCGAGTCGTTCCCGAGTCGTTCCCGGATCATCGCGGGAGCGATCCCCGCCGCCGGCGGTTGACCCGGGGGTTTGACGGGGACTTCCGGGGAACGGCCGATGCTGACCAGGACCGCGATCTACGAGGGCACGGTGCGCGACGGGCGGGAGGAGGAGTTCTTCCGCCGGGTCCGGGACGAGCTCGAGCCGTTCTGGCGGCGGTTCCCGGGCGTCACCGCCGTGCGGGTCCAGCGCCTCGTCTCCAGGGACGCCGACGCGCGGCCGATCACCATGATCCTGGAGATGGACTTCCCCGACCAGGCGGCCCTGGACGCCTGCCTCGCCGCGCCGATCCGCCCGGAATCGCACGCCGCCACCGAGGCGGTGATGCGGATGTTCGACGGCCGATTCTACCATCTGGTCAGCGCCGGACGGACCTTGCCGCTGGCGGATCAGGATCCGGTCGCGGGAGGGCAATGACCGTCCATATTCGGCGCCGAATTTACCGCACATAAACCTAGATCGACAGATCTGTATCTTTCAAGGACAAAACTATCCGCCTACACACCAGTCGAACCAACCCTCTTAAGGGTCTCGGGGCACGTTGTCCCCGAGCGACACCCTTCTTGTTCAGGCGGACGGCGCGATGGCGAAGTGGATTCCTGGCGCGGCCGTCTTCGGTCTCCTGTGCCTGATGATCATCCCGGCCCCCGGGATCTGGGGCGTCCTGATCGGGGCCGCCTGCGTGCTCGCCATCATCGGCAGCCTGTGCATGCTCGCCCTCGATCGCGTGGCGAGCGCGATCCTGGTCTGGCGCCAGCGGATGCGGGCGCGACGCCCGAGCCCGAGCCGGAGCCGGGTGGTCCATGCCGGCTCCAGGATGACCCGGAAGGTCTGAGCCTCCGGCGGCGCGCTGGGGACTGGATTCCCCGCGGCATCGGTGCAAGGTCCCGGCGCCGCGATCACGGCGTCAAGACTCACCGGGACGGTCCGATGAAGCTCCTCTACTCCCCCGCCTCGCCCTATGCCCGCAAGGTGCTGGTCCTCGCCCACGAGACGGGACTGATCGACCGGATCGCCGTCACCGTCGCGGGCGCCTCGCCGACCGGCCCCTCCGCGGAGGTCGCCGCCCACAATCCGCTGGGCAAGATCCCCGCCCTGGTGCTGGAGGACGGCACCGCCCTCTACGACAGCCGGGTGATCTGCGAGTATCTCGACGGCCTCTCGTCCGGTCCGCGCCTGTTCCCCGAGGGCGCCGCCCGCTGGGACGCGCTGACCCGGCAGGCGCTGGCCGACGGCCTGCTCGATGCGGCGCTGCTGACCCGCTACGAGCGGGCGCTGCGTCCCGAGCCCCAGCGCTGGGACGCCTGGGAGGCCGGTCAGGTCGGCAAGATCCGCGCGGCGCTGGACCGGTTCGAGAGCCTGGCCGGCGGGCCGCCGGCGCTGGATATCGGCACGGTCGCGCTGGGCTGCGCGCTCGGCTACCTGGATCTGCGCTTCCCCGATCTCGCCTGGCGGGAGGGTCGCCCGGCGATCGCCGCCTGGTACGCGGCGTTCGCGCGCCGCCCGTCCATGGAAGCCACCGTGCCGAAGGCCTGAGGCTCCCGCCGCGCCGGGCCCCGCTACGGCGGGGCCCGGTCGGCGAGCGCGTAGGGATGGGTCGATCCGAGCGGATCGGCGAGGAAGTCCTGGACCGTCCCGGCGCCGGTGCCGAAGGTGATGAGCAGGAAGCCGCCCGCCAGGGCGAAGTTCTTCAGGAAGTCCCAGAACAGTTCGCGGCCCTTGCCCCCGGCCCAGAAATCCCCCGGCACCCAGAACTGCTTCCACAGCAGCGCCGTCACCCCGCAATAGCCGGCGAGCACGAAGGCGGCGGCGCGGTCGGCGGTCCCGGTCAGGATGCAGAGCGACATCCCGATCTCGACGCAGAGCCCGATCAGGATCAGCGCCGCCGCGGGCGCCGTGGCGTGCACGGCCTGCCGCGCCTGCCCGACCGCGCCCCTGAAGTTCAGGATCTTGTCGAGGGCGCTGAACGGCAGGAACAGCAGCACGAGGAGCAGGCGGACGCCGAACGCGATCGCGACGCTGAGGCTGGCCATGCGCTGAACGGTCTCCCCCAACCCGCCCGGCCCGCCGATCCAAGGCGCTGAAACAGGGCGCTGATCCAAGCCGCGAGCGGCGCAAAGGTTTCCTTGGCTACGCGCCGGCGCCGCCCGGCACGCCGCGCTTCCGCGCCCGAGGGTGGCATCGCGGCAACAATGGTTCAAGCCGTTTCGCGCAAATGACGGAGCGCTGGATATTTCTGAAATTTGGATCCATCTTCCAATGTATAGATAGATCGACACCCGTGCCGCTTCTCGATGATTTCATGATCATTATTCAACATCGACTCGGTCCAATCGCATAAATCTTGACAGGCGCGCGCTCTTCATCGCTCGATTCCTCGACGGTTCCCCCCTCGACCCGCGGCGACGATGCTTGCCAGGGCGCCGGGCGGGGGAACCGAGCCCGTGAGAGTGTCGAGTCTTGACCATGCGCATCGCGATCATCACGCCGTCGCGGCTCAGGCCCTCGACCCTGGCCGGCAAGGCCGGCCAGTACTTCCTGGAACACGCGATCGAGAGCGCCAACGCCCAGGAGATCGACCGGCCGGTCACGCTCCACTTCTTCGTCGGGATCGATCCCGGGACCGAGATCCCGGCGCGGCTCGCCGCGCACCCGCAGGTCACCTTCGCGCGCGGCGCGCGCAGGGGGCAGATCCCGGCGCTGAACGCCGCCATCGGCGCCGTCGACGACGGCTGGGACCTCGTCGGCTTCCTCGAGGACGACGACCGCTGGCTGCCGCCCTATCTGGGCGTCGCCGTCCGCGCCCTGGACAGCTTCGATTTCGTCTCCTCGACCCAGCTCGAGGTGGACGAGACCGGCGAGGTTGTGCGGATCAACGATTTCGCGACGCCGTCGGGCTGGCTGATGCGGCGCACCACCTTCGCGCAGGTCGGCGCGATCAGCCCGGCCTCGAAGTGGCACTACGACAACGAGTGGCTCGGCCGCCTCGCCGAGACCGGCCTGCGCCGCGCCCACCTCGTCGAGGCGACCGCGCCCGTCACGCTGCAGGACGCGGCCCTGGTCCGCCCGTGGCTCGCCAACGTCCTCCAGCTCGGCGGTCCCAGCATAGCCCTCGCGCGCCACGGCTTCGTCCTGCCGCTGGTGTGCCGCCTCGTGCATCCGGGCTCCGGAAGCTCGGATGTCGGCCAGGGCGGGACGTCGCGGGCCGAGAGCGAGGCCGAGTACCGGCGGCTGGTCGACCGCTTCGGCCGCATCCCCTGGTGAGATCGCCCTGGTGAGATCGCCCTGGTGAGATCGCGCCGCGCGGCGGAGGCTCAGCGGACCGGCGGCGCGCCCGACCGGCGCGGAGGCCGGTTCAGCCCGGGTGCGCACCCTGGGACGCCGGCGCGGGGCCGGTCACGCAGGCGCCGATCAGCCGCCGCACGAAGCCCGCGCAGGCCTCGAGTTCGTCCCGGGTGACGTACTCGTCCGCCCTGTGGGCGCGCGCGATCGAGCCCGGCCCGATCACCACGGCCGGCACGCCGCCGAGCCGCTCGAACAGCCCGCCCTCCGTGCCGTACGAGACCTTGGCGTGGCCGTTGCGGCCCGCGAGGCGCTTGGCCAGGGTCACGATCTCCGCCTCCGGATCGGTGTCGAGGCCCGGGTAGTCGATCAGCGGCTCGACCGCGACGCCGCAGGCCGGATCGCCGGCCCGCATCAGCGGCGCCAGCGTCCCGGTGGCGTAGGCGATCGCGGACGCCGCCAGCGCGGCGGCATCGTCCGCGCCGATCGCCCGGTACTCGAACTCGACGCTGCAGGTGTCGGGCACGATGTTGAGCGCCGATCCGCCCCGGACCACGCTCGACAGGCCGGTGGTGTGGGGCACGTCGTAGAGCGGGTCGCGGGCGCCGTCCCGGGCGATGGCCTCCGCCGACAGGCGGACATGCTCGATGAAGCGGGCGGCGTACTCGACCGCGTTGACCCCCTGGGGCGCCAGGGCCGAGTGGCTGGCCTTGCCGCGGAAGGTGAGGCGGGCGGCCGCCTTGCCCTTGTGGCCGACCACCACGTCCATTCCGGTCGGCTCGCCCACGAAGCAGCCGAGCGGCCGCGGCACGCGCTCGAGCATCCGGGCGATCAGCGGGCGCACGCCGAGGCACCCGATCTCCTCGTCGTACGAGATCGCGAGGTGGATCGGGGTGGCGAGCTCGGCCGCGACCATCTCGGGCAGGAGCGCGAGGCAGACCGCGAGGAACCCCTTCATGTCGGAGGTGCCGCGCCCGTAGAGCCGCCCGCCCTCCTCCCGCAGGGCGAACGGGTCCGACGACCAGGGCTGGCCGTCGGTCGGCACCACGTCGCTGTGGCCGGAGAGCACGTAGCCGGGGCAGGTCTCGAACGGTCCGACGCTCACCAGCAGCGCCGCCTTCCGGCCCGTCGGATCCGGCACCCGCTCGACCGCGGCGCCGTGGCCGCGGCAATAGGCCTCCGCCCAGTCTATCAGCGGGAGGTTCGAGCGGGCGCTCACCGTGTCGAAGGCGACGAGCGTGGCGAGCAGCGCCGCCGGATCGGGCGTGCCGGGGCGCGGCGTGGCGGTCTGTGCGGGCTCTGTCATGGATCCCATGGCGTGGCGAGGTCTTGGCCGGGTCTTGGCCGGGTCTTGGCCGGGTCTTGGCCGGGTCTTGGCCGGGTCTTGGCCGGGTGTTGGCCGGGTCGCGGCTGGCGTGCCGACCCGCGCGAATCGGTCTCGAGGGCGCGCGGAGTCCCAGGGGTTCTCGGCGCTTCCGGGGTTCCGGGCAATGCCCGAGCGGCGTCCCGGAACCGGGGCGCCGCTCGGGCGTAGCCGCCGGTGAAGCCCCTCAGGTCGCCCGTCCCGGAGCCCCGACCATGCGTCCCGGTCCCGCCCCGATCCTCGCCGCCCGCCTAGGGACGCTCCTGCTGCCGACGCTCCTGCTGCTGGCTTCCCCGGCCGAGGCCCGCCGACAGGCCGGCGCCCCCGCCGGGCGACCGCATCACCGCGCGGCCTCCGACATGGATCTGACCCTCACCCGCATGGCGGCGCGCGACCGGCCGCGCTGGCGGGTCTGGCAGCAGCCCCGGCCCCTCGCCCGCATGGTCGCCCCGGCGACGCGCGAGCGGGTCGCCGCGCCGCCGTTCACGGGGTGGGGCTACGGCGGCACCGTCCCGGATGCCGTGCCCGGCTTCTGAACCACCTCGACCCGGGCCCGACCGCCTGCCATGGTGCGGGCGACCGAAGCGGCCCGAGACGGACACGATGGTGCTGGCGTTCCGCCTGGACGACCCGACCCCCGCGGATCCGCGCCGCCGCTGGGACACGCTCGGGCAGGAGGCGCGGGACGCCTGCTACGACAACACCCGCGCGGTCGCCGACAGCGCCGCCCAGGTCGCCGCCCGGGACGCGGCCTCGGCCGCCTACCGGGCCGCGCATCCGGCCGGCCTCGACGTGCCCTACGGCCCCGGCGCCCGCAACGCCCTCGATCTCTACCCGGCGCGGGACGCGGCGGCGCCCTGCCTAGTCTTCGTCCACGGCGGCTACTGGCAGCGGGGCGCCCGGGAGCTGTTCGCCTGCTTCGCGCAGGGCCCGAACGCCGCCGGCTGGTCGGTGGCGATGGTCGGCTACACCCTGGCGCCGGAGGCGAGCCTCGCCCGGATCGTGGCGGAGATCGGCGCGGCCCTCGACTGGCTCGCCGCCCACGGGACCGCGCGCGGGATCCGCGGTCCCCTGGTCCTGTCGGGCTGGTCGGCGGGCGGGCTGCTGACCGCGATGCAGCTCGGCCATCCGGCGGTGGCGGCGGGCCTGGCGATCTCCGGCGTCTACGACCTCGCGCCGATCCGCCAGACCTACCTGGACGCCAAGCTGAGCCTCACCGACGGCGAGATCGAGACCCTGTCGCCCCTGCGCCTCCCGGCGGTGGCGAAGCCGCTCTGCATCGCCTACGGCTCCCGCGAATTGCCGGCGCTGATCCACGACGCCCGCAACCTGCACGCCCTGCGGGCGGCGGCCCACGCACCCGGCTCCCTGCTGCCGGTCCCGGGGGCCGAGCACTTCTCGGTGCTCGACGCCCTGCGCCGGCCCGGCGGGATCCTGGTCCGGGCGGCGCACGCCCTCCTCGAGGGCTGAGGCCCCGGCCGGCAGCCCGGACCGGCTCCGGACCGGACGACGCGGGACGACCGCGTGCAGATTTGCAACTCCCGATAGAAATTCCGCATCGCCGAGGGCCGTTTCCGTCTTGCTGAGGCTTGCCGCCCGTGCTGAGACGGGACCGCGGGCACGATCTCCCTCCACCGGGAGCCGGCCGATCCCGGGGAGATCGGATGCAAGCGGTCGCGCGATCGGAAATCCCCGCGGCGCCCTGCGCCGGTCCCGCGGAGCGGGCCGCCGGCCGGGGCGGATGGCGTGGCGGATGGCGCGCCCCGCGGCTGCGCGTCGTGCTGGCCCTGGCTTTCGGGACGCTCGGCTTCCTGACGACCCTGGCGCTCGCCGCCCTGGTGAGCGGGGAGGCGACCCGACGCCTCGAGGCGGAGGTCGGCGGCCAGCTCGCCGAGCTCGCCGGGCAGATGGCCCGGAGCCTCGATGTCGGGATGTTCGAGCGCTGGCGCGACATCCAGATCGCCGCCGCCTCGGACAGTCTGCGCGATCCCGGGACCGGAACGGCCGCCAAGCGCGCCGCGATGGCGCGGCTCCAGGCGACCTACCCGGCCTACTCGATCATCGGGCTGATCGACGCCGACGGGCGCGTCTCCGTGACCAGCACCGGCGCCCTGGAGGGCGCCGACGTCTCCGGGCGCGCCTATTTCCGCGCCGGCCGCGCCGGCCCCTACGTGGGCGACGTGCACCCGGCCAAGCTCCTCGAGGCGCCGGTGCCCCCGGACGCGGCCGCCGCGCGCGCGGCGGCGCGCGAGCCCCTGCGGCTCGTCGACGTCGCGGCACCGGTCCGGGCGCCGGACGGAAGCGTCCTCGGGGTGCTGGCCGCCCATCTCGACTGGACCTGGGCGCGCGACATGGCGCGCATCCTCGAGGGCGCCCTCCGGGGCCACCGCCGGGGCGCCGAGATCCTGATCCTGTCCCGCGACGGCACCGTGCTCCTCGGTCCCCCCGCCCTGCAGGGCGCCCCCCTGCCCCGTTCGGTCCTGGCGGGCGGCCGGTCCCTCGATCCGGAGGGCACGAGCCGGATCGGGTCCTGGCCGGACGGCGCCGCGTATCTCAGCGCCCGCGCGACCACGGGCGGCCACCGCGACTATCCGGGCCTCGGCTGGCAGGTGGTGGTGCGGCAGACGGCCGACCGGGCCCTGACCTCGGTGGCGGCCCTGCGCGGGGGCATCCTGGCGGCGGGCAGCGCGGTGGCCCTCGCGGCGGCGCTGCTCGCGTGGCTGCTGGCCGGCCTGATCGCCCGCCCCCTGCTGGATCTGGCGGCCGCGGCCGAGACCCTGGGCCGCGACCAGCCCCTGCCGCCGCTGCCCCGCTCGTTCGTGCGCGAGGGCGCGACGATCGCCGACGCCCTGGCGGCGGCGGCGGACGAGCGGGCCCGGCGCGCGGAGACCCACCGGCTGCTGATCGATGAACTCAATCACCGGGTGAAGAATACCCTCGCCACCGTGCAGGCGATGGCGGCCCAGAGCCTGAAGAATCTCGGCGCCGGCGCGGCGGCCGGGCGCGACGCCTTCGAGGCGCGGCTCCTCGCCCTGTCGCGCGCCCACGACATCCTGACCCGCGAGAGCTGGGCGAGCGCGGATCTGCGCGGCATCGCCGCCCAGGCGGTGCGGCCCTTCCTGGATCCGGACTCCGCGGGCGGCGCTCCGCCGAACCGGGACATCCCGGGTGATATCCCGGGTGACGTCCCGCGGGACACTTCGCGGGACGTCCCGGGTGCGAGCGCCCCGCGCATCACCCTGGACGGCCCCGACCTGCGGCTGCCGCCCGAGGGCGCCCTCGCGCTCACGATGATCCTGCACGAATTGTGCACCAACGCGGTCAAGCACGGCGCCCTGTCGGTGCCGGGCGGGCGGGCCGCGCTGGCCTGGACGGTGGAGAAGGGTCCGGACACCGAGACCCTGCGGCTGACCTGGCGCGAGCGCGGCGGCCCGCCGGTCGCTCCCCCGTCGCGGAAGGGGTTCGGCACCCGCCTGCTCGAGCGCGGCTTCGCCGGAGGCAGGACCGCCAGCCTCACCTACGAGGCCGGCGGCCTCGTCTACGCGGCGGCCAATCCCCTGCTCCCCGCCGGCCGCGCGCCCACGCGGACCGCGCCGCGTCCGCGCGCCGGACGGGCCTGATCCCGCCCCGGCCCGGGCGGCCGTCGTCCCGGCCTCACCGACGGCGCGCGGACGCGGCGCGGTCCGCGCGGGCGCGCGCCGTCGCGACACGGGCGCGCCGTCGAGGCCGGATCTCCCTTTAATCCCGATCCCGATTTCAAGACGAAGCAAAGACGTGCGCGGACGCACGCGACAGTAATCACGCCGAGGATTAAAGACTTCATCGATACAATGTGCC
The DNA here is from genome assembly GCF_053345825.1 of Methylobacterium sp. C33D. Lineage (NCBI taxonomy): Bacteria > Pseudomonadati > Pseudomonadota > Alphaproteobacteria > Hyphomicrobiales > Methylobacteriaceae > Methylobacterium > Methylobacterium sp. C33D. Next base: position 41,810 of record NZ_JBKFAV010000036.1, read on the forward strand.
GATGCGCACACGCTATTCCGGAAATGTAGACTAGGGTCGACTTGTCGGCAGGGATGCGGTGTCCCTCGCCACAGGTCGAACAGCGAGGAAACGCCATGCCCCAGTCCCGACATCGCCCGGTACAGCTCCCGGTCCGCGGCCGCACCGCCGGTCCCGCCTTCGGCCTCGCCCTGGGCCTCCTGACCGGAATCCTCGGGGCGCCCCTGGCGGCGCAGGCCGGCGAAGGCGGCGGCGGGAGCCGTCAGGCGGCCGGCGGCGGCCATATGAGCTCCTACATCACCGACCCCCACCACGACCCGCGCTCGCAGCACTCGCAGCGTTCCGGGTCCGGGCAGCTCCTCGGGGCGCCGATGGTTCACGACAGGGCCGGGGCCACCGTGGCGCGCGGCCAGGTCGTCGACCCGCACTGGGCCTCCGGAACCGCGGAGCCCCGCCGGGTCCGTCGCTGAGACTTCGGACACCGAGCCTCCGACACGGAAACCCGCCGCCCGGCCTCACCGCCTGGCCCCCCGGCCGGGCGGTCCCGCCCCGACCGAGCACCGTCCCGCACTCCGAGCCCGCACTCCGAGCCCGCGCTCCCGTCCCGCGCTCCCGTCCCGCGCTCCCGTCCCGCGCTCCCGTCCCGCGCCGCCGTCCGGCGGGCGCGCGCCGGCGCATCGCCCTTCCCCGTCTCGCCTTCCGGTTCTCCCAGCCTCAGGGACCCTTCATGAACAACATCATCCAGGGCATCGCCAGCTTCCAGGGCAGCGTCTTCCCCGGCCAGCGGCAGATGTACCAGCAGCTGGTGCGCGACGGTCAGCACCCGAGCGCGCTGATCATCGCCTGCGCGGATTCCCGGGTCTCGCCCGAGCACATCACCCAGGCGGGGCCCGGAGACCTGTTCGTCTGCCGCAACGCCGGCAACATCGTGCCCCCGGCCTCCGACGTGGTCGGCGGCGTCTCCTCGGCGATCGAGTACGCCGTGGTGGCGCTGGGCGTGCGCGACATCGTGGTCTGCGGCCACTCGGATTGCGGCGCCATGAAGGGGCTGATGAACCGGGACCTGCTCAAGCGGATGCCCAGCGTGGCGGCGTGGCTGCGCCACGCCGAGGCCGCCGAGCGGATCGTCTGCGAGGCCTATCCCGAAGGGATGGACGCGCAGGCCCGCCACCACGCCCTGGCCCTGGAGAACGTGGTGGTCCAGCTCGCCAACCTGCGCACCCATCCGAGCGTCGCGGCCGCCCTGGCCAAGGGATCCCTGCGGCTGCACGGCTGGTTCTTCGAGATCGAGACCGGTGCCCTCCTGGCCTATGACGGCGCGAGCGGGCGCTTCCGGCCGATCGCCGGGGCCGACATGCCCGTGGCGCAGGATTCCTCCGCCGGCAGCCGCCTGCAGGCGGCCTGACCATGCGCGCGCCCGGCCGTCTGACCACGACCCTGCAGAGCGCCCTCGTCCCGGGCGGCGCCGTCCGGGCGAGCCTCGCCCGGGACCTGCCCGCCTCCGTGGTGGTCTTCCTGGTGGCGCTGCCCCTGTGCATGGGCATCGCCATCGCCTCCGGCGTTCCGCCGGAGCGCGGGCTCATCACCGGCATCGTCGGCGGCATCGTGGTCGGCGTCCTCGCCGGCTCGCCGCTCCAGGTCAGCGGGCCCGCCGCCGGGCTCGCCGTGATCGTCTACGGGTTCGTGCAGGCGCACGGTCTCGACGCCCTGGGGCCCGTCCTGGTGGTGGCGGGCCTCGTCCAGCTCGCCGCCGGCGCCCTGCGGGTCGGCGGCTGGTTCCGGGCGATCTCGCCGGCCGTGGTGCACGGCATGCTGGCCGGCATCGGGATCCTGATCGTGCTGGCCCAGATCCACGTCCTGACCGATGCCCTGCCCCGGGCGAGCGGCCTCGACAACCTCGTGGCGATCCCGGCCGCGTTCTTCAACTTCGTCAGCGGCGCGGGCGACCGGACCGGGGCCGTGATCGTCGGCGGGATCACCATCGCGGCGATGATCGCCTGGGAGCGGCTGCGGCCGACGCGGCTCCGGCTCCTGCCCGGGGCGCTCGTCGGCGTCCTGGCGGGCAGCCTCGCGGCGGGGCTCGGGGATCTCGCCGTCAAGCGCGTGGCGGTGCCGGAGGCCCTGTTCTCCGGCCTCGCCCTGCCGGCCGTCGAGTCGTGGGCGCGCCTCGCCGAGGCCGAGATCCTGATGATGGCCCTGGTGATCGCGGTGATCGCCAGCGCCGAGAGCCTGCTCTCGGCGGCGGCCGTCGACCGGATGCACGACGGCCCCCGCACCCAGTTCAACCGGGAACTCGGCGCGCAGGGCATCGGCAACCTGATCTGCGGGCTCGCCGGCGCGCTGCCGATGACCGGGGTGATCGTGCGCTCCTCGGCCAACGTCCAGGCGGGCGCCGTGAGCCGCGCCGCCACGGTGATGCACGGGAGCTGGATCCTGGCCTTCCTGCTCGCGCTGCCCTGGCTGCTGGCCCTGGTGCCGACCGCGAGCCTCGCCGGCATCCTGGTGGTCACCGGCTGGCGGCTGGCGAGCCCGGCCCACGCCCTGCACCTGCAGGCCCGCTACGGCTGGCTGACCGCGGCGATCTGGCTCGCCACGATGGCCACCGTGGTGGCGGTGGACCTGCTCACCGGGGTGCTCACCGGCCTCGCCCTGAGCCTGATCCAGGCCCTGCCGAGCCTGCGCAAGGGACGGCTCCGGATCGAGCACGCGGCGGCCCCCGAAGTGCCCGGCGTGCCGGAGCTGCGCCTGTCGGGGGCGGCGACCTTCCTGCAGCTGCCGAGCCTCACGGCGGCCCTGGAGCGCACCCCCGCGGGCGGCGAGGTCCGCCTCGCCACCGACAATCTCGCGGCCATCGACCACACCTGCCTGGAGATGATCGGCGACTGGGCGAGCCGGCGCAGCGCCGGCGGCAGTCGGATCGCGGTGGTCGGCGGGTCGGGCGTCCCGCACGACCGGCTCGCCGCCGCGGTGGCGGCCCCGGCCCGCTGAGGGCGCGCCGCGGGCGCGGCCCGACACGACGGCGCGGAGCCGCTCCCGACACCGGCGCGATCGGGAGGGGCTCCGCGCCGCTCGCGCGCTATCGCGCGCCATCGCGCCGGACGGTCGCGCCGGGCGGTCGCGCGGACCGTCAAGGCCGTCCGGCTCCGGGAACGCGGCGATCTTCAAAACCGGTTAATCCTGAATCTTCGCGCGCTTTTAACGCGCGGAAGGCCAGACTCAGCGCCACGGCCGGCCCGCGCCGCGGGCCGGCGGATCGGTTCTCGTCAGGAGCTACGTCGATGATCAGGTTCCTCGCGGCCCCGGCCGCCTGCCTGGTCCTGTGCGGCGCCGCGGCGGCGCAGGACATGCCCGGCCTCGCGACTCTGAGCCCGCCCGACCCGGTGCAGCCGGTGGCGGCGAGTCCCGCGCTCCCGGCGTCGGGGTCGCGGCCGGAAGCCGGCCCCGATCGGACCGCGCTCCGGCCCGAGCCCGGCCGGGCGCCCCTCGGCAGCCTCACCCTCCGCGGCACCGCCGCCGACCCCGCGCAGACGACCGCCAGCCTGAAGCCCCCGGCGACCGGCTCCGGCGCGTCCAAGCCCTGGTGCGCGCAGGAGCGGCGGGTCGGCACCGGTCAGGGCTTCTGCCTGGTCAACTGACGCGGCCCGCCCGGGGCGCCCCCGCGGGGCCCGGCGGCCGGATCAGGACGCCGCGTAGACCGTGACCTCGTCGAAGGTCCCGCCCTCCGGCGCGTAGTCGAGGGAGGCGACGAGGAGCACCAGCACGGCCGCGCCGACCGCCGCGACGGCGAGCAGCCGCGTGATCAGCTCCGCGTGGGCGCGGGCGGCGTGGATCAGCGCGCAGCCGAGCACGAAGGCGCAGAGCTGCGTGACCGGCGCGGCGAGCGCCGCGGTCATCGCGCCGCTCCGGTCATCCGATCACGGCCGATCCTGTCCATGGCACCCCTCCCCGACCGAGACGCCGCTTCCCGGCGCGCCCAGTATGGGGGCGGCGGCGGGCGGGTCCGGCGTCACGTCTTCGCGACCGGCGCCCCTCAGGCGGGGTCCGGCCCCGGCGAGGCGGGGAGGACGGATTCCAGGGGGGGCGCCGGAGCGGACGCCAGGGCGTAGGTGGCCTCGGCGACCCGGTTCAGGGGGCCGCCCGGCCCCGCCCGCTTCCACAGGCGCGTGTTGAGGGCCGCCACGGGATCGCGGCCGGGCAGGGTGAAGCCCTGCGCGGCGAGCACCGCCAGGATCTCGGCCGCGTGCAGCGGCCGGCCCGCCCGCGCGATCGCCGCGCAGGCCGCCTGCACCACGGCCCGGCCGTAGCGGCGGGCGCCGGCAGCGTCCTCCGTGAAGGCGATCGGCGGCGGGATCGGTCCGGCGGCGCCGGCGGGATCGGGAGCCCCCGCGGACCGCGCCCCCGGACCCGGACCCGCCTCGGCGCCCCGCCGTCCGCGGGGCACGCCCTCCCCGTCGACCGCCGCTCCGGGCCGGATCGCCGGCACGTCCTCGCTCCGCGGCGGCGGCGCGCCGGCCCCGCCGGCCGCCAGCCGGCGACCGAGCTCCTGGTAGAGGACGAGATCGGCGATCTCCCGATCGAGCGCCTCGCGCTGGCGTCGCAGCGCCGCGAGCCGCGCCGCGATCTCGGACTCCGACAGGCCCACGTGATGTTCCCTCCGAACGGACGGAACACATACGGCTTCCGATCGGCGAACGGAACAGGCGGATCCGCGATATTCCCTTCTCGCTCATTCCTCAACGGGGCGAATCGCGCCGTGTTCCGTTCTATTCCTTTATGCGCCTCCGCATTCCCTTCCCGGCCGGGCGCGGCGGCACGAGCAGCGCGCTGGGATCGGCCGGGTGCAGGGTCAGGCCGCCGTCGTCGAGCACCAGCGGCAGCCGGGGAAACACCTCGCGCAGATGCGCGAGGTCGGCCTTGAACGCCTGGCGGAAGCTGCGGATCGAGGCGTTCTCGGCCCCGAACTGCGCGTGGAGGTTGGCCCAGGTCAGGCGGAGCGGCCGCTGCAGGGACCGCAGGCGGTAGCCGGTCCAGAACAGCAGGTCGAGCTTGCGCGCCGAGCCCGAGAAGGCCCGGGCCGCCCGCACGTCCACCGGCAGGGCGTGCCGGATCAGGGTCTCGTAGAATTCGGGATCGAAGCGCACCGTGCGGCCGGCCTCGTCCTCGCCCTCCCCGGCGCGGGGGCGCCACAGCTCCAGGCTGCGGAAGGGCGGGACGTTGAGGGTGGTGGCGCTGTCGCGCCCGTCCCAGAGGCCGATCTGCATGGAGCAGGCGGCCAGCCGGTTCAGCTGCTCCTTGAACTGCCGGATGGTGCCGCGCTCGCCGCCCGTCACCGCGAAGCCCATCTCGCGCATGAAGCCCGACAGGGTCTCGGCCACCTTCACGGTGGGGCTGCGCTGGCGCACGGCCTCGGTGCAGAGGTGCAGCAGGACCAGCCGGGCCTTCGGGCCGTAGGGAAGCCCCTGGGGCTCGAAGGCGCCGGTCTCCGGGTCCTTGATCCGGCCGGCGATCAGGTTGAGCGAGTTGCGGCCGTAGCTGCGGGAGAATTCCCGGACCGGCCCGGGATCGCGGTAGGGCAGGCCGCACAGGGCCAGGACCGAGTGGATGTGCTGGAGGCTCGACGGCAGGGCCGGCTCGTTCTCGATCACGAGGCGCACCGCGTCGCGGCGGCGCTGGTCGCGCGACAGCCCGGCCCGGCGGCTCTCCTCCTCCCCGAGGAGGGCGGCCCGGGCATCGCGCTCGCGCTGCCGGTGCAGCACGTGCTCGACGATCTGCGCGAACAGGAAGCCGCCGCGCGCCGCCTCGATCTCGGCCCGCAGGTCCGGGTCGTGGATCCCGGCGATCTTCTCCTCGATGCTCATCGCCCCTCAGGCCCGCGGAACACGGGCCGCCGATCCGTCAGGCGGACGGACGGCCCGATCCTGCCATGCCACGATTCGCCCGCCGGGGCGCCCGCCCGGCGGGCCTTGTCCCGGCTATCCACGATTCCCCGAGGCGGGGTCACGCCCGAGAGCGGGCCGAGGCCGGTCGCCGCGCGGCCGGCTCCCGCCCCGGCGCGCAGAGTTCGATACGGACCCCGTCCCGCGCCGATCCGCGGCCGGGTCGGGTGCGGGATCCGACGCAGAGTTCGATACGCGCGGCCGCGCGGGGACCGTCCCCGTTATCCACCGATCCGGTCCCGAATCCGCGCCGAATCGGATACGCGGCCGCGCAGATTCCGATGCGCCGGGGGGCGGACCGGGCGCAGAATCGGATACGGGGCCGCGCAGAGTTCCATGCGTCCCCGCGCAGAGTTGGATGCGCGATCGCGCACCAAACCCTTGGACCGGTTCCGGAATTCGCCAGCCCATATAACCTGCAGAACTGACTCTCTGAAAGATTCGTCCAGATAATCTTCCTAGCTCGGGCGAGCTCGTTCGTTCTGACGAACGACCGTGTCGCGTCTCGTGATGCACAGGGCGCAAAGGGAATATGAGCTGGTTTTCCACATTCCTACGGGGAACGGTCGTCCCGGCTTGACGGATCGGCGAGGGAATCCAGCACGGTGCCGCCGCGCTCCGTCGCCGACATCGGCGGCCTCCTGGACAGCGCCGGGGTCCCGGTGTGATGCCGGCTTGACGCGGGCGATGCCGCCCGGTTTCTCGGCTCCTTCCGAGAGGGCCCTCAGAGAAGAGCGCGCCGATGCCCCCCTTGCCCGAATTCGTCCGGCCCAGCCTCGCCCGACCTAGCCTCGCCCGGCCCAGGGCCCCTTCGCCGATCGCGGCCCGATGACGGATCGCCGCGACGACGGCCGGTCGCCCGGCGGCCGCCCCGCCCGGCCCCGCCCGCACGGGCCCCGGCGCGCCGCCCCCCGGTCCGGAGATCGCCCGGGCGGGGCGTCCCGCCCGTGGGAGGCGGGCGGCGACGGGCCGACCGTGCTCTACGGCTGGCATCCCGTCGTGCAGGCCCTGGGCAACGCCCAGCGCGGCCTGCACCGGCTGCTCGCCACCGAGAACGCGGCCGCGCGCCTGGAAGCCGAGTTCGGCGGCGCCGTGCGGATCACCCCGGAGCTGGTGCGGCCGAGCGACATCGGCCGCCTGCTCGGACCGGACGCGGTCCACCAGGGGCTGTACCTGGAGGCCGAGCCCCTGCCCGCTCCCGGCCTCGACGACCTGCCCGCCGACGCGCTGCTGCTGGCGCTCGACCAGATCACCGACCCGCACAATGTCGGGGCGATCGTGCGCACCGCCGCGGCCTTCGGGGTGGCCGGGATCGTCACCACGGCGCGCCACGCGCCGGGCGCCACCGGGGTCCTGGCGAAATCCGCCTCCGGCGGCCTGGAGCACGTCCCCTTCGTGACCGTCCGGAACCTCGCCGAGGCCCTGATCGAACTGGGCGAGCGCGGCTTCACCCGGGTCGGCCTCGATTCGGACGCGCCCGAGAGCCTCGACGCGCTGACGGTCGCGCGGCCGCTGGTGATCGTGCTGGGCGCCGAGGGCAAGGGCCTGCGCGAGCGGACCCGGAGCTGCTGCGACGTCCTGGCCCGGATCCCCTTCTCGGGCGCGATCCGGAGCCTCAACGTCTCGAACGCCGCCGCCATCACCCTCTACGCCCTCGGCCGGGAGCGGGACTGACAGGGCGCTGACAGGGCGCTGACAGGGCACTGACAGGGCGCTGACACGGGGCCGGACGGGGCCGCGGCCTAGGCGCGGCCGGCCCGGCACCCGATCGGTCCCGCCGCGACACGTTCGGAAACACGGAACCGGCTCCGGAAGCCCCTCTTCCGCCTAGGCAATCTTCGCAACTTCCCGTAGAATACGCGGCGAGGGGGGCGTCGGCTCGAGGGCTGCGCCGGATGTTGGACGATGCGTTTACCTACGGCGGTTGGGCCCTCGGCCTGGTCGCCGTCGGCGTGTGGATTTGGCTCGCGCGGCGCGCCTTCCCGAGCTTCGAATCCTTCGTGACGGGCTTCGACGACGAGCTCCGGCTCGGCGCCAGCCCGGAGGAGCGCGCGCGCAGCGCGCGCTGGCACCAGGTCCGTCAGGCTGCCATGGCCCTGACGGCCGTCGCGGCCCTGTGCCTGTCGATCGGCTTCGCGATTCCCGACTGATTCCCGACTGAACCGGAAACCCGGACGCGATCCGGTCCCGCTCCGTGACGCACCGGTGCCTCGCGCGCACCGTCCCTGCTCCGGGCCTCCGGCGTGCTGTACCGGATCCGCGGGCCCGACCCGACCCGACCCGGGCCTGGGGCGCCGGCTTCGCCCCGGCCTTCGGCCGGATCGGCGCCATCCGGGTCGGCGCCGGCAACTTCCTGATCACCGCTCTTCCGGTCCTGACCCGCGGCGGCGAGTCGTGCGCTGCCACGGGCTCTACCCGAACGTCGCCGACATGGTGACGGTGGCGTTCCGCAACGCGAACGTCTTCGTCTCGCCCGACATGGACACGTTCGCGCCCGGCGGCGGCCTCCACGACGAGGCGGCGAACGGGTTCATGAAGGACCAGTTCCTGTTCGGTGCCTCCTTCCCGTTCTGCCCGCTGGGCCAGGGCGTCGCGGATTTCCGCGGCCTCGGCCTGTCCGGGGGGCCCTGGAGGCCGCCCTCCGGCGCGACGCCGACCGGCTCCTCGGGCCCGGCCTCGGCGCGCAGGGAAGGCCCCGCCTCGAAGGGGCCGGCACCCTTCGCGGGCGCGGCCCGAAGGTCGGGGCGCCGCTCCGACACCCCGCCTGAGGGCTGAGCCCCCTCGGATCCCGCGTCAGGCTGCGCGCACCCGGGTGAGGAAATCCTCGACCGCGCCGCGCAGGTCGCCCGCCTGCCGGGACAGGTCGGCCGCCGCCTGGAGCACCTGGGCCGAGCCCTGGCTCGCCGTGCCGGCCGCCGCGCCGACCCCCGCCATGTGGTCCGAGACGCCGCTTGTGTCCCGCGAGGTCTGCGCGGTGGTCCGGGCGATCTCGGCGGTCGCCGCGCCCTGCTGCTCGACCATGGCGGCGATCTCGGCGCCGATCCGGGCGAGGTCGCGGATCACCGCGGTGATGCCGCCGATCGACCGGACCGAGGCCTCGGTCGATCCGGTGATCTCCGCGACCTTGCCGGCGATCTCCTCGGTGGCCCGGGCGGTCTGCTCGGCGAGGTGCTTGACCTCGCCGGCCACCACCGCGAAGCCGCGCCCGGCCTCCCCGGCGCGGGCCGCCTCGATGGTCGCGTTGAGCGCCAGCAGGTTGGTCTGGCCGGCGATCTGCGAGATGATCGCGACGATCGCCCCGATGCTGCCGGCCGCCTGGGCGAGGCGGTGGACTTCCCCGGCCATGCCGTCGGCGCTCCGCGCGGCGGCCGCCGCGAGGTCCGCCGAGGACCCGACCTGCACGCCGATCTCCCGGACCGAGGCCGTGAGCTCCTCGGTGGCCGCCGCCACCGTGTCGGCCGAGCGGGCGGCCGAATCGGCCGACACCGCCACCGCCCGGCTGAGATCGGTCGTGTCCCGGGCGGCCCGGGCCATGCCGTGCGCGGAGGCCTCCAGCCGGGCCGCCGCCGCCGAGACGGCCGCGACGATCCCGCCGACCTGGCGCTCGAAGCTGTCGGCGAGGCCGAGGGCGGCCGCGCGCTGCGCCGCCGCGGTCTCGGCGGCGCGCCGCTCCTGGGCGGCTCGGACCGCCCGGCGCTCGGCGACGCTGTCGCGGAACGCCAGGGCGGCCGCGGCGATCGCCCGGACCTCGCGCGGCCCGCCGGTCGGGACGGTCAGGTCGGCCGTGCCCGCGTCCCGGCCGATCGCGGTCAGCACCCCGGCCATCCGGGAGAGCGGCCGGGCGATGGCCGTGCCGAGCCAGACCGCGAGGCCGGCCGAGAGGGCGAACAGGGCGAGCCCGCCGGCGGCCCAGAGGGCCAGCGCCCGCTCGGCGCGGGCGCGCACGGTCCCCGCGGCCGCCACCAGGTCGGCGGTGAGCCGGTCCTCCACGCCCTTCAGGGCGTCGATGCGCTGCGTGGCGAGGCGGAACCACGCCGGCGCGTCGCGGAAGCCGAGGGGCGTCCCCGGCATGGTCTCCTGGGCGCCCGCGCGCAGCCGCGCGACCGCGCGGGCCGGCTCGGTCGCCTCCGCGGCGTCGAGCAGGTGCGCCTGCCCGGCCTCGGCGCCGGCCCGGAACAGGGCGGCATAGGTCGCCTGCTCGGCCGCGAGGGTCGCGAGGCGGCGGGCGGCCGCGAGGTCGAGGTTGCCGGAGGCGAACACCGCCGAGGCGACGGCCCGCTCCTGGCCGGCGGCCTCCTTCAGCGCCAGGAAGGCCGCGTAGGCGTTCGCCCGGGCGGCGAGGCCGGCCTCGTCGATCGCGCCGCCCATGGCCCGCACCAGGCCGAGCCCCTCCCCGATCAGGCCCGTGTAGTAGGCCGCGGCCTGCGGCGGGGCCGCCGTCAGGCCATCCACCGCCCGGCGCTGCGCGGCCAGCCCGGTGAGCGCCCGCGCGAAGCCCTCGCCCCGCGCCGCGAAGACCGGCCCGGAGCCCGTCGCGGCCGTCATGGCCTCGGGCAGCCCGGCGAGGGCCGCGTCGGTGCGTTCGCGCTGGGCCGCCAGCTCCGGGCCGAACTGCGCGCCCTGCGCGCCCAGGAACAGGCTCGAGGCGCCGCGCTCCCGCTGGGCCTCGTGCACGAAGGCGCTGATCCGGGAGGCGAGGCCGACCAAGCTCTCCACCCGGCCCATCTCGGCGCGCCGCGCCCACTGGTCCGACACGGCGAGGCCCGCCGCCCCCGCGAAGGCGAGGCACGGGGCGAGCGCCACCGCCAGGATGCGGGCGCGGAGCGAGGCGAGGATCGGCATCGGAAGTTCTGGAACCGTCCGGCGGGAGACGCGCCACCTTCCGGCCAAGTCATAAAGATCCGGTTATGCGGTCTCGCCCATATTCGGTACCGGTCTGCCCAATCAGGCGGCGTTCTCGGCAGCATCTGCCAGTTCGGCGTGCAGATCACCCCAGGTCTTCAGCGCGCGGATGACCGGATCGAGGGACCGCCCCCGCTCGGTCAGGCTGTATTCCACCTTCGGGGGAACCTCGGCGTAGACCGTCCGGGTGATCAGGCCGTCGGATTCCATTTCGCGCAGCTGGTTGGTGAGCATGCGCTGGGTCACGCTGGCGAGGCGCCGCCGGATCTCGTTGAAGCGCAGGGTCCCCTCCAGCAGGTGATAGAGGATCACGCCCTTCCACTTGCCGTCGATGAGCCGGAGCGTCGCCTCGACGGCGCAGCCGGGGCTGCAGGCGCCCGTGTGGCGGCGGGTGCGGGGCATGGGCTGTCTCCGACGGTATCATTTCCGGCACCAGTGGCGTTTTATGTGCGTACTTGCGGCCCGTGAAGGCGGGCGGCATCTCCTGCGGCGACAATCCGAGGAGATCACCATGCGCGCCGTCGGCTACCGCAAGTCCCTGCCGATCACCGATCCCGAGGCCCTGGTCGATCTCGACCTGCCCCAGCCCGAGCCCGGCCCGCGCGACCTGCTGGTGAAGGTCGAGGCGGTCTCGGTGAACCCGGTCGACACCAAGGTCCGGCGGCGGGCCGAGCCGGAGGCAGGCGGCACCAAGGTGCTCGGCTGGGACGCGGCCGGCACGGTCGTCGCCGCCGGCGCGGAGGTCCAGGGTTTCGCCGCGGGCGACGCGGTGTTCTACGCGGGCGACCTCACCCGGCCGGGGACGAACGCCGAATACCATTGCGTCGATGCCCGCATCGTCGGGCACAAGCCGAAGAGCCTCGACTGGGCGCAGGCCGCCGCCCTGCCGCTCACGGCGATCACCGCCTGGGAGGCCCTGTTCGACCGGCTCGACACGGGAAAGCCGGTTCCGGGTGCCGCCGCGGCGATCCTGATCGTCGGCGGCGCGGGGGGCGTCGGCTCGGTGGCGATCCAGCTCGCCCGGGAACTCACCGACCTCACCGTGATCGCCACCGCGTCGCGGCCGGAGACGGCGGCCTGGTGCCGGGACCTCGGTGCCCACCACGTGGTCGACCATTCCAGACCCCTGGCGGCGGAGGTGGCGGCCCTGGGGATCGGCGCGCCGGGCCTCGTCTTCTCCACGACCAGCACCGACGCCCATCTCGGGGAGATCGTGGAGCTGATCGCCCCGCAGGGCCGCCTCGCCCTGATCGACGATCCGGAGCGGCTCGAGGTCGGGCTCCTCAAGCGCAAGAGCCTGTCGCTGCACTGGGAGTTCATGTTCACCCGCTCGATGTTCGCCACCGCCGACATCGCCGCCCAGGGGGCGCTCCTCGACGAGGTGTCCCGCCTCGTTGATTCCGGGCGCCTGCGCACCACCCTGGGGGAGCATTACGGGCGGATCGACGCCGCGAACCTGAAACGCGCCCACGCGCTGATCGAGAGCGGGCGCGCCAAGGGCAAGATCGTGCTCGAGGGCTTTACGGGGTGAAGCGATGGCGAAAGCGGCGGGGACCGGCCTCTTCGACGTGGCGGCGCTGGCGGCAGGTCTGCCCGACAGCGCCCAGACCCTCCTGGTCGACACCTACCTGACCGACCGGGAGGCGGCGAGCGCCCGGGTGTTCCGGGTCTACCGGCCGACCCCGCCGCACTATCACGCCACCTGCGACGAGTACCTCTACTGCCTCTCGGGCTGGGGCCGGGTCTGGCTGGGCGATCCGGCCGCCGAGACGGCGTTCGGCCCGGGCCAGCTCCTGTTCTTCGAGAAGGGCACGGTCCACGCGATGCCGGCGCTCGAGCCCGGGGACCCGGTGGTGTTCCTGTCGATCGACACGCCCCGGCGGGCGCCGACCGACATCGTCTTCGTGAACCCGGAGGACGGGACGCCCGCGACCTTCATGGCGCGCAACGCCGAGGCGTGAGGGGTCACACCCGCAGGGACCGGCCGGCCGCCGCCACGCCGAGGAGCAGCGCCGCCACGATCAGCAGGGACGCGGGCAGGCCGAGCGCCTGCGCGGCGAAGCCGATCAGCGCGGGCCCCGCCAGCACCCCGGCATAGCCCAGCGTCGTCACCGCCGGCACCGCCACGCGCGCGGGCATCGCGGTCTGGCGCCCCGCCGCCGTGAACAGGACCGGGACGATGTTGGCGCAGCCCGCCCCGACCAGGGCGTAGCCGGCGAGCGCCGCCTCCCAGGCCGGGATGACGACCGAGAGCGCGAGGCCGGCCGCCGCCAGCAGGCCGCCGAGGATCACCACGGGCCGCCGGCCGAGGCGGGCCACGATCGCGTCCCCGCCGAGCCGGCCGGCCGTCATGGTGACCGAGAAGGAAGCGTAGCCGAGCGCCGCCCAGGCCGGATCGAGCCCGCGCTGCTGGATCAGGAACACCGCGCTCCAGTCGAGGGCCGAGCCCTCGGTGAGGAACACCACGCAGCAGAGCAGGCCGAGGACCAGCACCGGGCCCCGGGGCAGCGCGAGGGCGGGACCGCCGCTGTCGCCGCCCCCTGCCCGGTCGGTCCGCAGGATGCCGGGCCAGGCCGCCGCGAACAGGGCCGCGATGCCGGCGACCAGGAGCAGCGCGCTCCAGCCCGCGCCGAGCCCGGCGGCCAGCAGGCCGCTGGCGATCAGCGCCCCCAGGATGCAGCCGAGGCTGTAGAGGCCGTGGAAGCCCGACATCATCGGCCGCCCGCCGGCGCGCTCGACGGCGACGGCCTGCAGGTTCATGACGCAGTCCACCGCCCCCATCCCGGCCCCGAACAGCAGCAGCGCCCCGGTGAGCGGGACGAGCCCGGAGGCCAGGGCCAGGACCGGCAGGGCCAGGCCGAGCGTCAGCGTCCCGGCGAGCAGGACCGGCCGGTATCCCAGCCGCGCGGCCGCCGCCCCGGCGCTCGGCATCGCCAGGAGCGAGCCGATGCCGAAGGTGAGGAGCAGCAGGCCGAGCCCGGCCTCGTCGAGGCCGGCGCGGTCCTTCACCAGCGGCACCAGGGGCGCCCAGGTGGCGTTGGCGATGCCCACGATCAGGAACAGCAGCCGCGTGGACAGGCGCTGCCGGGTGGCCATGCAATCGTCGGAACCGCGGAGGGCGGCCGGATCGGTCGCGTCGCATGCTGGCATCGGCACCTGTCGATCGCGTCGCATCTCGGGGCTCGGGCGGCGCAGCGAAAACCCACGCTACAGGTCGAGCCCCCTCACGCTGCGGCCGTGGACGATGGCCAGGATCACGACACCGCCTTCCACCGGCTCGTACAGGATGACGTGGGCGGCGTATTCGTGCCGATGCACGCCGGGCCGGATCGCGGCAGCTGTCCGGCCCATGCGGGGATTGTCGGCAAGAAGCTGGAAGACGCGTTCCAACCCGTCGGCACAGGCTTCCGCTCGGCGGATACCGAACTGCCGGTAACCATAGACGGCGATGTCGAACAGATCCGCTTCAGCCCGCGCCGTGAGAGTATAGTCACTCATCTAGCGGTTGATCAGACTGCGCGTGCTTCCTGGCCCGGGCGAGGATCTCGGGCACCTTGCGGCGGCTCGGTCCTCCGGCGCGGGCCTCGTCGACGATCCGGCGCAGATCCTCGAGCGTCAAATCGGCCTGGGCTCGTCGCTCGCGGTCACGGCGCACGAGGTCGCGGACGTAGTCGCTCGTGCTGGCATAATCGCCCTGTCTGATCTGCGCTTCGATCCACTCCTTCATCGGGTCGGGCAGGGAAATCGTCATGGTCGCCATGGGGTCTCCGTTATTCGCCCGGGAGGATCACGCGCCCGACGATAAGCGTTTTTCACAAATTCTCTTATAGGCTGAGGCGTCGATGACGTCACCCGCACCGCCGCTACACCGAAGTGTTGCCGCCGTACGCGTTTCGTTCTAGCAAGGGCGGCGCATGACGGGCCGCGTCCCGCCGGCCGCATCTTGCCGTGAGCCCCGTCGGGCTCGACATGAGGCCGTTGCGGCGGCTGGCCCGCGCGCGAATCCGATCTGACCGCGTCGACGCCTCGAAAGACCGCCGCCCTCATGGCCAAAGCCCAAGCTGGAAGTCGTGCCGCAAGCCGCGCCGACGCCGCCAAAGCCGCTCCCAAGTCGCCCGTCAAGGCGGTCCCGGCCAAGACAGCTCCGGCCAAGGTGGCCCCTGTGAAGGCAGCTCCGGCCAAGGCAGCCCAGCCCAAGCCGGCCCGCGCGAAGGGCGAGGCGTCCGCTGCCCGGACCGAGGCCGCCGTCGACGCCAAGCTGGCCGCCCTGTTCGATGCCGCCCCGGCCGCCGAGGACCGGCGGGTCATCGCGATCCGCGGCGCCCGGGAGCACAATCTCAAGAACGTCGACCTGACCATCCCGCGGGACAAGCTCGTGGTCTTCACCGGGCTCTCGGGCTCGGGCAAGTCGTCGCTCGCCTTCGACACGATCTACGCCGAGGGGCAGCGCCGCTACGTCGAGTCGCTCTCGGCCTATGCCCGCCAGTTCCTGGAGATGATGTCGAAGCCCGACGTCGACCAGATCGACGGGCTGTCGCCGGCGATCTCGATCGAGCAGAAGACCACCTCCAAGAATCCCCGCTCCACCGTGGGGACGGTGACCGAGATCTACGACTACATGCGCCTGCTCTGGGCGCGGGTCGGCATCCCCTACTCGCCCGCCACCGGCCTGCCGATCGAGAGCCAGACCGTCCAGCAGATGGTCGACCGGGTGCTGGATCTGCCGGAGAAGACCCGGCTCTACCTGCTCGCCCCCGTGGTCCGCGGGCGGAAAGGCGAGTACCGCAAGGAAATCGCCGAGTATCAGAAGAAAGGCTTCCAGAGGCTGCGCGTGAACGGCGAATACTACGCCATCGACGACGTGCCCAAGCTCGACAAGAAGTTCAAGCACGACATCGACGTGGTGGTGGACCGGATCGTGGTCCGGGCCGATATCGGCTCGCGGCTCGCCGAGTCCTTCGAGACGGCGCTGGAACTCGCCGACGGCGTCGCCGAGATCGTGTTCGCCGACGCCCCCGAGGGCGAGGCGCCGCGGACCGTCACCTTCTCGTCGCGCTTCGCCTGCCCGGTCTCGGGCTTCACCATCGCGGAGATCGAGCCGCGGCTGTTCTCGTTCAACAACCCGTTCGGCGCCTGCCCGACCTGCAGCGGCATCGGCCACGAGATGCGGATCGACCCCGAGCTGGTGATCTCCGACCCTGGCCTAAGCCTGAAGCGCGGCGCGGTCGGACCCTGGGCGAAGTCGACCTCGCCCTATTACGGCCAGACGCTCGAGGCGCTCGCCGAGCATTTCGGCTTCAAGACGGGCGTCCCCTGGCAGAGCCTGTCGGAGACGGCCCGCGCCATCGTGCTCTACGGCTCGGGCAAGCAGGCGGTGCGCTTCGCCTACGACGACGGCTTGCGCAAGTACACGGTCAACAAGCCGTTCGAGGGCGTGATCCCGAACCTGGAGCGCCGCTACAAGGAGAGCGACTCGGACGCCGTGCGCGAGGAGATCGGGCGCTTCATGAGCGAGACGCCCTGCGCCGCCTGCGGCGGCAAGCGGCTGAAGCCCGAGGCTCTGGCCGTGAAGGTCGCCATGGCCGACATCGCCGACGTGACCGCCCTGTCGGTCTCCGAGGCGCACCGCTGGTTCTCGGACCTGCCCGGGAAGCTGACCGCGAAGCAGAACGAGATCGCGGTCCGGATCCTGAAAGAGATCCGCGACCGGCTGAGCTTCCTGGTGGATGTCGGCCTGGAATACCTGACGCTCGCCCGCGGCTCCGGCTCGCTCTCGGGCGGCGAGAGCCAGCGCATCCGGCTGGCTTCGCAGATCGGCTCCGGCCTGACCGGCGTGCTCTACGTGCTGGACGAGCCCTCGATCGGCCTGCACCAGCGCGACAACGAGCGGCTGCTCGGCACGCTCAAGCGCCTGCGCGACCTCGGCAACTCGGTGATCGTGGTCGAGCACGACGAGGACGCGATCCTGCAGGCCGATTACGTGGTCGATGTCGGCCCGGGCGCCGGCATCCACGGCGGCGAGATCATCGCGCAGGGCACTCCGGCCGAGGTGCTGGCGAATCCCGCCTCGCTCACCGCGAAATATCTTACGGGCGAGATGTCCGTGCGCACCCCGACCGCGCGTCGGAAGGGCCGGAAGGGCAAGCTCGGGCTGTTCGGCGCCCGGGGCAACAACCTCAAGGACGTCGACGTCGAGATCCCGCTCGGCACCTTCACGTGCATCACCGGCGTCTCGGGGGGCGGCAAGTCCACCCTGGTGATCGACACCCTCTACAAGGCCATCGCCAAGAAGCTGAACGGCGCCCTGGAGCACCCGGCTCCCTACGGGCGGCTGGAGGGGCTGGAGCACCTCGACAAGGTCATCGACATCGACCAGTCGCCGATCGGCCGCACGCCGCGCTCGAACCCCGCCACCTATATCGGCGCCTTCACGCCGATCCGCGACTGGTTCGCGGGCCTGCCGGAGGCCAAGGCGCGGGGCTACCAGCCCGGCCGCTTCTCGTTCAACGTCAAGGGCGGGCGCTGCGAGGCCTGCTCGGGCGACGGCGTCATCAAGATCGAGATGCACTTCCTGCCGGACGTCTACGTCACCTGCGACGTCTGCAAGGGCAAGCGCTACGACCGCGAGACCCTGGAGGTGAAGTACCGGGGCAAGTCCATCGCCGACGTGCTCGACTCCACCGTCGAGGAGGCGGCCGAGCTGTTCAAGGCGGTGCCGGCGATCCGCGACAAGCTCGAGACCCTGAAGCGGGTCGGCCTGCACTACGTCCATGTCGGCCAGCAGGCCACCACCCTGTCGGGGGGCGAGGCGCAGCGCGTGAAGCTCTCCAAGGAGCTGTCGAAGCGCGCCACCGGCCGCACCCTCTACATCCTCGACGAGCCGACCACCGGCCTGCATTTCCACGACGTCGCCAAGCTCATGGAGGTGCTCCACGAGCTGGTCGACCAGGGCAACACCGTGGTGGTGATCGAGCACAACCTCGAAGTGATCAAGACCGCCGACTGGGTGATCGACATGGGTCCCGAGGGCGGCGACGGCGGCGGCCGCGTGGTGGCGCAGGGGACCCCGGAGGCGATCGCCCGCTCCGAGGCCAGCCATACCGGCCGGTTCCTGCGGGAGGTGCTGGAGCGCCGGCCGGCCGCGCCCGCGAGCCGCGGGCGCGCCGCGGAGTAGCGCGACGGCTCACCCCGGGCCGGCGCGGCAGTTTCTGCCGGGTTCGTCCGGGGCCCGGCCCCGGCGGACGGTGATTCGAGCCGCGGGGCGGCACGCCGGACCGGTCGCCGACCGGTCCGGAGCCGGATCCCGGCTCCCGCGCCCGGACCGGCGGCCTGCGCGATCACCGGCCCGACCTTGCCGGATTCTCCCGCGTTCCGGCCCGGCAACAGCTTGACCGTTCAACGATATTTTGCCGGCCCGACCCGCTCGAGCAGGGTCTGTGGACAGTGTTGCATCGCCGCAAAAATGCGGCTTTTGCGCAACGGTTCGGCCGGTTGTGCCGTTTCGGCGAGCATTCCACTGTCTTTCCGCAGGTCTCTGTAGAATAGTCGCAGACGTTGAGACGGGCAGGCTCCGTGGGGGCGCTCGGCAGGTCCGAAGCCGGCAGCCGCGATAGGCGAGCAGACCGGCAGGGAAGTGCCGAATGCGGGACGGACGCCGTGTGACCTTGGGAAGGAATGAGAAAATGATGAAGAACTGGCTCGCGGCCGGCACGGTCGCGCTCACGGTCGGCATGGCCTCGACGATCGCGCAGGCGCAGACCACGACGGTTCCCGGCGAGCAGGTCGGCCTCGCGGTCGGCGCGCCGCTGCCGGAAGGCCTCTACGCCATCAACACGTTCACCTACCGCCGCACCGACGGCCGGAACGATCCCGACACGGCCGTCAACATCCCGGTCCTGGTCTGGTCGACCCCGTTCGTGCCGTTCGGCGGCCGCGTCGAGCTGCTCGTGGCGCCCCCGACCGTGTTCGCCTTCACCCGCAACCCGGCCGGCGTGCGCAACAAGGACATCTCGATCAACGTCGGCACCTTCGTCGGCGGCATCTGGGCCTTCGACCTCGGCAACAACTTCGGTGTCAGCTTGCTCGGCGGCGCCTACCTGAACGATCTGAACGGCGACCGCGGCTCGATCATCACGCCCACCGGCGCGACGGCCACCCCGGTCCTGCCGCAGCTCTCCTCCAACACCTACCGCTTCGGCATTGCCGGCAGCTACACGGGTGACGGCTGGAACATCACCGCCAACCTGACCGCCAACATCTACGACTCGCCCGGCCGCTTCCCCGGCCAGGTCGGCGCCGCCATCGGCCCGATCCGCCTGTCGGACGCCCTGAACTTCGACCTCACGGCGACCAAGAAGTTCGGCAACTTCGAGATCGGCCCGGTCGCCTACGGCACCTACAACTTCGACATCAGCCAGGCCAGCGCGGCGGCCGGCAACCGCGGCCGCTTCGCCATCGGCGGCCTCATCGGCTACGACTTCAAGATCTTCACCGTCCAGGCCTACGTCGCCCGCGACGTCGTGACCGGCGCGCAGTACACCACTGCCTTCGGCCGCACCCGCAGCGACTACTCCACCGACGGCTGGATCCGGTTCATCGTGCCGCTCTACTCGCCGGCCCCGGCCGCCGCTCCGATCCCGGCGCCGCTGGTTCGCAAGTACTGAGACCCTCCCGGGACACCGGGCTCCCCGCCGCCGCGCGGCGGGGGCTCCCGGATCCCCGACAGGCCGTCCTCCGGGACGGCGCGCCGCCCGGCTCCGCCGGGCGGTTTTTCGTTGCGCCGGCCCCGCCGCGCGCGGGCCCGTGCCACGGGTCGCAGCCGGCCGCGGGTGACGCGGGCGGCGCGGACATCCTATGGTGTGCCGATGGCGCGCCTCCGGGGCCGAACCGGGGCGCAGGCGGACGAGCCGAAGGAATGTCATGGCGACGCAGGGCGAGTGGAAGATCCCCGCGCAGGCCCAGCCCAGGCCCGCGGATTACGGCTACGACCTCGACCGGGCGCTCTCCGCCGTCCTGGCCCTGTCGGCGCGGATCCCGGACAGCGCGTTCACGGCCGAGACGCTCGGCACCGAGCGCGCCGGCAACGGCGTGGTGATCCGCGAGGACGGGCTGGTGCTCACCATCGGCTACCTCGTCACCGAGGCCGAGAGCGTCTGGCTCACCACCCGGGACGGCCGCTCGGTGCCCGGCCACGTCCTCGGCTTCGACGCCGCCACGGGCTTCGGCCTGGTCCAGGCGCTCGGCGATCTCGGCGTGCCGGCCCTCCCGCTCGGCCGCTCGGCCGGGCTGAAGACCGGCGACCGGGCCGTGCTGGCCGGGGCGGGCGGGCGCCAGCGCTGCGTCGCCGTCGAGGTCGTGGCCCGGCAGGAATTCGCCGGCTACTGGGAGTACGTCCTCGACGAGGCCCTGTTCACCGCCCCCGCGCACCCGCACTGGGGCGGCACCGCCCTGATCGGTCCCCAGGGCGACCTGCTCGGCATCGGCTCGCTGCAGCTGCAGCAGGGCGGCGCCGGCGCGGCGCGGCCGATCAACATGGTCGTGCCCATCGACCTGCTGACGCCGATCCTCGAGGACCTCGCCACGCGCGGGCGCGCCGACCGTCCGCCGCGCCCCTGGCTCGGCCTCTACGCCACCGAGAGCGAGGAGGGCATCGTCGTGATGGGCCTCGCCGATAACGGCCCGGCCGAGACCGGCGGCCTCCAGGCCGGCGACGTGATCGAGGCGGTGGCCGGCGAGCCGGTGGCCGATCTCGCCGCCCTGTTCCGCAGCGTCTGGGCCCTCGGCGAGGCCGGGGTGCGGGTCCCCCTGACGATCCGCCGCGAGGGACGCGGCGTGAAGCTCGCCCTCGTCTCGGGGGATCGGGAGCGGTTCCTGCGCACGCCCTCGCTGCACTGAGCCCGCCGCACCGGGGCGGCGGCGCGCAACCCTCGGTGCGCAACCCTCTGCGCGCGACCCGGGCGCGGTGAGCGGCGTGGCCGCGGGTGCCGTCGCGGGCCTGTACCGGACACAACCTGCGGCTCAGCGACGGTTCAGGTGGCGGGACCGAATCTGCAACCACCGGCTCCCGATCCGCCGGAAGCGTTGAGGAGATCCAGTCATGACGATTCTGAGCGCGCCGCGCGCGAAGGCGCTCGTGATGGCCGCCGCGGTCGCGGGCGGCCTCGGGCTCGCCGGGTCCGCCGAGGCGGCCGGGGGCTGCGGCCCCGGCTTCCATCCCAATCCCTGGGGCATCTGCCGGCCGAACTGGGGCCCCCGGCCCTACGGCTACTGGCGGCGCCCGATCTACTACGGCGGGTACGGCAGCTATTACCGGCCGCGCCCCCTCTACCGGCCCTACGGCTTCTACGGGCCGCGCCCGTTCTACTGAGCGCCGCCCGAGGCGCTCGCGACGGCACGAAGGGCGCCCCGCCGACCGGCGGGGCGCCCTTCGCGCGTGCGGGACGCCCGCGCGGGTCTGAGCGCACCTCCGCGCCCCTCTGCGCGAAGGCCTGCATGCGCACAAAGAATGACCATCCGGAAACCTTGCCGGTTTCTTAAGCCGCTCATGCAATTTATGCAGGTCTGATGCTTGACCTTACGACTCCTGCTGCGCTGCGGCGGGATTATATGTGCGTTGCACCAACAAGAGGCAGCGATGCGCAATGGGGCGCCATCGTCTGCCCGAACAGAGGTCACAGCACACCATGTCCGCCGCCCGTAGCGTCCTGAGCCGCGTCCGCGCCTATCTCCGGTACCGCGACACCGTCTCGCAGCTGTCCCGCCTGTCGGACCGCGATCTCGCCGATCTCGGCATCAACCGCAGCGAGATCCGCGGCGTCGCCCGCGTCTGATCCCAGCGCCCGAGTCGCGGCGCTCGAGTCCCAGCGCCCGAGACGACCGTCTCGAAGGACCGCCGCCCGTTGATCCGGACGGCGGTCCTTCGCTATTCTCAGACATGACACAGACCATCCACATCGTCGGCGGCGGTCTCGCCGGATCCGAGGCCGCCTGGCAGGTGGCCGAAGCCGGGCACCGCGCCGTGATCCACGAGATGCGCCCGGTGCGGGGCACGGAGGCGCACCGGACGGACGGGCTGGCCGAGCTCGTCTGCTCGAACTCCTTCCGGTCGGACGACCCCGAGGGCAACGCCGTCGGGCTGCTGCACCAGGAGATGCGCACCCTCGGCTCGCTGATCATGCGGTCGGCCGACGCCAATCAGGTGCCGGCGGGCGGGGCGCTGGCGGTCGACCGCGAGGGCTTCTCCGCCGCGGTGACCCGCGCCCTGGAGCAGCACCCGAACGTCACCCTCGTCCGCGGGGAGGTCGAGGGCCTGCCGCCGGAGGAATGGGGCCCCTGCATCGTCGCCACCGGCCCGCTCACCGCTCCGGCGCTGGCCGAGGGCATCCGCGGGCTCACCGGGGCCGAGTCGCTGGCCTTCTTCGACGCGATCGCGCCGATCGTCCACCGCGACTCGATCGACATGGACGTGGCGTGGTTCCAGTCCCGCTACGACAAGCCGGGACCCGGCGGCACGGGCGCGGACTACCTCAACTGCCCGATGACCCGGGCGCAGTACGACACCTTCGTGGCCGCCCTCGTGGCGGGCGAGAAGATCGGCTTCAAGCAGTGGGAGGGCACGCCCTACTTCGACGGCTGCCTGCCCGTCGAGGTCATGGCCGAGCGCGGCCCCGAGACCCTGCGCCACGGGCCGATGAAGCCCGTCGGCCTCACCAACCCCCGCGACCCGCTGGTCAAGCCCTGCGCGATCGTGCAGCTGCGCCAGGACAACGCGCTGGGCACCCTGTACAACATGGTCGGCTTCCAGACGAAGCTGACCTATGCCGAGCAGGTGCGGGTCTTCCGCATGATCCCCGGCCTGGAGCGGGCCGAGTTCGCCCGCCTCGGGGGCCTGCACCGCAACACCTATCTCGACAGCCCGCGCCTCCTCGACGCCACCCTCCGGCTGAGGGCCCGGCCCGCCTTGCGCTTCGCCGGCCAGATCACGGGCTGCGAGGGCTACGTGGAGAGCGCCGCGGTCGGGCTGATGGCCGGCCGCTTCGCCGTCGCGGAGGCGGCCGGCGGCGCGCTCGCCCCCCTGCCCCAGAGCACGGCCCTCGGCGCCCTCATCGCCCACATCACCGGCGGCCACCTGATGGCGGACGGCGAGGCCAACGCCCCGCGCTCGTTCCAGCCGATGAACGTCAATTTCGGCCTGTTCCCGCCGCTCGAGCGGGCCCCCCGCAACGAGACCGGCCGGCGCCTGCGCGGGCCCGAGAAGGCGGCGCTGAAGAAGCGCGCGCTCACCGACCGGGCCCGGGCCGATCTCGCTCTCTGGTTGGAGGGCGCGCGGGACGGTGCGGCGAGACCTGCGGCTGCGGAATAGCTGGCCGCACGGGGCTTGCACCGCCCGAGGCCTCATCATCCTGGGCGCACCATGACCGCGATCGACACCCGAGCCTTCCTGGCCGACCTGTACGAGCTGCGCGAGATCGGCCGGTTCCGCTCCGGCGTCCACCGGCCGACCTTCTCGGCCGCGGACATGGAATCCCGCCGCTGGCTGATGGCCCGGCTCGAGGCCTGCGGCCTGGAGGCCTCCATCGACGGGATCGGCAACGTGCTGGGGCGCCACCGCGGCCCCGGCCCGCACCTGCTGGTCGGCAGCCACATCGAGACGCAGAACGAGGCCGGCTGGCTCGACGGCGCGCTGGGCGTCGTGGCCGGGGTCGCGCTGGCCCGCGCCGGTCTGCCCGTCGACGTCGTCGCCTTCGCCGACGAGGAGGGGCACTTCTCCGGGGGCTTCCTGGGCAGCCGCTCGGCGATCGGCGACCTGACCGAGGCCGAGATCGACGAGGCCCGCAACCGCACCGACGGCACGCCGCTGCGCGCGGCGCTCGCGGGTGCCGGCCTCGCCGGCCTGCCCCGGACGCGGCTCGACCCGGAGCGCTACCGCGGCTTCCTGGAGATGCATATCGAGCAGGGCACGCAGCTCGAATCCGCCGGCCTGCACCTCGGCGTGGTGAGCGGCATCGTGGCGATCTGGCAATTCCGGATCGATTTCGCCGGCAACCAGGACCACGCCGGCGGCACCACCATGGCGGAGCGCCGGGACGCGGGGCTCTCGGCGGTGCGGCTGCTGGCGGCGATCGACCGGGAATTCCCGAAGGTCTGCGGCCAGCGCAGCACCTGGACGACGGGGCGGATCACCCTGGATCCCGGCGGCTTCAGCATCATCCCGGGCCGGGCCGAGGTGTACTTCCAGTTCCGCGACGTGGCGATGCCCGTGCTGGAGCGGATGGAGGCCTGCCTGGAGGCGCTGGTGCGGGACTCGAACCGGCGCGAGCGCTGCCCGGCCACTCTGACGGCCCTGGCGAAGGCGATCCCCGCCCCCTGCGACCCGGCCCTGATGCGCGCCCTCTCGGAGGCGGCCGAGAGCGTCTGCCCCGGAGGGTGGCAGGTGATGCCGTCGGGCGCCGGGCACGACGCCCAGAACGTCGCCCGGATCCTGCCGGCCGCGATGCTGTTCGTGCCCTCGATCGGCGGCATCAGCCACCACTGGGCGGAGGATACCAGCGACGCCGACCTCGCCCTCGGCGTGCGGGCCCTCGGCGACGCGGCGGCGCGGGTGCTGGCGGGCTGAGCGCGCCGCCGCGGACGCCCGGCGCGCTCCGGCGGGCCCCCGGCCTCAGGCGCTTGACCTCAGGCGCTTGACCTCAGGCGCTTGGCACCAGCGACTGGATCGAGATCCGCTCAGGCCGGTATTCCTGCATGCCCCCGGCGATCCGCTCCTCGACGGCGTCGATGAACGTCTCCGGGTCGGTGATCGAGCACTGGCGCAGGTCCCAGAAGGCGTAGCGCCACCATTGCACCTTCAGGTAGCGCTCGATCAGCGCGTCCGGGAAGCGCATCTTCACGATCCGGGCGGGGCTGCCGGCCACGATCGCGTAGGGCGGCACGTCCTTGGTCACCACCGCCATGGCGCCGATCACCGCCCCGTCGCCGATCGTGATGTCGGGCATCAGGAAGGCGCCGTGGCCGATATAGACGTCGTTGCCGATGCGCACGCGCTTGGGCCAGAGATACGGGCCGGAGATCTCGTAATCCTCCGCCCGCGGGTCGAGGCGGTCGAACACGGCCGAGTGGTGCGTGTAGAACAGCGGCGAGGTCGAGCCGCACTGGACCGGGTGGCTGCCGCGCCCGACCTGGACGCTCTCGCCGATCGAGCAGTAGCGGGCGATGTCGGCTCCGAAATAGTAGCCGCTGACCGCGTACGAGAACGCCCCCATGGTGAGGCAGTAATCGACGCCCATCCACTTGATGCTGCACGGCGGCTCGAAGACGCAATCCTCCGGCAGGCCGAACGGGGCCGGGTGCAGCACCGAGATGCCGCGGCGCAGCATCTCCTGCTTCATGTCCTCGTTGACGGAGATCATGCGGCGTCCTCGTCGCTGGGGTGTCGGGTCCCGGCCGGCGCCGGGTCCAGGCCGTAATAGTCGCCCATCAGGTCGCCATATTCGGCCGCCCGGATCGGCACGGTGAGCCGGCCCGCGGCCGAGACGTCGATGGCGAGCAGGCGGTCGTTGAAGGCAGCCGGATCGGCGGCGAGGGCGCCGGGGAGCAGGTGCCCGTTCGGGTAGGCGCGCAGCCGCTCGGCCGGCGCGCCGAGGTCGAAGGCCGCCACCGGCAGGCCGGTGCGCAGGGCCAGGGTCAGCGCGTACGAGTAGGTCTCGGGCCAGATCGCCGGCAGCAGCACGAGGTCGGCCGAGAGCCGCCAGACCAGGTCCAGGGCCTCGTGGTCGCCGGAATAGCGCCCGGTCTGGGCGACCCCGACGCCCTCCAGGCCGATCGCCAGCGCCGGGTCCGAGTAGCCCACGATCGCGAAGCGCAGCGGCAGGTCCCGGTCCTGCGCGTCGGTGGCCAGCGCCTGAAGGAACAGGCCGCCCTTCGTGGCGCTGATCGCGCCGAGCACGGCGACGCGGCGGATTCGGCCGGGCCGCTGCAGGGCGGTCGCGCGCACCGACCGCTCCGGCTCGACGTGCGGCCGCACCGTGACCGACAGATCCGGGTAGACCGTCCGGATCCGGGCCGCCGTGTCGGAGGACGGCGCGAACACCCGCGCGGCGCCCGCCAGGAACGCCCCGAACGCCGCCCGCCGCTCGCCCGGATCCGGCTCCTCGAACCCGTCCGCGTCCACCGCCAGGCACGACCGG